>DASYKW010000161.1:0-6464 GCA_035995005.1 Pyrinomonadaceae bacterium
GGGAAGAATTCGTAGCCGCCGTAGCTTCGCTCCGCGTAGATCTCGGGCAGCTTTTCTTCCTTCTCCATCACCTGCTTTCGCTTTTCAACCCAGCCGTTCACGGCATCATCGATCGTGTTGTCGGCAAAGTCCTTATTGTCTATCTCGGCCTTCCAGGCGTCGATCGTCGCTTGCTGCTCATCCTGGGTCAGCCCGTTGCCGCTAAGCCATCGATAAGCGGCGAGCAGCACCGAACGGCGGAATGTCGGTTTGACGATGCCAAGCCGGCCAGCCGCGTAGTCTGAGTACGGGTTCTCCGGTGCCGACGACGTGTCAAAGAGCGGCGTCGTGTAACCCGGCCCGCAGGGAAGAGCACTCGAGAGAAGAGCAAGAAGGAGTGTGAGAGAGACGAACCAACGGCCGAGTTTCATATGTTTCGCAGAAGACAAAATGTTGACTAAATATACTCCAAAAGTGGAACGCACGTAAGGGACATTTGTGCACAAAAAAGCCCGTCTTTGCGTTGCAAGACGGGCTCATTAAGTACTCTGCTTCAGTTCACACGCTCATGATCTCACTTTCCTTGTTTTTTGTGAGTTCGTCTATCTTCGCTATGTACTGATTCGTGGATTTCTGAACGTCCTCGAGTCCGCTGCGCTCGTCGTCCTCGGAGATCGTCTTATCCTTCAGGGCTTTCTTGATGAGGTCGTTAGACTGATGCCGGACGTTACGGACCGCGACTCGATGGTCCTCGGCGATCTCATGAACCTGCTTGGCAAACTGTTTTCGCCGTTCTTCTGTGAGAGCCGGAACGGTCAGGCGAATCACCTTTCCATCGTTTGAGGGATTTAGGCCGAGATTTGCCGCTAAGATCGCCTTCTCGATGGCCGCGAGTTGTGTAATGTCCCATGGCGAGACGGTGATCATCTGAGCCTCGGGAACGGCTACTGACGCCATCTGGATCAACGGCGTGGACGTGCCGTAATAGTCCACGTGGATTGCATCGAGCAGGCTCGCAGTGGCGCGCCCTGTACGGACGTTGGCGAGCTTTCGCTTAAAATCCTCTACGACGGCCTCCATCTTAGGCCCTGTTTCACGTGTTATGTCCTGAACGCTCATATTCTAATTGCTCACAAGCGTGCCGATCGCAGTGTCACCCTGAACGGCCTTTACGATATTGCCCCCCTCGAGCATGTTAAAGACCATGATCGGAAGGTCGTTGTCGCGGCAAAGCGAGATCGCTGAGGCGTCCATCACATTCAGACGCTTTTCCAACACTTCCTGAAATGTGATCTTGTCGAATCGGGTCGCAGTCTTGTCCTTGAATGGATCGGCGGAGTAGATGCCGTCGACCTTTGTAGCTTTGAGAATAGCCTCGGCCCCTATCTCTAGAGCTCTCAAAGCCGCAGCAGAATCCGTCGTAAAGTACGGATTTCCGGTGCCGGCAGCGAAGATCACCACACGTTTCTTTTCCAAATGCCTGATCGCTCGACGACGAATAAACGGCTCCGCCAGCTGCGGAATATCGATCGCCGACATCACGCGCGTGTAGACGTTCTGGTGCTCGAGGGCGTCCTGGAGGACGACAGCATTCATGACGGTCGCGAGCATCCCGATATAATCGGCGGCCGCCCGGTCCATGTTGCCGGCTGACTCGGAAACACCGCGAAAGATATTCCCGCCGCCTACAACAACCGCGATCTCAACGCCCTCGTCATGAGCAGATTTGATCTCTTTCGCGACGGACTCGGCAATCAGCGTGTCGATACCGTAGCTCTGCGAGCCCATGAGAGCCTCGCCCGAAAGCTTTAACAGGATACGGTTGAATGTCATTTAGCTGACCATCGACGCTACTTCGGCTGCAAAGTCGTCCTGTTTCTTCTCGATACCCTCACCCATCTTAAAGCGTGAAAAGCGGCGGATCGTGATGTTCTCTTTGATCGAGCCGACCTTTTCGGCCACGAGCTCACCGACCGTTTTCGACGGGTCCTTAACATAGGGCTGATCGACCAGGACGTTGTCCTCGTAGAATTTGTTCAGGCGTCCGTCGATTATCTTATCGAGAATATCGGCCGGTTTGCCGGAATTCTTAGGATCTGCCATCAGCATTTCACGAACGATATCGCGTTCCTTATCGAGGTCCTCCGCCGGTACTTCCGTTCGGTTGACCCACCGGGGATCGGTCGCCGCGATGTGCATCGCAACGTCCTTGACCAACTGCTGAAACTCCTCGCCGCGTGAAACGAAATCGCTTTCACAATTGATCTCGACCAGAACGCCGACCTTGCCGCCCATGTGAATGTAGGACCCAACCGCGCCCTCGGCTGTTACGCGACCGGCCTTTTTGCCGGCCTGGGCCATGCCTCTCTTGCGAAGAAGGTCCATCGCGGCCGTTTCGTCGCCATTCGCCTCGACAAGGGCGTTCTTGCAATCGACCATGCCGGCGCCAGTCTTTTCACGCAAAGATTTTACTGCGCTTGCTGTAATTTCTGCCATAACTTACTCCAAATAATCGCTTTCTTATGAAAAAGCGTAGCCAATTTGCCGTTTCCCGGAAAAAAGCCACGCTTATTAACTGAAAAATCTTTTAGCTCGCCGTCGCTTCGGTGCTTTCTTCGGGTTTTTCGTCGGCCGATTCTGTCGAATCCGGCTCGATCACCTCGGCCTGCTCGAGAGCGGTCTCAGCTACCGGCAGCTCGGCGGTATTTTCGGGCTGAGCGGGAGCATCCGTCTCAGCGGCGATCTCGTCATCATCTTCCTCAGGCTCCGGAATGTCGGCTGATTCGATCTCGGCACGTTCATCCTCATTGAGGAATTCCTTTGGAATCGCGGTTAGCGATACTTCCGTCGGCGTGGCTTCCGCATCAGCATCAACCTCACCTTCGGCGGGAACAGCGGCGATGCCGCCTTCAGTTCCGACCTGTCGGCCCTCGATGATCGCGTCAGCGATACGCGAGGCGAAAAGCCTGATCGCGCGAAGGGCGTCATCGTTGCCTGGAATGACATGATCAATGCCCTCGGGCGAGCAATTGGTATCAACGACGGCGACGATAGGGATGTTGAGGCGATTGGCTTCAGCGATCGCAATGTCCTCTTTCCTGACGTCTATAACGAAGAGCATGTCCGGATGACCGCCCATTTCTTTGATACCGGCTAGATTCTTCATCAGGCTGGCATGCTCACGATCCAGCTTGAGGCGCTCTTTTTTGGTCAGCATCTCGAACCGGCCGTCCTCGCGCATGGATTCGATCTCTTTGAGCTTGTTGATCGATTTCTTGACCGTCTCATAGTTGGTCAGCAGGCCGCCGAGCCAGCGATTGTTGACGTAATATTGTCCGCAGCGTTCGGCTTCCTCTTTGATGGCGTCCTGGGCCTGGCGCTTGGTGCCTACGAAAAGGACCTTCTGATTCGGACGCTCTGCGAGGGATTCCTGAACGTAATTCAAGGCGTCGCGAAACAGCTTCTGCGTTTTCTGGAGGTCAATAATATAAATGCCGTTGCGCTCGCCAAAGATGTATTCCTTCATCTTCGGGTTCCAACGGCGGACCTGATGTCCAAAGTGAACTCCTGCTTCGAGAAGTTCTTTCATCGTTACTGTAGCCAAAACTTTATATCTCCTTGGTTTATGTACTCAGCAATGCGTCCAACTTGAACCAAGCGGCATTGCTAATGGATTAAGGTACGGGGTCGCGGCGTTAGTACCGCGACCCGCATCCCTTTAATTATCTCTTCGAGAACTGGAATCTCGCACGAGCGCCCTTCTGACCGTATTTCTTACGCTCTTTTTGGCGCGGATCGCGGGTCACAAGGCCGGCCTTTTTGAGGGGCGAGCGAAGGTCCGCGTTGTACTCCATGAGCGCACGCGTGATGCCGTGACGCACCGCACCCGCCTGGCCAGCGGTGCCGCCGCCATCGACGTTGACGAGGATGTCAAATTTCTCGACAGTCTCCGTAAGGCGCAGCGGCTGGCGAATGATCATCTGCAAGGCCTCGTTAGGGAAGTACGAGTCAAACTCACGCTTGTTGACGGTGATGGTGCCCGTGCCGGGACGCAGGTAAACGCGTGCGGTCGAGGTCTTTCTGCGGCCGGTGCCGTAATACTGAATATCAGCCATAACTATTTAGTGACGATCTCGATCGCCTCGGGCTTTTGTGCCGCATGGCGGTGCTCCGCGTCGGCGTAAACCTTTAATTTCTTTGCCATTGCCTTACCGAGCTTGGTCTTGGGGAGCATGCCGCGAACGGCGAGCTCGATGACCTTTTCGGGTTTGGTCTCAAACATCTCTTTGACCGACGTCTCACGCAGGCCGCCGGGATACAGCGTGTGGCGGTAGTAGATCTTTTGATCGTCCTTGGCACCCGTGAATTTCGCATGGCGTGCGTTGATCACTACACAGTGGTCGCCCATATCGAGGAACGGCGTCCAATCGGGGTTATTTTTGCCCGAGAGAATGCGTGCGACCTCGGTCGCCAGACGGCCAACGGTCTTGCCGCGAGCGTCCACGACGAACCACTTACGTTTATTCGCCAGATCCTTACCGCTTGGAAAATAAGTACTCATAACTCAAAGCGCACATAGGTGCAAATATCGCCAGACAAGCGAACTCACAGAATAACGAACTATCGTGCTTACGGTCAAGTCGCGAGGGCCGTCGCGGCGCCAGTCCGGACACGGTCCGAAAAAGGTGTCGCTAAAGCATGACTAGCCTACCTTTTTGAGTTTCAAGACGGGTTGCAAACGCCAGATGCCGCGGACGCGGGGTGGATGTGTGTCGTCTTTTAGGCTGCGGGTCGAGATCGCGTTGCAGTAGTCCGTCGTACCCTGCGGCACGCCGCCGACCAGCATATATCCGCGGACCTCGACCTTTATGGGCTTTTGAAGATGCACTCGTCGCCGGTGCAGCCGTCTTTCTCGACGAGTTTCCATAGATGCTTGCGAGCCTCGCAAAAGTCCTTGCCAGGCGACATCTCGACGACCACGTGATCGCTATTCCACTCGGCCGACGAGCCCACCTCGACGTGGATGTCTCCGTCGCCGGCACGGTTGAATTTGACGGCGAGGACATAACCACGCAATGTGACCGTCACGTCTTCGGCACCCGCGATCGGCGTATCCTCGGGCGTCGCGACGACGTATTTGTTCAAACCACAGGTGTATCTAAACCATTCGGCGAGGTCGATCGCTTTGCCGTGGTTGTAGGCCGTATAAGTCTTGCCGGCGTCCTTGCCGCGGATCTTCATCGCCCGGCGGCCGCGGGCATTTGTCGAAGCGGGTGCTTCCCAACTGCGGTCATACGGCGTGCGTTCGGCATTTGGCGTCGCTTGAGGCTCGGGCGTCTTCTGGGCGAAGGACGTGAGCGCAGGACTCATAATGAGCAAAATGAGAACGGCAGTAGATCGCATTCGTAGAGACTGGAGCAGTCGAGGACGAACTACCAGCGGTAGTAATTCAGCCTCAAAGGCCAAAAGAGCCTGTCGCGTTCGGAAATCTCCGTGGCTCACGTGCGGGCGTTTCCAATTTTCGGTTCCGCAGAAAGCAGGCCGATGATAGTCTTTGCGTCCTCGATCGCACCGCTGTGGCATTGGGCCACGGCTTCGATTAGGGGCATGCGGACGATGTCGATGCGCTCGTCGTCGTCGAGATCTTGTGCGGTCTCGGTGAGGCCGGTCGCGAGATAGAGATACATCTTCTCGGTGAGAAAGCCGGGCGAAACGTAGAATTCAGAGAGCTTTTCGACTGTCGCCGCCGTGACGCCGATCTCTTCCTCGAGCTCACGGATCGCACCCGCGAGCGGATCTTCACCTTCTTCTAAAGAACCCGCGGGACTTTCAAGCAGATATTTTCCTGTAGCGTGCCGATACTGCCGCACGAGAGCAATAGTTCCGTCGTCAAACAGCGGCACGATCACGGCGCTGCCTTTGTGGACGACGATCTCGCGTTCGTAGGTGAGTTCGTCCTCACGGATCTCGTCGATACGCACGTCGAAGGTGCGGCCTTTGTAGATCTTTTTGGAGCTGAGCGTCTCGGGCATAAGCCGAAATATAGCATTTCGAAGTATCTGGGATAGAATATCGGCGTTGGAGGTTAGGTTATGAAAACAGTATTTGACGCTGATACGCACGCCGAGCTTATCGAGCGACTCGGCAAGTTAACGCCGGACGCGGAGCGGCAGTGGGGCAAAATGTCAGCCTCGCAAATGATGGAGCATACGGCCCGGGCGGTCGAGATGGCCACGGGAGATGTCCCGATGAAGCAGCACCTTATCGGCAAGGCGATCGGATGGATATTCAAGGGTAAATTCCTAGGCGAGCAGCCTTTCTCAAAGAACTCGCCGACAGGTCCCACATTGATCATCCAGGACGAGCCGCCTTTTGAAGATACGCGCTCACGATTGGAGCGTTTGCTGACCGAGTTTAATTCGATGGGACCGGCCGGGTGTCATGGGAACGTACACGGCTTTTTTGGACCGCTTACGGGAGATGAG
>DASYKW010000162.1:0-6620 GCA_035995005.1 Pyrinomonadaceae bacterium
TTGACGCGGAGGCCTTATCCGCAACCTGGTGAAGATAGTCGAGAGCCATGCTTCGGTCGATCGTCGGGGCGCTGACAGAGGCAAAGAGGTAGCCGGGGCGTTCCTCAAAACGGAGATCGTATGGTCGCGTCGGATCGCTCGTTCGTGGGTAGAGCCGCTTGCAACAAAATACACCGATGCTCTTTCAAAGGGCAAGATTTAAGATGTTATATTTTCAAACGCGGAGCGGATAGATAGGCGGAAAAGCGTAAGCTGCTCGATGAGATCGGATGGGGAAGTGAGCGACATTCTTGAGGCGATCGTTGCCATCGCGGCCTGATTGCCGCCGGGAAGTCGCGACGTGCGGCCCACGGTAAGGCGAATGTTGTGATCGAGAGAGGCGAGAAAGCGGTAGCCCGCTCGCAGGTCGGCGGCGATGTCGTTGTCGAGAGAGCCCCGTATTGCCAATGTGTCGATCATTGACGCTGTCGAGCGGTCGCTCTCATCGTCCGGCACGTTTTCTCGAAGCTGCAAGAACCTCATCGCGAAATAGATGTCCAGCATTCCGCCGGCCCCATATTTAATGTCGATCTCACCGTGTCGCAGATGTGTCGTGCGGCTGTCCTCGAGCGCGGCGCGAATGCGGCGAGTTTCTTCGGCTAGCTCAGCGGCGTCGAGCTGTCCTGCACGTTCATGAATGATGCAACGCGTCTTGCCTTCCACCAGTTTCCCAAGCTCAAGATCACCGCCAACGGCCCGCAGCTTGACGAAAGCCAGCATCTCCCATGGCATCGCAACCTCCCTGATGTAGTCCAGAAATGCGGTCGCGGGCATCGCGGACAGGCCTTTGGATCCGTATGGCCGTAAGCGAAGGTCGACACGATAAAGACTGCCGTCCCGAGTCATTGATGAAAGGGCAGTCACAAAAAGCTCGACTGCTCGCCAGTAACGCTGAGGCTCACCCGGAACGTCCTGAGGCGCGCGCTCCGAGTCGTAAACAAGTATGACGTCGAGATCGGAATCGTAATCCACGCCCTTGCCACCAGCTTTGCCTAGGGCTAGAACGGCGAAACCTGGAAATATCTGATCTGAGGCGGCGGGGTCGCTCTCGATCATTGGCGTGCGGTATTTTTCGGTCAGCTCCCGCCGGACGGTCCATACAGCGGCCGCAATACTCGCCTCGGCGAGGTCGGTCTGCAGGCGTTTAGCGTCGACAATCCCAAGCTTGTCAAAGACATCGGCAACGACGATCTCAATAAGTGCCCGCGACCATGTGCGTCGCATCGCTGCGAGGCGCTCGCCAAATGTCGCGCAATTCTCTACGGCCGCAAGCATTTCAGTCCGATAGTCCCGGTCGGGAATACCGTCCGGAATTACGAGATCTGCGACAAGCTGCGGGCTCGCTGCGAGCATCTCGGCAAAATGAGGCGAGATGCGTGATAGTCGTTCCAGAACCTTGCCGGCGTCCGACGATGCGTTGAACAAAGAGTCGCTTTTGGCGATGGAAGCGAGAACATGGTCTCTCGCCCTGTCGGGCGTGGCCAACGTCTTCTGAGCAGTTGCATCGGCTGCACGGTCGACAGCGGCCTCGCCAAACACACGCTTGAAAACGCGTGAGACAAGATCGGTATGTCTTTTCAGGTCTTTTTCAAATTTCCCGCTACCGGCAAATTCCACTCGGCGTCCGACCAGTTCTCGGCGCTCCGGGTCGTCAGGGATCGTGTGAGTTTGCAAGCCGTGTTCCATTTGCAGAATGTGTTCGGTGCGCCGCAAGAATTCGTACGCGGCCGCGATGCCCGTCATCTCGGCCTCAGCCAGATACTTCCTGTCAGCGAGCCGGGCCAGGCTTACAAGCGTGTGAGGAAAGCGCAGCCATTTGTCCTTGCCGCCGTGCGCAAGCTGCAATGCCTGTGCGAGAAACTCGATCTCCCGGATCCCGCCGCGGCCGAGCTTAACATTGAATCCACCTCTCGACGGCTGTTCTTTGTCGATCCTCTCTTTGGACAAACGGACGCTCGCCAGAGCCGCGCTGGGCGAGACATCCTTTGAAAAGACCATGTACTCGATCGACGAAGAGAACTCGCGGAAGAGCTCTGGATCTCCTGCCGAGCTCCGCGAGCGGATCATCACCTGGCGTTCCCAATCTCGTGCCTCGTTTTGGTAATAGGCGACGGTATCCGCGACAGTTAGTGCGAGCGCACCGAGGCTCCCGTGTGGGCGCAGCCGCAGATCGACACGATAGGCGGCGCCTTCGCCAGACCCGCTGCCGACGAGCTTTACGAGGTATTCAACGAGTTTTACGAAATACTCGCGGTTTGTGATCTTTCCCCGCGAACCCGAGCCGGACGTTTCGCCCTCGTCGGAATAAAGAAAGATCAGGTCGATGTCGGATGAATAATTGAGCTCGCGGGACCCCAGCTTCCCCAGCGCCGCGATACAGCAGGTTGCCTCGCTAGCTCGCCCTTTGTCGTCAAGTCTTTGCGGCCGACCGAAGCGATTATCCATCTCGGTGGCGGCGAGTTTTAGGGCTGACGAAAGAACGGCGTCGGCGAGATTCGATATTTCCTCGGTGATCTCCGGCACGGTTGCCAGACGGCGGATATCGCGTAGAAAGATCCGTAAAAGCTCGCGTCGTCGAAAGCGCGCAAACACGACTTGCGGCTCGATCTGCGAATTTGTAAGCGCGAATTGCGCGAGGGATTCGATCAATTCGTCAGTCGATCTGACACCTGAATCCTTGCGCCTTTTTTGCAGCCACCACAGATATTCCGGATTTTGTAGCAGCGTGGTCGAGAGCAGCGGACTGAACGAGGCGAGTGTTACAACGTCTGAAAAGAGAGCTGCGTCTCGCGTGAGCTTTGCCGCGTGGGACGGATGACGCACGGCAAATTCGTCCGCGAAACGCTTTGCGGTCTCTGCGTCGGGCAGTGTCGATACGAGCTGGGCGCTTATCTCCATGTCTTAAATCGTCTCGGATCCAGGTCGTATTTCTTGATCTTGTAGCCAAGAATGCGCTCGGTCGAATCGAGCATCCGCGCCGCTTTCGCGACATTGCCGCGCGTGGATTTGAGTGCGTCCTGGATCAGATCTCGCTCGAATGTCGCGATCGCCGAATCGAGTGTCACGCGTGTCTCTGTGCCGGTGACCTCAGCCGTCTGCAGCGTCGGCGGCAAGTGATGGCCATGGAGGACATTAGAATCGCACGCGATGACGGCGTGCTCGATGACATTTGCCAACTCGCGGACGTTCCCGGGGAAATGGTACGCCGTCAGCATGTCGATCGCCGGTGTCGAGATGCGCAGGATGCTCTTTTTCTGATCGGCGGCAAACTTCTCCAGAAAGTGATCGGCCAAGAGCAGTATGTCGGATTTTCGTTCGCGAAGCGGCGGGAGGTAGATCGTAAAGGGACTTAACTCATGATAAAGCCTCTCCGCAAACTCACCATTTTTCGTCAGTTCTTCGAGATCGCGGCTGGTACCGGCGATGATGCGCACGTTGAATTCACCAAGGTTGTCGCGCGTGGTGGCTTTCGTTTGCTCCATGAGATCTGCGAGCTTTTGTTGCGCCTCAGGCGGCGCAGACGAGATCTCATCGACAAAAAGCGTGCCGCCGTCGGCAGCGCGAAGATGGCCGTTTATCCCGAAAAGATCGTCGAGAACGTTGGTGCCGGGGACGACTGCAAGATCGATCTTCACGAACGGTCGCTTGGACCGAAGGCTGTTATAGCGGATCGCGTTGGCGAAGAGATCTTTGCCTGTCCCCGGCTCGCCGCGTAGCAGTACGGCTGAATTCGACCGCGCGATCTGGCGGATCTGATCAAGGGCTTGACGCATCCCGCCGGAGTTTCCTATCAGGTTGCCAAAATCATAGCGGTCTTTTAGCTCGAGCTTGAGCCGTCGGTTTTCGGCAGCGAGACGTTCGTTCTCGACGACGACCGTCTGGTCGACCCTCATCGCGTGGGCGATCATCGCAGAGACCGTTTCCAGAAGCCGTAACATCTTGCTCTCGTCCACCTGCGCACCACGAGCAAAGCCGATGGCGAGCATGGCGACCGTCGAGGAACTCGCGTTGATCGGGACTGCCATGAGCACCCCCGAGGCGCTCGTAAAACCCATGAAATTGAGTACTGGGTCCCGGCTAAGATCATCGATAACGAAAGGAGTGGACGCCTGAAGGAGCCTCCACAGCGAACTCGCCGGCAGTCTTGATTCCAGGCGGCGAAAATCCGCCGCTTGCAGGCCCTGAGATGCAACGATATCCGCCACGCCGCGATCCTGTGAGGCGCGGGCAACGAAGGCGATCTGAGCATTCGGGAGCCCGCCGCAGATCCGTTCGAGCGCATCGCTGCAGCCGTCCCGCAGGCTTTCGCCTGCTGCAAGGGAATTCGCTGTCTGCCTGATCATCTCGAGTCCATCGATCATTTTCTTACGAAATTGTAGGAGAAAGGCGCGATTTTGGGAATTCACGTCCCGATTTGGTTACAATCCGAGAGCGTGGAAACCCGTTTTGAGCTGATCGTTCCGCCCGACGCTGCAAAGATGCGGCTCGAGGACTATCTGCTCGATGAATTCGCGGCGGTCAGCAAAATGTACCTTCGCGAGCTCGTCAAAAGCGAGCGATGCGAGGTCAACGGCCGATACGAGAACGTAGGCTACCGATTGAGGCCAAACGATCTGGTCGAGATCTGGATGGATGAAACGCGCGGGACGGCAATGCGGCCGGAGAAGCTGAACCTCGACATTCTTTTTGAGGACGCTGAGATCGCCGTAGTCAACAAACCTGCCGGAATGCTCGTTCACCCCTCGCACCGCGAGAATAGGGGAACTCTACTGAATGGGCTGGTTTGGCACTTTAACGAGCAAGCCAGCATCGACGTTAGGACAAAGACTGTCCGCCCTGGCCTGATACATCGTTTGGACAAGCAGACGTCCGGACTGCTTGTCGTAGCCAAAACTGCTCGCGCGCATCGGATCGTATCAGGCCACTTTATGAAAAAGCGGGTCGAGAAACGCTATCTCGCGCTTGTGGAGGGAATCGTCTCGGACGATGAAGGCGTGATCGATGCGCCGATCGGCCGATTTGCCGAGCTAAAACATTGGAGCGTCAAAGAGGATGGAAAGCATTCGCGCTCCCATTTCTGGGTGCGAGACCGGCGGGCTGATACGACGCTGCTTGAGCTCGAGCCGGTTACCGGACGCACGAATCAATTGCGCATCCATTGCGAGCTGATCGGCCATCCGATCGTGGGTGATGTGAAACGCGGTGGCCGAAACGTACCAAGACTCTACCTACACGCGGTGAAGCTCGCGTTCCCGCATCCGACAACAAACCGAAATATGAGATTCGAGTCGGAGCCGAAGTTTCCGCTGCTTACTGGATGCGCACGGTGATGGTTACGGTCACGGGCTTGGCACCGTAGTTCGATACCTCAAATGTGTGGTCGCCGCTGCTCGTAAGCCGGGTGTTAATTCGCTTGGTTATTTCGCTAACATCGGTGTCAAGCACTCTCATGCCGACATCGCCTGCACCGGAAAGCGACACGCTTAACGTTTGGCCTGCGCGGGCGCCGAGGATGTATCGCTTACGGTCGTCGACGGGGATCGTGACGGTGAACTGCTTACCGCTCGTTCCCCTAGCGAATGAGATCCTCTCTTTTGGATATAGGTCACGCTTGATCGGCGGCCCGACATCGGCCACCTTGCTGCCCGCAACGCGCATTTTCTGGATCACGATTCCCTCTGCGCAGCAAGCACCGGCCGCCTTGTCCGGATCGCTGTACTCGACTACGAGAAGACCGTTCTCAACCTTTATCGATCGCAGGCCGCCTTCCGCGCGATCACCGCCCGGAATGCGAGCCAGCAGCGAAGCCTTGCCACGCTTCATCGTAAAAACAAAGCCCTCGGTAAATTGCCCTGTGCCGCCGGTGTTGCAGACGCTCAAGATAACCGCCTCGTATCTGCCGTCGCCGGTAACGTCACCGAATTGCGGGTCGCCCATCACGCTGAAATAAAAGCGGTCGGTATAGCCGTCCTGATGCGTTTCCTTTGAATATTTGCCGTTCTTTACCCGGACCTTAGTGAAGCTGTTTGGATCCTCGCCCGCGCACGACGGATTGTACGTAAAGTTCTTGAAATCAACGTGATGGATATCGGCTTGCGCTAAAGCGGTGGTCGCAGCGGCAGCCATAATAACAAGCAGAATGAGGACGTTTTTCATACACATTGAACCTTGCTGAGCGAAGCGAATTATACGTTAGAAGAACGGATTTGGTAAATTGTCTTTGCCCGGCCTCGCACAAACGAATGTCTGATAAACCGCCGCCCCAACTTTCCCGCAGCAGGCGCTTCGCGTTCAAGCTACTGACGCTTGTCATCGGAATCATGCTCGGCCTGGTCGTGATCGAGATCGGGCTTCGCATCGTCGGATACTCGTCGCCGGAATTCTATGAGGCCGACGAGGCCCTCGGCTATCGTCTGATCCCAAACATGAGCGGCTGGTACACTCGCGAAGGGCGGAGTTTTGTTGAGATCAACAGCGACGGGTTTCGAGATGTCGAGCATACGGTCGCCAAACCTGACGGCACTTATCGCATTGCAGTCGTCGGTGATTCGTATGTCGAAGCGTTGCAGGTTGAGCGGGAT
>DASYKW010000163.1:0-36729 GCA_035995005.1 Pyrinomonadaceae bacterium
TTACACGTTCAGCGGTATCTCGGCCAATCACACGATCACGGCTACTTACGCTCCGGCCGCGTGCAGGATGATCTCGATACCGAGTTCGTCGTCTCAGACTGGGGTCTTTGTCAATATTCCGGTAAATACGTCGGATGTGACTGGCGGCGGCATTACGTCGTCGGACTTTGTGTTTACGTTCAATACGTCGGTATTCAGCTCGAATGCTGCCGATATCAGCGTGCTGCCGGGATCGGTCCTGCCGACCGGCCCGCACGCTCCATCACTAGCCTATAACGCGCCAAGCGGTTCGCCCGGCACGGTCGAGGTAAGCATCTTCGGCGCGTATCCATTTACCGGTGCGGGATCGGTCGCGATCATCCGGTTGAAGGTCATCGGAGCTCCGACATCTTCGTCGACGCTGGCGGTCTCGACCTACAGCGAATTCTTTAACGAGGGCCTGGTGTGCATCAACACTCCACCAACGAGCGGCACTCACTCGGTCATTTACACGCCGACCACGACGACGGTATCCACTGCGCCAAGCGGAACCGCGGTTTATGGCACGAGCGTCACGCTTAACGCCGCTGTCTCACCGAATCCGGGCGGAGGATCCGTGCAGTTCAAGGTCGACGGTAATAATGTCGGAACTCCTGTAGCAGTTGTTAGCGGCGCCGCGAGCACATCGACCTCATCCATCCCGGTCGCCGGCAGTCCGCATTCCATCACAGCGGAGTTCCTCGGCAACACGCCATACGGCGGTAGTACTTCTGCTGCCGCGTCGCTGAGTATTACACCGGCAGCCCCGACCGTAACGACATCGGGCGGGACATTCACATACAACGGCACTGCCCGAAACTCTGTTGGCCTGGCCGTGGGTGTTGACGGTTCGACGCCGGTTACCGGTAGCTTCACGTATGTGTACACACCGCCGGGCAATGCGACGGCTCCTGTGAACGCATCGGCAACGCCATACGGTGTGACGGCGACGTTCACATCGACGGACACGAACTACTCGAACGGTTCGGCGACGAATACGATCACCATCAACCGAGCAGCCCTGTCAGTTACAGCCGATTTCGATCCGAATACGGCTGCGGTGGATCCGTTCAGTAAGCTCTACGATGGCAATCCTTACACTGGCTTTACGGTCAGATATGCGGGATTTGTGAATAGCGAGACCCCGGCGGTACTTGGCGGTACGCTGACCTTCAGCGGCGTTGGCACTACGGCGACGGCGATCGGTGGACCTTACACGGTCACGCCCGGCGGCCTGACGTCATCGAACTACCAGATCTCGTTCGTTGACGGCAGCGTCTTTATCACCGGCGGGACGCTCAGCGGTAGTGTGCTTTACGCCAATACGGCAACGCCGTTTGGCATTCCAAACGTCACGCTGGCTCCTGTCGGCAATCCGTTAGTGGCTCCGACGACGACCGGTTCGGGTCTAACTGGCAACTACTCGCTGTTGGGCTTTGGTGCGGGACCATACACGGTCACGCCAACCAAGACGGCGCAGTCGGACACGGTTGACAACGGCATCACTCCATTCGACGCCTCGCAGATCGCTCAGCACGTGGTGCATCTAATCACCCTGGGTGCGACGGCGCAGCAGGCTGCTGACGTTTCGGGCAACGGCACGGTGTCATCCTTTGATGCCTCGCTGATCGCTCAGTACCTCGTTCATATCGCCAATCCGGGCGTAAACAACACGGGTAAATGGATCTTCGACACGTATTCGGGCCCGTTCAGCGGCACGCAAAACCATGACTTCAGCGGCATTCTGAAGGGCGACGCGTCCGGAGATTGGGATGCAAGCGGTCCGCAAACTCTCGCGCCCGAGTCGTTGAGTCCGATGACCGCGACACGCGTCTCGATCGCCAACACGGAGGCACCTCAAGGCTCGCAGATAATCGTGCCGGTGAGGATCGATAACCTCAACGGTCAAGGCGTCGTGGCCTACCAGTTGAACGTCGCGTATGACCCAGCGGTCCTTAACACCGGCGAGGGTGCGGCGTCTGTTACCGGCACCTTGAGCGACGGTCTCGCTGTCTTGTCGAATGCACCTCAGCCCGGCCTGTTAAAGGTTGTCGTCTATGGTGCCTTCCCCAAGAGCGGTGATGGTGTTTACGTCAATCTGAGCTTTACGGTCCGGGGAGCTGTGGGCACTACTTCTGCACTTGCCATCCAGAAGTTCAATCTGAACGACGGCACCACGCAGGTCGTGAAAGAGGGTGGACAGTTTACTGTTACGGCGGCGAGCGGTCCGGTGTTTAGCGGACGCGTCTTGACCTCGACCGGTGCTCCCATCCAGGGTGCGCGGGTGACGATCACCAGCACGGGTGGTCAGAGTGTGATCGCGATCTCGAACGGCTTTGGTTACGTGCAGTTCGCCGGTCTTATAGCCGGGCAAATGTACACGTTGACAACGACCGCGAAGACTTACACCTTTGCATCGATGTCCATCAGTGCCTCGGCCGGGCTGACCGAAATGCAGATCATCGCGCAACCTTAAGCGGCGAGGCCCTTCGTCGTCGGGAATAGAGCGGGCGTCCTGGATCTACCAGGACGCCCTTTTTTGCTGTTATTTGGCAGCAGGTGACTAGAAGAAAAGACCATCCACAACGCCGATGTTGTAAGCCATAAAAAGCCCCAGGCCGAAACTGAATATGCCGGCACCGCCGCGAAAGATCCACTCGAGACGTGTAAATCGGCCGGCGGTCATGTGCAGCGGCAGGCCTAGCACCAGGCTCATCAACATCATTCCACCGATCGATCCGATCCCAAAAATGACGATGTACAAAAGCCCCGCGGCGGGCGAGGAGATCGTTGTCAGCACGAGCAGCATCAAGGCACCGCTGCCGGCAAGGCCGTGAACCATCCCGATGACGACCGGCCGAAATCCGACTCGAGCCGACCTGTGGGAATGTTCCGGCTTGATAACCGGAGCGTGCGCCGCTTCAGGCTCGTGAACGTGAGGGTGGAAATGAACGACATCGCCATGCTTGTGCGTATGCATGTGGATCTGGCCGCCCTTGACCAGCCGTCGTAGAGCATCGACGCCGAGCACTATGAGCATCAGGGCGACACAAAATTCCAGGATCTGCTCGGTCCGCGGGCTGATCTCAAAGCGAAACAGGATAACGACGATCCCGGCGACAAACAGCGATATCGTGTGACCGACGCCCCACAACCCGCCCACGAGTGACGCGCTCCAAACGCTTTTTCGCTGCGTTACTATAGTTGAGACAGCTGCGAGATGGTCAGCCTCCACGGCGTGCTTCAGGCCCAGAAAGAATCCGAAGGCGAGTAGCGTTAATATAGAAAAGCTTTCCATGAACAAAGGCGGGAACTTAAATCCCTGAGCAAAGCATAACAACGATGACAGCGAGACCATAGCCGGACCTGTCCGCAGTTTAGTTGGATACTCATAAATGTATGGACATTAAAGTTGGTGATACTTTTTCGACGACCCGTGAGGTCTCGGATCAACTGATCCGTGAATTTGCCGAATTGTCCGGCGATCACAACCCGATCCATCTGGACGAGGAGTTTGCTAAAACCACGCGGTTCGGCCAGAGGATCGCTCACGGAATGTTGAGCGGGGCCTTTATCTCGGCGGTACTCGGCAACGAGTTCAAAAACCGAAAGATCGTCTATCTGTCACAAACGATGAGATTTACGGCTCCGACATTTGTCGGCGATACGATCACGACCACCGCGACCGTTACGAACATCCGTGAAGAAAGGGGCATCGTCACCCTCGAGACAAAATGCTCTAAGGCCGATGGCGAAGTCACACTGACCGGCGAATCGATTGTGATGGTCCTTGAGTAAGAAATTTCCTCTCAGTCGGCAGCTCACATCTGTATTTTCTTTGGGATAATACCGTACATGAATCGGAGATCACTTAGTCTTTTCCTGATCCTGTCGACCGCGGTGAGTAGCTTGTCGGGCCAGACGGCGGATGTCTTTAAACGCGAGAAGATCAAGGCGAAAATGCTGACGGTGGCACGTTGGCAACTCGCGAATCCAAAGCACGAACTTACGGACTGGACCAACGGCGCCTTTTACGCCGGTATCTTTGCCGCCTATGAGACGACCAAGTCGCCCGACATGTTGAAGGCGATGCTCGAGATGGGTGAGAAAAACGCGTGGAAGCCGGGACCGAGATTTGACCATGCGGACGACATAGCGATAAGCCAGACATATCTCGATCTATATCGGCTAAAGAAGGACAAAAGGATGCTGCAGCCGACGATCGACGTGATCGAGCAGTTAAGGAAAAAGACTGGTAACGAGGTCGAGAAGCACGGTATAACCTGGTGGTGGTGCGATGCGCTTTTTATGGGACCACCCACGCTCGCCAAACTGTCGAGGGCGACCGGCGATCGATCATATCTGGACTTGAATGACCGCTTATTCCTCGAGACCTACGACCGGCTCTACAACAAAGACGAGGATCTGTACGCGCGAGACGCTTCGTATCTGATTGCTGCGGATGGGACGGGCAAGCGCGAGGCTAACGGAAAAAAAGTTTTTTGGAGCCGGGGAAATGGATGGGTTCTCGGCGGCCTCGTCCGTCTGCTGAAAGAACTTCCAAAAGACCATCCGAAACGCAAATTCTATCTTACGCAGTACAAAGAAATAGCAGCGAGGGTGCTGTCGTTGCAGCAGGACGACGGCCTATGGCGTTCGAGCCTGCTCGATCCCGATTCATTTCCCGGCGGGGAAGCAAGCGGTTCGGGCTTTCACATCTATGCGATGGCGTGGGGGATCAACAATAAGATCCTCGAGCGCTCGAAATACTTACCCGCAGTGAAGAAAGCATGGGCCGCACTCAATACGCTAATTCAACCTGACGGTCGAGTCGGGTGGACGCAGCCTATCGGCGCCGACCCGCGACGCAATTTCAACGCAGACAGTTGGGAAGTTTACGGTGCGGGTGCATTCCTCCTCGCGGGATCTGAGGTCATCAAACTCTGAGAAAGATCACGGCCTGATATCGAGGTGCATGCGGAGATTCGCCTGCTTTCTCGGTTGCGTTGTCGTGAGTGCGAGCCTGACGCCGCGCTCCTCCCGCTCGCCTTTATCGACGCTGCCGGGCTTTCCGGGAGCGGTAAGGACGTTTGGTCCGATGGCCGCGTCGAAGGCTGTATTAGCGATCATCTGCGCGATAAGCGTCGGCTTACCACTCTCAAATTGATAAGTCGCACCCTGCTTGACGATCGATGAGTCGCTGTGGAGATACCACGTTATGATCTGCTCGCGCGTCGTCTCGATCGTGTCCTCCACCTCAAACTTGCCGGGCGCCGTGAACGCAAATCTGCGTGCAAAGCGATCGACGCCGAGGTCGGATCGATAAGCGGGTGCAAGATCGGCGACGAGCGAAACGCCCTTTAGCGACATCTTCAGGTCGCGGATCCTGATCCCATTCAGCTGCTCATACGACATCTCGGAAAAGGCGTCGTGACCCTTGCCTTCGCTGCCCTGACCTATTCCGCCAAAAATGACGGCATTGTGATGCTCCGTCATCGGGACGCCTGCGTAGCCGGAGTCTCCGGTCAGATATTTTCCGCCCGACCAAATAATAAAGCTGCCCGCATCCGGGTGAGCGTGACCGCTCGAGAGACGCCAGTCGGGGAAAGTCTTCAGCTTTTCCGTCGTCGCGTGTCCCTCTGGCGGGCCCGCCTTGAAAGCAAATGCCGTGGCATCATCAGCCCAGCTCGAACGCCAGTAGACTACCTCGTGATCTGGAAAGTAATGCCATTTAGGCTGCCGTTCGATGGGCACGGCCTTTATCGACGGGTTATACCAGATGAATGTCCAAAATTCCTCCGCGTTCACCTGACCTTTTGCCTTGAGCCAGTTGGCGACGCCTTGCGCCTCGCCGCTGCCGAATCGATTCGCGAGATTGTAGAGGATGTTGTAATTCGTGCGAAAGTGGCCGTCGATCCTTTCGCGTTCGTAATCGTCGCCTTTCCGGGCACGCGTGATCGGCCCTGCGTAGATATCGCCGAAATCGAAATTGAATTCACCGCCCGGCAGCGTTGCGTGCGCAACGTATTCGTGCGCGGAACGCAGGCCGGGCGTCGTCTTATATAGATCTTCTCCGGTCGCGTGCATCTGAGCGTCCATGTAATGCGCGAGCCACGGAGTCGAGAAGATCCAGTACTCCATCCCCTCGTAGTAATAGCCGTCCGCGGAATAAGTTGCGAGCACACGGTCGTAGATAGCCCGCGATGTGGCTGCCCATTCTTTCGCCTCAGGCGTCTCGCCCTCGAGAGCATACGCCGCGATAGCCAGACCCGTCACGGGAATGAAGGTGTGGTTCTGGCTGTAGGCGTAAGATTTACCACTCTTTGGCTTGAAGAATTCGTAAAGAAGGTGCGCTTGCTTGATCAACTTGTTTCGATATTTCTCCCGCTCTCCCGGCGTCAGGTCGTTATAAAGCAGGTCGTAGCCCCAGCCAAGCCCGTATAGCAAATGCCCGGCGGCGAGATCGACGTTCGGCTTGTTGTACGAGTAGCCCCAAACGTCGTAGGACACGGCGGCGTCCATGTATTTTTTCGCCGCGTCGAGATACTTTTTTTCGCCCGTGATCTTGTAGACAAATGCCGCCTCGGCGATCCCGAGAGCGATCTCATTCTGAGCGCGGCGTTCCTCGGCGGGAGGCTTCGCCGGTTCGACCGTGAGTGCTCGGACGCGGGAGAGTGCGATCTGCCAGAGATCCTTTTGTGTAACCGTCTTTCGCTTGAGCTCGTCGATCTCGCCTTGCGTGACAAATACGCGGGGATGAACGCCAACCAGCTCAGGCCGCAGACTCGACGGTTTCGATTTTGCGATAGCGACCAAGGGATGCTCGCCCTTAAGGCGTTTGGAGGCCTCTCGTTCGGCCTTCAACTCCTGGCTATCTTGCGGATGGACAGAAGCTGAGGCCATCGAAAGGATCAACAGTCCGGAAAATATATGTGTAATGCTTCGCATGAGCTTTTTAGTCCATCAACAACCCGCCGTTGACCTCGATCGTCTCGCCGCACAGGTAACTTGCGGCATCAGACGCGAGAAAGGCGATTACGCTCGCGACCTCGTCGGGCTGACCTTCGCGCCCCATCGGGATAGCCTTGCGAAGATTTTCCATCGTTTCGGCCGTTGTGAATGTCTCGTGATAGGGCGTGTCGATGACGCCGGGCGAGACGGCGTTGATCCTGATGCCTTGCTGGGCGAATTCCTTCGCGAGCCCTTTCGTCATCGTCAGGATCGCGGCCTTTGCCGATGAGTAGTGGATCGAGCCAAGTGCTCCGCCGTTGCGGCCGGCGATAGAGGTAATGTTGACTATCACCCCGGAGCCTTTCTCGAGCATCTTCGGAATGACCGCTTGGGCGGCGAAGAAAGCGCTCTTCGCGTTGAGGTCGATCACCTCGTCCCACCGAGCCTCGGTCATCTCCAGGGTTTTGAGGCGTTCGACAAGCGATCCCGCGTTGTTGACGAGGATATCGACCGGCCCGAGGCCTTCCTCGACCTCGCCGATCATCCGCGCGATCTCGGAGTTGTTCGTTACATTTGCCTTGATCGCAATGGAGTGCCCCGATATCGCGGCCACAGCCGCATCGGCACCGTCCTTATTATTGAGGTACGTGATCGCGACCGAGGCTCCGCAGCGGCCAAAAAACTCCGCCGTCGCACGGCCGATGCCGCTGGACGCCCCTGTAACGAGAACCACCTTGCCGGTGAAATCAAAGAAATTGTGCATATTGTTATTGAGCCGCTTGTTCGGTCATCGGGACCTTTTCGATATTACCGGCCAGCGCGAAGAGGACGAGCGTCCCGATCGGCGCCAACAGCCCGGCGGTCACAAGGACCGGTGTGTAAGAGAAATTATCGACTATCCAGCCGGTCGAGAAGATAAAGATCATTGAACCGATGCCCGCACCTGTGCCGCCGAGGCCCGCGACAGAACCGACGGCCTTCGATGGAAAGAAATCACTCGGCAGCGTCTGAACGTTATTGATCCAGACCTGAAATCCAAACAGGACGACGCCGATCAGGATCAGTGCCATCATGGCATCCGGCGTGAACGCCGCCGCGATGCCGGCCGGCATCAAAAGTGCGGCGAATGCGATGACCGCCTTGCGGGCCGCATTTACAGTCCAGCCGCGACCGATAAGATAGCCCGACAGCCAGCCTCCAAAAAGACTTCCGGCGTCGGCGGCGACATACGGCACCCACGCGAAGAGGCCGATCTGTTTCAAGTCAAAGCCGTGGACTTTGTATAGAAAGAGCGGCAGCCAGGTGATGTAAAGCCACCAGATCGGATCGACGAGGAATCGGCTTGCGACGATGGCCCAGGTCTGTCGATATCGGAGAAGCTCGAGCCAGCCGGGCGCCGGTTCGGCAGCTTCCGTACTCGCAGCCGAGGGCGTTGTGTCCTCGTTGATAGTCGCGAGCTCGGCACGCGTGAGCCATTTGTGGGTTCCCGGATTGTCGTAGACGACCCACCAAAGAATCAGCCAGCCAAAACCGAGCAGTCCGGTAACGATGAAGACCGGCTGCCAGTGGCCAAAATATCCGTACAGCCCGACGATCACGGGCGGCGCTACGATAGAGCCGATCGCGGCCCCGCTGTTAAAGATCGCCATTCCCAGCGCTCGCTGCCTCGCTGGAAACCATTCAGCGACGGTCTTTGCGGCACCGGGCCAGTTGCCGGCTTCGCCAAGACCTAACAGGAATCTAAACGAGCTCAAACTGCGGATCCCGACCGACCAGGCGTGAGCGATCGCGGCGAGGGACCAAAGGATGATCGATACCGTGAAGCCTTTCTTTATCCCGACACGGTCGTAGAGTTTCCCCGAAAGAGCCTGGCTTATGGTGTATGCGAACAAGAACCAAGTCGCGATCCCGCCGAATTCGGTATTCGTGAGATGGAGGTCCTCTGTGATCTTTGGAGCGAGGACAGAGATCGTGAGCCGATCGATGTAATTGATCAGCGTCGCCAGAAAGATCAGGCCGACGATGATCCAGCGAAGGCCGTTAATCTTGAAACCGGTCTCGATAGTGTTGTCGGTATTCTCGGTCAGATCGCTCATTCTTGGTCGTTACCGAAGCTGACAGATGTCCAGGACCTTCATATCCGTGTAATCGAGATTCTCGCCGCCCATCGCCCAGATGAAAGCGTAGTTCGTCGTCCCGACACCCATGTGTATCGACCACGGCGGCGAAACGACCGCCTGATCGTTGTCCATCGCGATGTGCCGCATGCTGTCCGGCTCGCCCATAAAGTGCATGATCCGCTGCTTTTCTTTGAGATCGAAGTAGAAATAAACCTCCGATCGCCGGTCGTGCAGGTGCGGTGGGCAGGTGTTCCAGACGCTGCCAGGTTTCATAACCGTTAGACCGAGAAGCAGTTGAGAAGAGGGACATACTGCCGGCACTACATACTGGTAGACGGTTCGCTCGTTAGCCGTTTCAGTCGACCCGAGCTCCAACGGAACGGCTTGGTCTATTGAAATATGCTTTACCTCGAACGCCGCGTGAGCCGGTGTTGACGCGAGGTAGAACCGCGTTGGATCCGCGGCGTCGGCTGATTCGAAAGTCACTTCTTTCGAGCCCATCGGGATGTAGAGACCATCTTTCGGGGCTAGCTCGTACCGCGTGCCGTCAACCGTGATCGAGCCGTTCGAGCCGCCGACATTTACGGCTCCCATTTCACGGCGTTCGAGGTATGGATGATCCTTTGCGGACGCCGGTTCGGCTTGGAGAGGCAATGAGACGGGCGAACCAACGGGCGCCGCGCCGCCAATTACAAAACGTTCGTAATGGAGATAGTTGAGCCGGATCTCGCCGTCTGCAAAAAGATCGTCGATAAGGTATCTCGACTGCAGGCCCTCGTTCGATGTGCCCGCCATCGATGCCGGATCTGTCGCGTAGTAAGTTTTGGTGTACATAGTAGATTTTGTCCGCTGCCGATGTGCTAATATTGCGGCTCGATGCTGGCTCCATCCACCCAGGTGAATTGCGGAGAAGGATCTCCCGAGACCTCGCTCCTGCCGGCTGATCTCAGCCGCATCGCCGAAACGGCCCTCTCGGATGTCCCGCATGACAGTCGCGTGCTAGCGATCATTCCCGATAAGACCCGCGATGACAATACTCATATCCTCTTTCCGATCGTCGCCAGATCGCTGCAAGCAAAAGGCGTCAAACTCGACGCGCTCGTCGCTCAAGGAACGCATGGGCCGATGTCCACGGACGAAAAACTCGAGAAGATCGGAGCGGCTTCTCTCGACGACCTTCCAAACCTCGTTAGCATCTACGACCATCATTGGGACGATCCCGACGAGCTCGTTCGGATCGGTGAACTTTCTGCCTCGCAGGTCGAGCAACTCACCGGTGGCCTTTTCAAAGAGTCGATCGAGCTAAAGCTCAACCGCCTTGTCGCATCAGATGCTTACGACGGGATCCTTATCCTCGGGGCGACGGTTCCGCACGAGGTGGCCGGATTTTCTGGCGGTGCAAAGTACTTTTTCCCCGGCGTCGCCGGAGCCGAACTGACCCATAAAACGCATTGGCTGGCAGCCCTTGCGACCATCGAGAACATCATCGGCCGCGTTGAAACCCCGACGCGTCATATGATCGAGGCCGCCGCGGATCAGATCGATAAGAGGGTCATCGCTTTTACCTCGGTCGTAAGCCGGAACGCCGCCGATGATCTCGTGACCCATGGACTCTTTGCGGGAGATCATCGCTGGTCACTTCGCCAGGCTGCCGAGGTCAGCCGCAAGGTCCATATCAAATTCACCGGGCGGCAATATTCACGCGTCATTGCAATTCTCGACGAGCACTACGAAGACCTTTGGGTCGGCGGAAAGGCCAGCTACCGGCTTGGGAGTGTTATCGAGGAAGGCGGCGAATTGATAATTTACGCGCCAAAGCTCCGATGTATCTCGGAAACTCACGGAAGCGACATCGAGAAGTTTGGCGGTTACGCACCGATCGAAAATATCAAAGATCTGGTCGCGAGCTCTGGAGAGCTGCAGTCGAACCTATGTGTCGCCGCTCACCTTGCCCACGTATCCTACGCCGGACGAACGGACGAGACGGGACAATTCGTTCCAAAATATCGCATCAAGCTTGCGTCTCAGGTCGATCCCGAATCCTGTCGCCGCGTAAATCTCGAGTATCTCGACTATCAAACATTCGACCCGGCGAGTTTCGCCGACGATCCCGATACTCTGATCGTTGAACGAGCCGGTCGCGACCTATACCTCGTCAAACCCGACAACAGGTAATTACCTGGCGATCGACCCACCGGCCGGAACGGTCGACATCATCTTTTGAAAAGCCGCGTCCTTGTACTTTCTTGCCGCGCGACGCATCAGCCTGTAGAAACTCTCATTGTCGAAGGGCTCTATTTGCTTATAGGGCCATTTTTCGCCGCCGGTGAAGGGGAAAAAGAACTCGATCGCTCTACGAATACTGCGGCCATCAGCTGACTTGTATTCCCAGAGATCGACGTCGACAGACTCGCCGAGCTTGGCAAGCGAAAGCAAGCCGTCGAGATTCATCGTGCTGTAGCTCATCGCTTTAGTGCGTTCGAGCTCGAGAGGCTGCTTTCCGTCGGGAGTGACCTGCTCATCGATGCGCTTCTTCTTCGCGGCTTCGATCGTGGATTTGGCGAGTTCTTTACGCCCGACGAACAAAGCGAAACCCGCGACCTGCACATCGTAAAATGTACCGTGGTTATTCTTTGCGTTGCTCTCAGCCTTGCCGTTCTTGCTGCCGATGAGCCAATCGAGGTAAGAGGAAAACCAATCTTGAATATCTTTTTGATCTTTGTCGGACCATGCCTTTGATCCCTGAAGCAGACCGACGGCATCAACCACTCTTGTTAGCCCGCGAGACTCGATGATACCGGTCCCACGACCCGTGTTCTGACCCGGCACGGCTTGGGCATATTCGAGGTTCGGCTTCATCTTTGTAGCAGGCTGGACAAACCATGCCCTCAAGATCTCAGCCGCTCTTGCGGCATAGCGCTCGTCGCCTGTTAAGTAGTGACCCAAAGCAAGCTGCTCGACCGTCACGACCATTTTGTCCATCTGGTCGTGATCGGGAAAATTCTTGATCTCCGGGTTACGCTCCCCGTCACGCCGAACGTATGGCAGGCCGGTCGCAGTATCCGGATTGCGCCAGAAGTAGGGAGCCTGGCTCATGTAGTCGTGCTTGTCACCGCTTGGCGGCAAGCCAGTCTTTGTAACTACGTAGCCGATCTCGACCTTTAATGCCTTGGTTGCTTTTTTGTCGATCTCGGCGAGCCAGGCCTTGAGCGTAGCGTCGGTCGCCTTTGCATCTTTCAGTTTTTGCAGTTCGCCGCCGTCGAGCAGGAATACACGCGGCGGCTTGGCATACGAGGCTAAAACGCCCGCATGTGCGAGTAAGAGAAATAACAAAACTACTGTCGACCGACGGATCATGCCAAAAAGTCCTCGCGGATAGGCGAGAAGATATCGATCAGGACGACCTCTTCATCGAGCATCGTGGCGCCATGCCAGTTGTTGGACGGGAAATGCAGGACGTCGCCGGGCGATGCGATGACGATCCTCTCATCGTCGCCGATGACGAACTTCACTTTACCCTGCATCACGAGCGTTGCTTGTTCGTGCGGATGACGGTGAGCCGGCGTGACGACGAAAGGGTCAAATCGCAGCCGGCATAACATAATGGCCTGCCCGACGACCAATTGACGGTCGATACCATCCGAAATACGCTCCGCGGGGACCGAATTCCAGTCCGTGACCAATGCTTCAAGTTGAGCTGCTTCACCGATCATAATTGTATTTGCCCGTTTATTTTTTGCTTCTCGATACCTCGAGTGTGAGCCTCCAGGTTGCTTTCTTGCCTTTTACAAGACGCACATTCTCGGCTGAATAGATCAAATGTAACGGTATCGCCCGCAAAACGCCCTTGCTTAGCTTGCTGTCTCCAGTCGCCTGAAGCGACGTCTCGACGGGCCAGTCGGCGGTTGCGGTAACCCGCAGGACACCTTCCGCGCCTTGAAAAGTGTCCGTCCGCCGGTTGCCGGAAACCTCGATCCGCGCGTCGTCTGCGGTCGTCGGCACAGCGACCCACCAGCGTTTGATCCTCAGGTCCTTGTTGGCGATAAGCGTTTCAGTTCGCTGGAGCGTATCGCCGACGATGCGCCAATTCACCTCGCTGGTTATTCCAGTGTCGAATCTTTCGCCGGATTTTGCACCGACGCGGCCCCACTTTTTCCATATCACTCTGAGAGATTGCCCGTCATTCGACGGCTCGATCGAGGACGAGCCTTCCGATGCCATATAGGTCTTGCCGTCCTCCAGTTCGATAAACGGAACGAGCGACGGGTATACCTCCTCGACCGGATTTGCGAAACCCGCGAGGCCGAAGGGAGCGGCAAGGTAATCGGACATTCCCGGCCTTGTGCCGACCGTTAGCGGAAGAGCAAATCGGAGATTGCCCTGCCTAACCAGCCAAACGCCCTCGGGCCTATCGGTCGCTTTACTGAAGAATTCAAAACGCGCAACATTTGGTAGCTTCGGTGCGGCTGGGACATCAGTGACGCTCTCGTGCTCTAGCGTCTTCATAAAGCTATCGTGGGCGACGATGATCTTTGCAAAGCTCGTAGCAATCTGTTGGAACTCACGCTGTGGGCTGATGTAAGAATAGTTTCCTCGTCCGTAAGCGAAGAGGTTGAACGTATGCCGTTCATCGACATAACCCGCGCGTATCCAGCGCCATGCCAAGTTGTAGAGACTGGCAATATCCGCAAGCGGAGCAGGCCGGAACCCGGGATTTTCCCCGAGAAAGGCCGCGATTTCGAGCGTGTCGAGATAGCTCACGAGACCCTGACTTCGGCCCCAGTTATATCCGTAACCGGCGTCCGAGACGAGATCCCACCACAAACGCATCTGCGCCTTGATCGACGGCTTTAGCTTTTCCTGAATGTCCTTGCGGCCGACGACCTCGGCGGCCTTCCAGCAAAAGCGGATGTACTCATTTGAGTAACGATCATATCGACCATTAGGCAGATCGTCGTCCGCGAACAACGCTCCATTTGTAAACTGAAGCGCTGCCCGTTCTATCAACGAATCCAGGAACGCTCGGTCTTTTAGGACGCCGAATTCGTAGGCGTAAGCAGCGATGCGCGCCGCTACCCCGAGGTAGTTTTCCGGTAGATTAATGACCTCACGTTTCTTTGGATCATAGATACGCGTCGCATCCAGCAGGGAAGCCCATTCTTTGCGTTCGGCATCATTCATGCTCTGCCAAACGGCATTTTTGCTCAGATCGGCGCCGAAATGTCGCAACGCCTGTGCGGCGTAAAGCTGGGAAAAGGCCTTTCCGCCTTTTCGAGCTTCATACAATCCCATCTCCGCGATCGACCGAGCGGTGTCTTTCCCGGCTATCACGCTGCTGCCGCTCACTTCGCTTTGTGCGGCGACTACACGCATAAAGCTTCCCCATGTATATTCGCCTGTAGTTATCGAGCCGTTTACACGATCGGGCGGCGGATCGAGTGTCTTGATCGCACCGAAATGCACCGCGACCTCCTTTGCCATGAAGTCGCGAACCTCCGACTTTAGGTCCGAGGTCTTGATGCTGCCCGTCGGACGAACTGCCTGCGCGACGCTATAGCTTGGGGTCAGAGACATCCAGATCAGCGACAGCACAGCCGTCGACAGAGCAAGCCTGAATGTTCTTTCCGTGAAGGTGATCATGGTTAACGAGCAGATGACTCAGAGTTCGCGTGAGAGCGGGGCCCAGCGCGAACTCTGTCCTCTTCAAGCCATTCCGGTTGGCACGTTAGAAGGTCAAACGCGCTCCGAAATTGAGTTTCCGCATCGATCCGGCACTGGTGATACGACCGAAGTTGCCCGGTGACGCGGGATTAGCCGGGGCCGTCGAATTCGGTTGGTCTAAGTTGACGTTATTGAATATGTTCGTCCCCTCAGCCCTAAACCGCACCTTGATACGCTCGCCAAAACGGACGTCCCGCGAGAGGGCGAGGTCGACCGCCCGATACCCCGGGCCACTCAGCAGGTTTCGCGCCGAGTTGCCTTCGACCGCCACGCCCGCGCCTACTGGCGTATTACGAGCAAAGGCAGCGATGTTGAACCATCGATCCGGGGTCGGGTTGCTAATGAACGGATTACCTATCAATTGTGCTCGATCGGTAGTACCAACGCCGTCGAGATTTGCGTCAACACCGCCGTTTGTAATAGTAAAAGGCCTGCCGCTGCGCACCTTAATGATCGGTGCCAGGCTCCAGCCGTTAAGGATTCCACGCGCGATCCGATTAGAACCCTTGTAGAAGTCAGGCTGGAAATTCATGCTCATGCTGAAGATATGACGCTGGTCAGTATCCGCACGACCCTTCTCAAGATCCAGTCGGGTGTAGTTCTGTGCAAGCCCCTGCGTTGTGTTGTTATGAAGCTCGGCGCTGCTAAGTGTCTTGCTGAAAGTATAAAACCCGTTGGCAGTCACGTATTTGCCTAGTCGCCAATTACCCGTTAGCTGCATTGCGTGATAAGTGGCCTCCTGATCTGAACCCAGAACGGTGACGGCACCGAACGCAGGGTTAGGTCGCCGAGCATTGACGTTGCCGGTTGTCGCAGTTGCTGTCAGAACGGGATAGTTGACATCGCGTCCCAAGGGCAGGTTTTTGCTCATAGTCCCAACATATGCGACACCAAGAGTCAGGTCCTTTGTGACCTGCCGCTGGATCGAGAAATTCGTCTGGATGGTCCGTGGCCATTTGAAATTTGGATCCACAGCGAAGATCGAGCCGCCGCTCGTAAACGCTCCGTTATATGGAAAGGGATTGCCGCCGGGAAAATTGTTATAGGGGTTGCGAAGGGATGCGCCAAGCGGCAACTTAGTTATCGGATCCTCGAGTCGATTGAGGTTGCTGCCAGAAAAGTTCAGCCGAGTGGAAAATGGCTGAAAGTTGGTCATCGTGTTCCACTCATTGCCCGAGATGCTGCCGTAGAATATGCCGAAAGCTCCACGGAGCGACGTTTTTCCATCACCAAATGGATCCCACGCGAACCCGAGTCGCGGTGAAAAATGAGAGAAGCTGACAGGAATGCCGCCTCGCTCAACACCGGGGTCTCCGTAAAACAATGCCCCGATCGGAGCTATCGGATTAACGATGGATTTCTGCCCCGGGACGTAATTGATTACGCGGTTTTGCGGATCCGTCGGTGGCGTCTGTACATCCCAGCGCATGCCGAGATTTAGGGTCAGGCGTGAGCTGACGCGGAAATCATCCTGGACGAAAAGCGCGGTATACCAAGTGTTGGTATAACCCGTGACCGGTGCATCCTGCGTCAGTCCGCTCGGGATGCCGACCAGGAAATCTGCAAAGCCGTTGCCGGTAGCGGTGTTGTTGAAACTAAAGACGCCATAGTTGTTGAGCAGCGTCTGCTGGATGTCTTTATTAAGCGAGATCTCACCACCAAGCTTGAGCGAATGGCGTCCGGTATTCCAACTTAGCACATCGCGTATAGAGTATAGATTCGTACCGGCGATCGGACCGCCGATGGCATTATTGGCTGCGAAATAGCCCGTCACCGAGATCTGCGGCAGTGAGGGTGCGCCCTGCGGAAAAAAGGTCGAACCCAGATCCTGGAGCGACGTAGCCGGCTGGTTCAGTCGTCCCCCAAAATTACGACCGTAGGTGGCCCAGATCTGATTGACCTTGGAGGGGTCTATGATCCAAACGTCACTTAGATTTACGTTATGCTGCCGCCATTTAAACTCTTGCGTTGCCCATGGTGCGAGATTACTGTTCGCAGGAACGACAGTCGTGCTGCCGGCGGTCGTGAAATACGAGAACGTCAGACGGTGTGCGTCGTTGAGCTGATGGTCGACCTTGCCCAGGAATTCATCGGTGTTATATGGATTGGGCACATTGCCCTGCCATCCGATCAACCCTTTGCCGGGAACCACGACGTTGGGAAGCGGGATGAACATGTCCACGATCTTCCTGGCGACGGGGTCGATGCGGTCGGCGCACATCACGCCTGAGACGCCGAGACACGAAAAAACCGTCTGTGTCGCTAATGCTCGGCTTCCAGTTCCGGTAGCAGGATCTTTCGGTATTGCTCCGGCGGATGGGACCCTGAAATCGCCAGAGCGCTCGGCCGCAGTCGGAACGATCGCGCCAGCCAGGAAAGTGCTTGTGATCTGGCGGAGTCCTGAATAGGAGCCGAAGAAGAAGGTCTTGTCGGTCTTTATAGGACCCCCGATCGTGCCGCCGAACTGATTCCGATGATATGGAGCTTTAGCGAGGACCGAGCCCCATTCATTTGCGTTGAAGACGGTATTGCGTACGAACTCGTACAGCGATCCGTGAAACTTGTTCGTACCCGATTTCGTGAGCACATTAATGATGCCGCTGGCAAAGCGGCCATATTCCGCGTTGTAGCTATTGGTTTGAACACGAAATTCCTGGACCGCGTCGGGATTCGGGGCCGAGTTGCCCGTGTTGCGGAGATTGGTCATGCTCGTGCCGCCGTCGAGGTAGTAGTTGACCGATCCGGTACCGCCGTCCGTGCCGCCGTTGATCAATGTCCGCTGCTCGGGAAACCCTAGGCTGAGGTTGCTCGTTGCTGCCGATGCCGTTGCGATACTTCCTACACCGCCATTGTTCGACTGAACGCCGGGAGTTAGATCGAGAAGCGCGTACAGATTGCGTTCGACGAGCGGCAGATTTTCGATCTCCTTTGCTTGGATAGTGCGTCCAAGCTCGGGATTGCTGGTGTTGATCTCAGCTGCACCGGCTGTGACGGTGACTTCTTCGCTGACCGATCCGACCTCGAGAGCGATCTCGACTCGCGCCGTGTCGTTGACCTGCAGCACGATGCCGCTGCGGACGGCTTTCTTAAAGCCCGACGCCGCTGTCACCTCGATCACGTAGTTGCCTACCGGGAGGAACTCGATCCGATAGTTGCCATCGTCGCCGGAAACCGCTGAGCGTGTAAGACCGGTATCGACATTCCGGGCGGTGATATTTGCCGATGCCACCGGTGCGGCAGACGGGTCCGACACCGTTCCGACGATCGTCGCAGTCGTGGTTTGCGCGGCCGTCGCGATAGGAATGCACAGCGCGATCGCGAGCATCGCAAGGCGTGTTAGCCAAAACGTGGTCGCTCCGATATCAAATATGGTTCGCTTTTTCATTTCAGGTTCCTCCAAGTTTTTTGCCGGTTCTTTCCGGCTGAAAATTCCGATCTACGTCGAGCCAGTCGTTTCACGCAACTTTTGGTGCGGCAAACGCGCGTGCCGTTACGAGGGCAACGGCGCCGCGTAGGCGCGGATGTTCCATGGCGGGAACGATCCGGATCGATGTACGTCCCAACTCCCTTGTCAGTGTTCTTTCTTTGACCGCCTCGCGTACTTGCGGCTCGATAAGGTCCCAGGCCTCTGTGATCTCGCCGCCAATGTAGACAAATGACGGGTCGATCGCATTTATCACAGAAGCCAGTCCGAGCCCAAGGTAGCGAGCGGCCGAATGCAGAGCGGTTAACGCCTTGCCATCACCGCTGCGTGCCCGGGTGATGAGGTCCTCGATAGTAAAATCGATCGTCTCGATCGAAGCCGGTTGCCTCTGGGAAATATTTCGCCCGAAATACCGCGACAGCGTCGCGAGATTAGAGACGTAAGCTTCCCAGCAGCCATGCGCTCCACACGAGCACTCCGGACCATCGATGCTGAGCGGGATGTGACCAAATTCGCCCGCGGTATTATGTTTTCCGCGCATCAATTCGCCATTTATCACGACGCCGACGCCGACACCGTCCGAGATGCTCACAAAGACGCTATTATTCTGTCCTTGGACGTCTCCACGAGTGGACCAGATCTGAGACAGCGCGCACGCCCGTCCAGAGTTCTCGAGGTGTATTTCCGTTCCTCCAAATTCCTTCGCGAGTAGCTCCGTAAGGTGCACTTGTTTCCAGCCCAGCTTCGGAGCGTTGATCACCACTCCTGATTCTCGGTCCACCATGCCGGGGATCACCATACCTATCCCTTCGCAAGACGCGATGGTTGACGCGGGCAAGCCTATCTCACTGAGCGCCTTGCGAACCTGCCAGCCGAGAGACGACACAAACTCAGCGGGATCGAATTTTGTCGGAAAGCCGACGATCTCACCGATCTGTTTACCGATGGAATCGGTGATCATCATGAATGTGCGAGAAGCTCGAACGTCCAGTCCGATGGCAATACCTTTGTCAGAGTTGAGATAAAGGAACGTAGGCTTGCGTCCCGGAGCTCTTAGACTGCCCTGTGCACCCTCACGTACAAGCTTCTCTTCCAGCAGCTCGTTCACGAGCAGTGTGATATTCGCTCGGTTCGTGTCCATCAGGCGGGCGAGGTCAGCACGCGATACCGGTTGATGTGTACGGATAAGCGTGAGGACGATCTGTCGGTTGATCTCACGCGAGGTGCCGCGGGTTGCCCGTGTGAAATCTTTCGGATCTATACTACGCATGTGGTCACGAGCGAAAACTTGCTCAATATGTTAAGACATTAAACTAACTAGCCGCGTGTGATGCCAATAAGCCTGAATTTACCGGCCATTCAGCCAATCGAGAGGTTATCAATGCTGTATCAAAACACCAGAAACGCTAATTTGTTAAGAGTGCCAACATATTACACGAAGTTGAGGTCACGTCAAGCAGTTTTTTTCATCGGGCAGTTTTACCGGTCGTTCGGCTCGAAAAGTTTAGCCTCCCTCCTGACCTCTTTCCTGCTCTTGCCACTGGTCATAGCTCCGGCCATGTCGCAAGAACGTCCCGTTGTCGATTCAGATACCTACTTTCAGAAAGCCGCGCAGCGATCACGCCGGCAGGCCGATCATTCACGCGAGGTCGAAGCCCTGATAAAAAAGATGACCGTAGAGGAAAAAGTCGGTCAGATGACCCAGCTAACGATCGATATGGTCACCAAAGGTAAAGACCAGAAGATCGAAATGGATCCTGAGAAGCTGGATAAGGCGGTTCTAAAGTACGGCGTCGGATCGATCCTGAATGTTTCCAATCAGGCCTTATCGCTCGACCATTGGGATCGCATCATCACGCCGATCGAGCAGGCGGCTCAGCGAACGCGGCTAAAGATCCCGGTGATCTATGGCGTCGACTCGATACACGGTGCTAATTACGTCCAGGGCTCGACACTGTTTCCACAAGAGTTGGGAATGGCCGCTACCTGGGATCCCCAATTGATGCAGCGGGCCGCTGAGATCACGGCGATGGAAACGCGCGCTGCGGGAATACCGTGGAGTTTTTCGCCCGTGCTCGACGTGGGCCGAAACGCGATGTGGCCGAGGCTCTGGGAAACGTTCGGGGAGGATCCGTATCTTGCGAGCGTCATGGGAACGGCATTTGTTCGCGGGCTAGAGGGCGAGGACGTCGCGAGTGGCAAGCACGTGGCCGCGAGTCTCAAGCATTATGTGGGCTACAGCTTCCCGCTGACGGGCCGCGACCGGACGCCCGCCTACATTCCCGAGTACGCGTTGCGCGAATATTTCCTGCCGACATTTGCGGCGGCGGTAAAGGCCGGCGCACGCACCCTGATGGTCAACTCGGGTGAGATCAACGGCGTGCCCGGTCACATCAACAAGCATCTGCTGACAGACGTTCTCAAAGGCGAACTGGGCTTCGACGGCTTTATCGTTACCGATTGGGAAGATATAAAAAAGCTGGTCACCACCTGGCACATTGCCGCCGACGAGAAGGAGGCGACACGGCTGGCTGTCATGGCGGGCATCGACATGAGCATGGTGCCGCTGAGCTATTCGTTTAGCGATGATCTGATCGAGCTAGTCAAGGAAAAAAAGGTGCCGATGGCTCGGATCGACGACGCTGTCCGCCGCATCCTCCGCGTCAAATTTGAATGCGGATTATTCGCAAATTCGATGCCAGACGACTCGCTCCGCGCGAACTTTGGCAAGCCGGAATATCAAGACGTCGCACTCGACGCGGCACGCGAATCGATAACGCTGCTAAAAAATAAGAATAACGTTCTGCCTCTCGATAAGGAGCAAAAAATTCTGGTTACCGGACCGACAGCCGATTCGTTGATCTCGCTAAATAACGGATGGACCTACGTTTGGCAGGGCTCGGAACCCGATCTGTATCCAAAGGACAAGCCGACGATCCAAGCCGCTATCGCCGAGAAGCTCGGTACTCGCAACGTTACATTTGTTCCGGGAACGCGTATCGTCAGAAAGCCGAATTCGGCGACAAATAATAACCCGACCAACATCGACCAAGAGGTCGATATCGCCACCGCCGCGGCCGCTGCAAAAGATGCTGACGCCGTCGTGCTGTGCCTTGGTGAAGGCTCGTACACCGAGCATCCGGGCAGCATTGAGGACCTCACGTTGCCCGAGCCGCAACTAAAACTCGCCGAGGCGGTCATCGCGAGCCGAAAGCCCGTCATTCTCGTTCTTGTCGAGGGGCGTCCTCGCATTATCAGCCGGATCGCGGACAAGGTTGACGCGATCGCGATGGCCTACAACCCGAGCAACGAGGGCGGTCGTGCGATCGCCGATGTGCTCTTCGGTGACTACAACCCTGGTGGCCGGCTTCCAATAACTTATCCGCGTGCACCTGGATACTTTCCGACCTACGACGCGCAAAGCTTTGGCGCCGCTCCAAGCGGTATGTTCTCACCGCAATTCGAATTCGGTAGCGGACTCAGTTATACGACATTTGAATACAGCGACCTGAATGTGCCAGCGGCTTTCTCCGGCGATGGAACGCTCGACATTTCTGTCACGGTGAAAAATACGGGACGCCGACGCGGTATGGAAACCGCGATCCTCTTTCTGCGGGATGAGGTCGCGTCCATCACTCCACCGTCACGTCGCGTTAGGCGTTTTGTTAAGGTCGATCTAGCTTCGGGCGAGAGCAAACTGTTAAGGTTCACCCTTCGCCGGGAGGATCTCGAGTTCGTAAACCTCGACAACCGCCGCGTCGCCGAGCCAGGCGACTTCACACTAACGATCGGCGACCTGTCCGGCAAATTCACACTAGAGAAATGATGATCGGCACCGAACGGTTTCTCCCACTAGCGGGCGGCACAACAACCCCTGATTTCGCGGAAGATCGGTTGATGAGGACGACGTCGCTGTTTTAGCTTCGCTGATGACCGCGAGCTCGCTGCCCTGGCACACCTCTTTCTAGTCTGTACGCGACTTAGACGACGTCTAGTTCGAGGGTCAATGCGGTCGACCCGCGGTGTTCGAACCAGGCGACGTGTTCGGCGACTAGATCGATCTTCACGGTGTACCGCCCGGGCGCCTGTGGGGTTGGATGTCGAACAATGTGGGTTCGCGTTTCTCCCGGCGCTACCGCCTGAGCGAATGGCGGTGAGCCATGCTTCTCGCTAACCTGTTTGCCGTCAGCGTTTAGGACCCTAACGGCGGTCTGCACAATACCGGACTCCGACGCGCGGCCGGCCAGCCATAACGTGTCGCCGGTGTTCTCGATCTCAAGCGGGACAAAAAACTCGCTGCCTGCTTTGACCTCAGATCCCCATCTCACAAGCTCGCCGTCCGGGGTTCTGATCTGCGTTTCGAGCAGGGTCAACCTTGCGGAAAGCACGTTTGGTGCGCGAGAGTCGGGGACATCTCGCGCAGCGGAGCCATCAGCGACCTTTTTACACAGGATGTAATTTACAGGCTCGGTCTGGATCGGCAGACGACCGCCCTCATCGAGCGAATCGCGTGGGTAAAGGCCATTTACACTTACAAAGTCGCCTACGATCATAAAGCCGTTGTCGACGAGCAGCTCCCGCAGGTACGCAGGGTGAAATGGCGATTCAAGCGTCGCAGTTTTCTCCATCACGCGGAGCAGCGCCGCCGCGCCTTCTGAACCCTCCTCCGGCTTGTCACCCTCGAGGATGAATAAAGCACCGCCCATCTTTGTCATTCGGGCCAGATTTTTCATCGCGCCATGCTCGTCGACAAAATGATGGAGCGAGTCGTAACAGATAACGGCGTCAAACTGCTCATCCAACGCGTCAACTTCAATATTCAGGGTTTCGAAACTGTACCGCAGGCTAGTCTCGTGATCCGCGGCGTACGAAAGGTTTTGCAGACGTTCCCGCGACATCTCTATAAGGTCAGGGCTTATGTCGACGCCCGTCACGTCGTAACCAAGACGCGCAAACCATTCTGAGAGCCATCCGGAGCCGCAGCCGACATCGAGGATCCTGCTTCCCCTCGCCAACGCGAGGCTGACGGCCATATTTGCGAAGTCGCAGATGTGACGATGGGATTCGATGTCCAAACCGTCGCCGTCATACTTTGGCGGCCTGTCATCGAGATCAAAAAAGGCCCTAGGCGGCTTGCGGGCAAGATTGAAGAATGGCTTTGTGCGGAGATAGTAGCGGTGCTCGTCGTCGAGCTGCCGCACATACTCCAATGCTCCTCGCTCGTAATCGAGGCCATGCACTAACGGAGAGCGGCCATGCCGATGCTTGTCATCCGGTTGAGATTCAGCCTGCTCAGAAGCGTCAGCCCGGCTATAAGCGACAGGCGGGAGCGTTGCGGGCGCGACTGCAACAGACGTCTTAGCTCTCGGCGAATGCCCGTTCTGCGCCAACTCCGGAGCCTCCTGTGATGCGCTGGGCAACGGAACGAGCGCGGAAATCTCGCGCCCCAGCGACGGCAGAAAACCCTCGCTAATCAGATCGTTAATATTCAACGCGGCGACCTGCTCAGCCACATCGGAAATGAAGGCGCGTCGGGCCCGCGTCCCAAGAGTCTCGTCAATAGCCTGCAGGTATTTGGCAGCACAGTCCTCGACGCGATAGTTCTCGAGCACGTACTTTCGTGCATTGCTCCCGATCTGCTCCCTCAAGTCGGCATCCTCAATCAGACGGATCAGATATGCCTCGAGCAGCTCGTCGGTGCAGGTTTCCATATCGATCTTGACAGCACAATCGCCGGGCAGCTCCGAAAACCAGCCGATATCCGACACAATAGGTGCGACGCCGGCGGCCATTATTCTGCAGAGACTCCCAGAGGTCTCTCCGACCGTCTGTTCCCTCAAGTTAATGGCGATGTCGGTTGAAGAGATTAGTTCAACAAATTCTTCGATTCTCGCGTGGCCGACGAGCCTGACACGGTCCCTCATATCGAGCTCTCGAAGGAGGGCGTCGAGTTGAAAATTCTCACACACCTCACCGACAATGGTGTATTCGAAATCAAATCGAGCCTTTAACTTAGCGAGAGACCTCAGCGCCCGCTCGATGCCCTTGTCAGCCGTCACACGGCCAAACGACGCTATCTTGATGGGGCCTATTTTCCCTTCGGATCGGCGCGGAGCGTCATGTCCAGTATCAAAGATCAGATGCGGGATCCGGTAAACGCTTGTCGCCGGCGCCGCTGCCTGCAGCCGCTTGCGGGCCCACTCGGAATGCACGATCACCGCTGACGCTCGGGACGCGAGTCCGTAATTCAGCGGGTACCCGAGAGGGTAATAGAGTTGGGGCGGTGTTCCATCTTGTGAAAAGTACTCTTCGGTCATTAGACGCTCGGCTCGTCCGGCTTCAGCTTCCAGCTCGTCCAGATATATCTGGACATTCTTTTCCGCTTGAGCCATGCCCCAAAAGAAATGTTGAAGGGCAAAATCGTGCAGAACGACGATTCCCGGATGCCGCCGCGTGGCGTGGTAGATCCCGGCATGATAGCGATGGTCGTTACCCAGGTGGTAGATCACCGCATCATACTTCGACAACCCTTCAAGGACGGCTGGCGAAGCTTTGTAATCCAAGACCGTAAACCGCGACGTGATGTCCTTATTCGTCGGAGAAAATCCATCCACAAACAGGTCGATCTCAGCGTTTGCGGCAAGATGCGGCAAAAGCGCCTCGCTGTAATCAGCGATCCCGGAACGCTGGGGAGACAGTGGGCTGAAATAGGCAAGCTTTAGCATCGTGACGGACTATCGTTCAGGGTCCTCGTAAAAATATGCATTGAAATGGTCGATATGCGAAATCACCCGACAGCGTTCGCAGGGATAGGCGGTCCCAAGGATTAGCTCGCCGGGCTCTGGAATCACTGACGACGGCCTCCGTTCAAATCGCGATAGGTCGACCCCTTGCAGCGTACTGTACCAGTAGGCATGAATGTAGCTCGGATATCCGTCGCGATCGTAGAGATAGATCCTACGTTCACCATTTTTTAATGCCGCATCGAGAACTATCGGATACCCGGCTTCAAACTCGTACGTTCGGTCCCCGCCTTTCGTGTGAAACCAGTACTGGAACCAGCCGATCTGAGTGAACGCGGCTACTATCAGTACGATGAGGGCGGTGCGTTTCATCTGACGCAGAGGTGGGCTCGCTTCGGTGCGCAGCCACACCAAAGCTGGGACGCTGACCAGGATCAAAAAAATGGGTAATCCGATCAACCGCAGGGTATGAAAATCGTCGGTCGTGAATGAGGCTGGAATAACGGATACAACGAGCCCAAATAACACATAACGCCACCACGGGTCGCGGCGGTGATCGCGCAGTATGACGAACAGGCCGACGACGAACAGGACAAACAGCGCGGCGAGGACGCCACCTTGAGCGGGAGTGTGTTCGGTCAAGGATTCGAACCCGGGCAACAGCCATTTTCGCGGATTCCAATTCGCGATGTAATGCGCTACGAACCCCAAGGCGATCTCGGCCCAGCTGCTGTCAGGACGAATATAGCTGACCGTATTAAACCGACTGATCAGCGCCGTCGGGTTACACCAAACAAAGGACGCCAGCGGTACCAGCGTCAACGCGTAAAGGCACCAAGTCCGAACGATACCGGTCCAATTGCTGCGTGAAACGAAAAGGACCAGCCCGATTGCAAGGAGCGGGCCCAAAACCCGCCCGATCGAATACGTATAAGTGAGGAGCCCCAGTCCGATCGCTAGCCGCAATCCGTCGGCAAAGCTCCAACGCCCTCGAGAATGCGTCCCGTGGAGCCAAAACAAAAAGAGCGCCAGGACAACTGGAAAGAGTGCGGCCTCATAGACGAACCTGCTCATCTCAAAGAGCCACGGCTCAAACATTGTCAGCGCTGCGACAAAATAACCTGTGGAGCGATCCCCGCTCAGCCGCATAGCCAAAAACCCGAGTAGGATAGCGGCGGCAAAACCCACGAGAACGCTCAGACACCGAGCCAGCAACGTACTCGGCCCAAACAGCTTGTCAAATATTGCTAGGAGGTAAATGTACGCAGGATTCTTATACTCGCCAAACGCGCGAAAGTAGAGTGGAAACAGAATGCCGTGCTCGTCTTTGCCGGTTTGGGCGATCGAGTGAGCGTTAAACGCTACGGATGATTCGTCGATGTACAAACCGGGAGGATTCGTCCCTATCTCAGCCGAGTAAAGGATGGCGGCAACAAAAATGATAGCCACGAGCCATGTTTTCGGGCGGCTGTCGTAGCTTCGGGAGATGCGTGAAAGGGCTGCGATCGTCAAACCTTATTCAATACGGACGTGATAGCGGGCCTTCTCAGAGCCCTTGGCGGCGAACCATGTGACATTCTCCTGTACAAGATCGAGTTCAAGAACGTAGTCACCGACTGCCAATGGTGCATTCACCCCAAGCAGAAGTGTCGTGCTTTCGCCCGGCTCGAGGAGAATCGGCAATAGCGCCCGCCCGTCGTCGTGAGCCACCGGTTCTCCGTCCGCCGCGACCCAATGATCCCCGAGGAACATCTGGTATTTGCCGTCGTCATCCCCACGCCAGACGTCGCTCGTATCGACTCCGCTTGTGACCCATCGGACATCGCTGGCGTTTCTCACCCTCACTCGGATCTCCCGTTTTTCGCCTCTCGCCATCGTAGTTGGCGGTTGGAGGACCACTATATCCGCCCGGTATCCAGCATCGGGCATGATGAACGGTTTAGCACAGCAGCCGCCAAAAGCAAGAAAGGCGACACAGGTGAAAACGATCCGCAAATGTGAATAAAGCACTCTTACGATCACGCTCACGTCACTCGTCGGGCTGGGAGTTTTCGGACCCTCCACGGCCTGCATTCTCGCCATCCGAACTCCAACTGCTCATTTCGGCCCTGAGTTGCAAGAGATTCGTGACGCCGTCGATGACCTCCCGCATTCCCATCTTGCCGCTTCCGCGCTCCCGGTCTACGAAGCAGATGGGCACCTCTTCAACTGTGACACCTTGCTTCCGGGTCGTCAGGTGCAATATCTCCACGAGAAAGGCGTATCCCGTCGAATGAACGCGACCCTCTAATACCGACTCCAAAACGTCACTACTGTATAGACGAAAGCCCGATGTGCAGTCCCTGACAGGCATATGAAAAAGTGCCCTTGCAAAGCGATTGGCCGCTGCACTCAGTATCTTGCGATGCAATCCCCAATTCTCGGTGCGACCGCCCGGAATGTAGCGCGACCCAACCACAACCTGGGCCGATTCGAGGGCCGCTACCATTGCAGGAATAGCGCGTGGGTCGTGCGAAAAATCGCAGTCCATCGTTATCACGGCGTCCGCCCCCGCGGCAAGCGCGTACCGAAAGCCAGCGAGATAAGCGGCGCCAAGCCCTCTCTCGCCTTCGCGCCGAATAACGTGAACACGCGAATTCCTGCTTGCGGCTTGTACTGCGATCTCTCCGGTCCCGTCAGGCGATGCATCGTCCACAACGACGACGTCGAGATCCAGGTCAAGGTCCCCAAGAGCCACCAGCATCTGAGGCAAATTATCGGCTTCGTTATAGGTGGGAAGGATGACCCAAACCCGCGGGTCACCAACTGGCCCGCCCGCCGCCGAAATGTTTGCCAGGTTATTCAAAGTCACGGAAAACGTATATTGAGCGGCCGATGATCTTCTCTGGGGTGCGGTGACGGTACTGGTCCAGGAGGTTGACACGCTCCTCTTCAGATAGAGCCCTGCCATTGATGCGATTCGGTACGACCGAGCCGTTTAGGAAGGCGGCTCCGATCGCGATGTACCGTATCTTCGGAACCGGAGCGTCCTCGGCCGGGAGGAAGTCGACGTGTTCGATGCCATAAAATCGAAATGTCAGATAACCGGAAAGGACAGCCGAGCGGACGCGGGTCTCTCCGCGCTCTCGCAGGTACGCGGCAAGTTCCTTCACATCGTCGCCCCATTCGACGTTTGAATCTGACAGGTACTCCCAGCTCGGACTCCCCGCCGTGAACTCATTCATATAGACCATCTCGTCGGGGTACGCGCGTATCACTTCTATGCCCACCCATGCGAACAATACCAGCGTGACAGCAATGCCCATCCGTCGCATACGCTCTGATCTCACTAGCGAGTCCAAAGCAACGCCGCCAGCCATACACAAAAACGGGAACGCTGGTAGGTAATAACGAACGCCAATGTCGATCTGACTGGTCATCACGAAAACGGTGTAGACACCGAACGGCACGAGCAGCCAAAGATAACGCCTGTCGCGCCGACGGGCAAACTCGACCACGCTCGAGACTAGTGATGCCATGGACAAGATAAGGAATGGGATCGTGGTTTTTAGGGCGAATGCCACGGGAAAGTAGTACCACCATCCGTACCGGCTGTACGCGCCAAGCAGCGAAGCCGGGTGACCCTCGGCATTGTGCTTTATCTGCCAAAAAATACCGATAATAAAATCTGTGGGCAAAAACGGCGATAGCATGCGGACAGCCGTCGTCGCGATACCGGCAAAGCTTGGGACAGCCTGTGTCACCAGTTCAAGATCGCTGCCGATGACTGGGCTCCTGCTGAACAAGTACGCCGCATTCACCAGCAGCAGGAACCCCAATGCCGCAACGCCCGCGTGAGCTGCCGTGACTATTCTCCGACCCTGCGGGTGTGTGCTCCTGCAAAGCAACCAGACGAAGACCACTCCAAGGATCGGAATGACAAGAAGCATTGAAAACTTAGTGATCGCCGCCAGCCCAACCGCGAGGCCTAGAGCAAGGGCAGTGCTCCATGTCGGACCTTTTAGATAGCGTCGCAGAACATAGAAGAACAGCAGAAAACCAAATGCTGCAGGTATGTCCGTCTGTACCACGCGGCCATGCGCGAGCACAGTTGGCTCGAGGCTAAATAGAGCTACCGCCAATACCGCCGCCCTCGCTCCGAACATTTCTCTGGCAAAGATAAATATCAGCAGCCCTAATGCAACGGTCAGCCCGATCGCGGGCATGCGCGTCGTAAACGAGATCTCTTCAAACTTCCCACGGTTACTCGTCCACACGCGCATGAGCCGGTCCCAGTCTGTATCCTGCACATCTGCCGGGGGCGGGTCCAATCTAAGCCGCGTAAGGATAAGCGGCATACCGGCGAGGATCTTGGAAAGAGGTGGGTGCTCACGAATAAACCTCGGATCACCCGTCTTAACGTAGTAATAAGCGGCGGGTATCATGACGATCTCATCTGTTGTCAGGCTTTTGCGAGTAATGACAGCCACCTGAATGCCGGCCATTACGACCAGCAGAAGCGCGCAGATTGTCTCGGCCGGATAGGCGGTGATGGTCCGCCATAGCGCCGAGAACGAGTTGGAGATCGAGGTTTTGAGCCGACTTTGCGAGATTCATAACGATAACATCAAAACTCGATCTGCTGCCTCGGACGATGTAAATTTACAGCTGGGATGGTAACGGTCAGCGGAAGATGACCGGTCGATGGAGCCCATCTCATCCATGCTACAATCCCCGACATGTCACCCCGCCGCCGCGAGATCATGGCTGCGCTCGCCTTGGGCATTGCTCCTCTCTTCTACTTTCTCCCCGCGACGTCAGGGCAGATCGTGTTGTGTCCGGACGACGGCGTCCTGATCAATCTGCCAATGCGCTCCGCGGTTGCGCGAATGATCAAGGACGGCATATTGCCGTTGTGGGACCCATATATTTTTGGCGGAATGCCGCTGCTGGGAGCGTCGCAGGCCGGGATTCTCTTCCCGCCCAACTGGCTCTTCCTGATCCTCTCCGCGCAAGCCGCCATCAACTTGGAAATGCTACTCGCGTACATGGTCGCCGGAATCGGTGCATTTTGTTATTCGCGTAGAACCGGAGCGACTCTAACGGGCGCTTTCATAACGGGCGTTGCGTTCCAGTTTGCGGGCTTTATCGTCGCTCCCACCGGACACATGGGCTCGATCCAGGCGGCGGGCCTCCTGCCATGGATCTTATGGTCGATCGACGGTTATGGGATGACAGGGAGGCGTTCCCGGGCTGTCGTGATTCCGGTCCTCGTCGCTCTTCAACTCTTTGCGGGCCACCCGCAGACGTTCGTTTATTCGATGTTCCTGGCCGGAGCGTATGCGCTCGTGATGGCACTGAGGAAAGGCGGAGTGAATCGAGCCTATCTTTATTCCCTCGGGATGATGGTTGCCGGCATAGCCCTCGGTGCTGTGCAACTGCTGCCGACCTTAGAGCTAACACAGCACAGTTTCAGACAAGCGATCGACTATGAATTCTTCAGCGGATATTCGTTGCCGCCATCGTTCTTACTGAACTTTTTCGCGCCGTATCTCAATGGCGGTGCCGACGGCCGCTTTTTTCAACTTCCGTACAAGGGTCTCCCTTTCTACGGGGAATACATAGGCTACGTTGGCGTAATAACGCTGCTTTTTGCCGTAGCCGCGCCGATGCTGAAAAGGGATCGGCTCACGGTCTTTTGGTGCGCGGTCGCGCTGGTTTGTTTGACTCTGGCGCTGGGCCGGCACTTACCGTTTGAAATGTATCGGCTGGTGCAATACATACCCGGATTGAATTTGTTCCGCGTCCCCGCTCGACACCTTATGGAGGTCGATCTCGCACTAGCTGTACTTGCAGGGCGAGGCGTCACAGCGATCACCTCTCTGGCCGATATCAAAACAAAACGACTGATCTATGTCGGAATCGGTGGTTTCATTGCTACGACGAGCATTGTCGCCGCGAGATTGATGACGACCTCGGGGTCCGAGAATCCTGCATTGAAAGCTCCGGAGCTGTGGTGCCCACTTATCGCAGCCGCCGCCGCGGCGGTGGCTGTGTGTTTTGTCGCACGCGGCTTTCGACATGGGTCCACAGTCGCGATGACCGTTTTGATCCTCGATCTTAGCCTGTGGGGGCAGTTCTCAGGCTGGCACTCGAGTCCGAAACCGGCCGACCTTTTCGTAGAGTCCCAAGTCCTCACCTTCTTGAAAGAGCAGCAGGCTACCCAACCTCCGTTCCGGGTGTTGACTATCTTCCCGCCTCCGGATTCCCCTTTTTACACCTCTCTCCAGCCGGATTCCTATATGTTGGACCGCATCGAGAATGCGGCGGGCTACGACGCCTTCGCCCTGCAACGGTACAGCAACTTGACCGGAGGGATGAAAGAGTGGGGCGAACTGATCGACCCGTCGCAAAAACTCAGAGACGATAAGGCCTTGGACATACTGAACGTGCGGTACCTGATCGCGACGCGCACGGCCGATGGTCGGATCCGCAGCGGCGTTAACGCGGTCGACGAAAACACGGTTTCCGACCATTGGCGAATGTCCGCATTCGACGACGTTGCGGTTTACGAGAACACTCGGCCACAACCACGTGCATGGCTCGCCACACAGGCCGTCATAATGGCGGATGAAAGCGACATACTCAAGACGATCCGATCGGGCCGGCTGGCAAACGGCCAGCCTTGGGACGTCACTCGAACTGTCCTGCTCTCGGCCGACGCTCATCTCCTCGATGTCGAGCCTGGGCCCACATCTGCAAAGGTTGTGACTTACGTGCCGGACCACATTAGCCTAAGGACCGATTCCACGAGCCCGTCGATCCTGATTCTTGCGGAGAACTACTATCCCGGTTGGCAGGCTACCGTCGATGGGCGAGAAGAAGGAATTCTGCAGGTCAATTACTATCAGCGTGGGGTCGAACTGACGGCGGGGTCCCACCAGGTTGAGTTTTACTACCGTCCGTGGTCGTTTCGGGCCGGTGTGATCTTTTCTGTTATGACCTTGATAGCACTTGGGCTCTGGTGGGCGACGGGTCGCCGCTCAATCACGAACCGCAACGATGGTTGACCTTTCTTCGTAGATATTTCCGTACTCGTAGTAATAGGTAGAGGTTGTCACTTGCTCGATCCTGAAGCCCAGCATCCCTAGCACCTCGCGGTATACGCCGATCGAATAAACCCACCACGTGAAGTTATTTTCCGGGTGAGCCGCACGTCCGGCGAAATGCGCGATAGGCTCCTCATCGGGCAGCAGGGGTGTAACGATAACTAACGTCTCCTTTGTTAGACGGGCGATAGAGCCGAGAGCGGAGACAGCGTCGCTTAGATGCTCGAGCACCGAGCCGACGATCACAACGTCGAACTGGCCGAGATCGACCGGCATTTCATAAACGCTACCGTAAACAACTGACGCTCTGGACCGTAGCAGGCGGTGGCACAGCCAATAAGCGTTTCTCCAACCGTCAAACCACGCTCCGTAGGTCCGCACCCAACCCTCAAGGTCAATGTAGTAATCCTTGTCCTTGAAAGGCATCAACGTCTGTTGCCGAACATCGCTCATGTCGAACGAAACAACCTGTGACGCCCCTCTTTTCTCCGCCTCAAAGCTCAGAAAACCGGTCGCCGTGCCAACATCGAGAACCGTTTTGCCAGCCACGCTGACACCACCGATATAATCGTCAAACCGGCCACGCAGGTCCCAATGCGCATGGATGGTATCGAGGCCCGGCAGGTCCATCGTGTGATAGAAAAAGCAGTCATCGGGATCGGTAACGATGCGCGGTTCTGCAAGCAGATGACGAGGTATTGCTTGAGGAGTCATTTCGTTCACAAGTATTTCGCCTAGCGTGCCGCCGATACCAGACGCTCGACGACCGTCTGCCATGACAGGTCCATAGCCAGGATCTTCTCACGTCCGCGCTCGCCCATTATCCTGGCCCGCTGTTTGTCGGCGTAGAGTTCGTCTATGGCATCAGCGATGGCCGCCGGCTCCGGTTCAACGATGAGGCCATCGCTGCCGTGATCGATAAATTCCCTTGCTCCCCCACCATCGGTCAAAACCACGACCGGTTTGCCCGAATGCATCGCCTCGAGGGTGACGTATCCGTAGTCTTCCTCAAATGGCAAATAGCAGATAGCAAGAGCGTTTGAGTACAGGTCGACAAGTACCTCGCGGGCTACGGGCCGGAGTATCTGAACACGATCCTTGACGCCGAACTGGCGAATTAACGATTCGTACCGGGCATGATCGTGAGAATCACCTGCCAGTATCACCCGCATCGGCGACTTCAATAACGATGCCGCTTCGATCAACAATTCCTGGCGTTTTATCGGCTCCAGCCTGCTCGGGAAAAAGACGTAGTCATGTTGCCCGCCGGGACAGAGCCACTCGACCGTCGGCGGCGGATGGTAAAGTGGTTCACTCTCGATGTTGTTGTAGCGTCGCAAGCGGTCGGCAACCGTTTTGGAGTTCGCGAACACCTTACGAGACTCCGGGAGAAACCTCTCGTCCGCCCCCTTGATAAACGTTCGCAGCTCCGGGCCCTCGGGATGGTCACAAAGATCGTCAAAACGAGTGCCCCAGAGGTCATACGCTGCCCGGAACTGGTGCATTACCCAGACGACCTTACATGGATGGTCGACCAGATAGGCCGGGAATTTCATTCCGACGACCATATCCACCGGCTTTCCGTTCGCCTCAGTCAGATCGAGCATCCGCCAAGCCAGCGCACCCCTCATGATCTCTCTCGGCGGATACCATTTGAATGGAACAGCGGCTATTTCGGCAACGTGTCCCGCCTCGATAAATGCTTGCTTTAGATTCGCAACGTGTAGTTCACCCCCGCCAGAGGTGAACGGTACCTGGGCCGTACAGATGAGAACATTCATGCGCCGTCCTTAGTCTCGGATCTTGATTTCAATATTATGGACAGCGACAGACAGCTCACGATCGTCAACACTGTTTTGATCGACCAAATTCGGCTGAAATGTTCTGCTCGCGTAGATCGACAATTCGAAGGTGTTCTCCAGTGCAGAGCGTAGATCCTCCGGTATCTCGAATCGGGCCCTCGTCCAGCGAGGCTCGCTAAGCGAGCTTACACCGATGAGATGATCATTTAGGAAAAAGGCGATTTCCAGGGGACGCGTCGCACTCAACTCGGGGATATGCGTCATCAACTCAAAACTCACCGAGACCAGAGTGCGAGCCGTGAATCTCAGCTTTGACCGCTTACCCATCCACCGAGCTACCGGCGGAAGATCATCGGGTGCATACCATCCATTGCCGAATTCGGCGTTGATCGGCTCGTTCGCCGTCGACGTGTGATCGAGACAGATGACCCTAGAGCCCTGGACCCTCGTAGTCTCGGAGTCTGGTGGAGCCTGTTCGCGGACCGGTAGCAAATTTCGGCGGTCGCGGTGCTCGTTGTAGAACGGCCCGAGCTCAACATTCGACGCTTTCAGGAAAGTGTACAGGCCACTCTCCGGCAGTTTGACGTGAAGGTCGGATATCTTGTTGAATACGTATCCCATCGCCAGGTCGAACGCCCGTCGCTCAGCATGCGATAACCCACGCAGGTAATCCAGGAAATCAGCCTCGTACGGGAGTTTGTACCCGTCCGCTTGCTTCAAGAATTCCTCACTGCTCAAACACAGTGCGTAGCGCGGCTCAAACAGCACTTGAGAAAAGTATTTCCCGAATCGAGCAGCGTGCTGCTGGGCGCTCTCGAGACCAATGTGACCGTCGACGTCGGCGAAGGAACGCAGTTCGTCAGGCGTCATTTCCGCGTAGGGTCGGTGCGTGTATGGGTCGGTGCACTCGATCCCGTGCAGCGTCACGCCGTCCGGTTTGAGGACGCGCTTGATCTCGGCGATGACTTGGTCCTTTTCGTCAAACGATACATGCCCGATCACATCCAGACTCGCAACATAATCAAAGGACGAATCGTCGAATGGCAGAGCGGTCAAGTCTCCACGGCGGACGTCATCGTAACCGTTTGTCTTAGCCGCCTCGACGCAGGCGTCTGAGATATCCACGCCGGACAGGTTGACGTCTTTGCGCCTTAGCAGGGCGAGCAACCCGGCACCGCAGCCGATATCCAGCAGAGATGAGCCTTCCCGCACGTTGTCGTAAACCCAGAGGGTTCGCGCAAAGTGCATGTCGAAACGGTCAAGCGGTCGGAAGTAGCGGGGATCAAGTATCTCCGTTGAGGCGAATTTTGTGGCGTAGAACTCCGACACGTCTCCGATCCCGGCGGCCGCGTAGGACGGTGGCATAGGGGCCTCCGGTTCCTCCGCGGTGTCTAAGTGGTCGGGCTCAGAGATGCGTTCAAACGACGTCATTTTTGCGGTTACGCTCTAGTTCGTGCTCGGGAGGCATCTAGTTTATACTCATAGCCTCACAATCCTAAAATTGCATTCAGGCTGGATCCAGCCTGCCGCATCATGCGTAAACCAGATCTGGAAGTTGAAGATATCCTCCGTGACATCCGCCGCCGTGTCCTGACTGAGAATGGTGCGACCGATGACGGTGCCCGCGACGCTCTCGTCGATCAAGACCGCGAAACTGATGCGTCGGCCATAAGGATCAAGACGTATCTCACGATGGCCGATAGGTTGCGGAGCAGTCTTCCTCCCGTCCGTAGCTATCGAAGCGGTCTCATGGCGAAGATCGAGCTTTGGATCAAGGGTTGCATTGAACGTGCGATGCGATGGTTCGTTTTCGATCAGGTGAACTTTAACTCTACGGTCCACCAGATCCTTGGCGAGCTACGCGTCGTCCAGCTCCGACAGGAAAAGATACTCACCGCATTCGAAGCGAGTGTGCAGCTTGAGGCTGACCGTCGAGAGCAAAAGCAGCGAGTCGTCCACGAAGCTCAGAAGGCCGTCAACGAAGACCAGAGGGTCCTTAACGAAGCCCAGACGATCCTTAACGAAGCCCAGACGGTCCTCAACGAAGAGATGCGGCTGCAAATAAACGAGTCGACCGTCATCATTGACCGCATTCGACGGAATTTCGAGCATCGACTTACTAAACTCGAACAAGACGAGTCCTGAGGATCGCTTCGACTATTGTTTTGTTTGTCGATATCCACGCGTTCTGCAGCCTGCAAAAGTAGTCCGTCATAAAAATTCCACAAAAAGACAAGACTGACATATAATCTTCTCGAAAGAATTACTAGAAGCGGTGGAAGTTGTGTCAGGTACTGACTCCAGTATTCCTAGCATTTTCCTTCGGATCAGCCTCCTGACCGGCTGATCCTCTTTCTTCAGGGAGGGTATTTATGTTTGACCGTGGATCTCGTCACTACCTAATTTTAGGGATTGCTGCTGTATGCATCCTCACTTCGATTTTTTTCTCTGATCAGAATGTCGGTAAAGCTCAGACTCAACAAGCTCCCGATATTGTTGTGATCCCTCCCGGCAGTGCATACCGGCAAACGAACCTCATGTCGGACGTACCGGGCCTCTCGCCGGTCCTCGATCCACTCCTCGTGAATCCCTGGGGGATCTCAAATACCGCATCCAGTCCATTTTGGGTCGCTAACAATGGAACGAGTACGACGCAGCTTATCCGCGGCGACCAGCCAGCGGGCTCAGCCGTCACCCTCAACGCGAGTCCGCAAACCGTGACCATCCCGGGCGGGCTGCCTACCGGAACTGTTGCTAATCCTGTTGCGACGGAATTCGTCCTGCCCGGCGCGTGCGCTTCGGCGCCTTGCGGAGCTAACTTCTTATTCGCGTCGATCACCGGCAACATCGTCGGCTGGGACC
>DASYKW010000164.1:0-10559 GCA_035995005.1 Pyrinomonadaceae bacterium
CGCATTGAATTCGCGCCAAAGCTTGATAGTGCGGTTCCATGTAAACGTGGCCTCGATCGCAAACTGTTTTGATATCTGCCGTTCATAGCCGATAAGAGCTTGATAGCTCTCGGGGATCTTGAGAGTTGGATCAAGGCGCCGAGCAAAATTTGCCGTTGTGTTCGTAAAAGCAGTGCTGACGCCCGGTATGGTCGAGCTCTGCAGCTCTTGAAGTGTCGGAGCCGCTCTTCCCGCAGCCAGAGTGCGCAGGAATTGGCAGCGGGCGTCCGTCGGCTGGGGATTGGTCGCTGTAAAACAACTCGCGTCCAGCGCCGGACCGGTAATTAGACGGCTGTCAAAATTTAACTGCTGTGCCTCAAGCGTAAAATCGTCGATCGTGCGGAGCAGAGCCCGATTATAGAAAATACCGGCTCCAAACCTGATAACGCTCTTTGACTTGCCGCGCGGATCGAACGCAATACCTATGCGAGGTCCCCAGTTGTTATGGTCCCGCAGGATGCTCTCGAATTCCTTTCGTACGCCAAAGTTGATGGACAAGTTTGGCTTCGCACGCCAATCGTCTTGAAAAAAGAATCCCGAATACGTGTTGCTGCTCGCGGAATTCGTTCCGAAATTTCGCCGGAAACGAATGATCCGGTTGGCAAGGAAGTCTGCGACCGAATTGAAATTATAGGTGCCTGTAGCATCGGCGAGAGCGAAATAGTCCGACTTAATGACTTGGACATCGCCGCCGAAGCGAAGGGCCATTTGACCTGTAAGATACGTGAATTCCTCGGAAAACTGATTCCTCCTCTCCTGGCGATTGTTGGAGAAATTCCCATTAGCCGCAGCCGTTGAATTACCCGCGACGAGCGTTCCGTTGCGTTGTGCCGCGGTCGTCGGCGCCGCGCGATCGTTCAGGGTGATCAGCAAAACAGGCGAAGTATCGTTGGTGGCGCCAAACTCAGGTACGAATTTCGAGTACTGGTATCGGAACTGATTTGTGAAGCGAGATCCGATTACTAGGTTGTGCGTCAGATTGATCGCGTCAGTATCTCTCGTCGTCCCCTGAAACGCATCTTCTAACGTATTCGTTGGCACGCGATACTGCCTGACGTTCCTTACCCGTCCAAGTTGATATCGGACCGTAAGATTATTGGTCGAGGAAAAATTGTGGTCGATTCTGGCGAGACCAGTGTGAGTTCTCGCGGGTGTGAGGACGCCAGTGATATAGGGGGCGACTATCGCAGGAGTCAGACCGGCCGTAACATTGCTCGCACCTGCCGGCTGGGGATTACAGACGAGCGGGGATGGGGACGAAGTGCATTCCTGCCGCGTCGGCCCACCGGTCGGAGACGGAAGCGTGAAAAAGGAAGGGCTGTTCACAGGGACGACGGTGTCGATCTGAGACAAGGAATGAACCTGGTCAAAATCGTATCCGACGAACCAATAGGTCTTGTGCTTGAAATATCCAAAACGCAAAGGTCCGCCCAGCGTCCCGCCAGGCTGCCACTCGCGGAACGGAAGTTTTTGAAGACCTCTGAGATTATTGTTATAGGTGTTTGCGTTAAATTTCGCATCACTTAGAAACCCGTAGATGCGGCCATGATACCGGTCGGAGCCGCCGCGGGTGATGATATTTGCCCGACCCCCAGAAGCGCGACCATATTCGGCGGAAAACTGGTTCGTGACAACCTGTACTTCGCGAACGGTTTCAAGAGATGGGCGATACCTGTCTTGTGCCAAACGGTCATCGTTGTTATCAAAACCATCGACAGTAATATTGTTTGAGTACGCGGCACCTCCCGAAAGCGAAAAGATGCCGGCTTCCAGAGGAGCTTGAGCCGCATTCACACCCGTTACCGCCCGATCCTCAGCTACGTCGCGGGAAGATAGTGGCTCTTCAGCGACACCACCAAGAGTAAATATAAGGTCAAGGCTATTACGGGTCTGGTTTGGGAGCTCTTCGATCTCGCGCTCGGTTATCGTGCCTCCGGCCACCGTTTTTGTCGTGTCGACGATCGGAGATTCATCACCACCGACCGTTATGGTAGATTCCGCCGTTACTCCCGCGGGCGCGATCTGAAGGTTGTTCTCGACCGCCTGACCTAGAGTAGTGTTGATCCCGGCGATCTTTTTATCGGCAAACCCTTGCATGCTGATGCTTAGGTCGTATGGTCCGCTTTCAAAGAAGGTCAGACGATAGCGTCCATCGCTATCTGTGACTGCGGTCCGTACGTTATGTGTTTGCGTTTGCGAGGCTGTAACGCTGGCGCCGGCCACTATCGCACCATTCGCATCCGTTACCTTTCCGTAGAAACTAACCTGGTCAAGCGTTTGTGCCGCCGAAATAAAACTAAAAGCTAATACAAATACTGCCAGCGCGAGAACGCGGCGCAAAACTATTCCAAACATTTGGGATCTCCTAACAGAAATAGACCTTGAAAGTAATTTGAGGATGTTACATTACCTGCGTTTTGAAAAGCAATGCGAAAAGGCGGCTTTGGGCCGCCTTTAGACAAAAGTTTTCTGTTTTTTACGACAGCTATTGATCGTCAGGAAATCGGCTGGAAAATCGAGTGACCTTGATGCGCGAGACCGGTATCAACGCCTCGCCTGTAAACGCCTCGCTGCTGCGGGAGAATTCGCTCGCGTGCTCCTTGAGATATTCGAAAAAACGCTCGAATTCATGCTGCATTTGCGACATCTTTTCGCGCATGTTCAGGATGATCTCAACGCCCGCGAGGTTTACACCAAGATCGCGCGTCAGAGAAAGGATCACCTCGAGCCGTTCAAGGTCAGCGTCCTCGTATAGCCGCGTATTACCGATCGATCGGGACGGCTTTAGCAAGCCCTCACGCTCGTAAAGCCTGAGCGTTTGAGGATGGATGTCATAAAGCTCCGCCACGGCGCTGATCGTGTATGTTCGGATCTTCTTCTTCATTCCAGTCCCATAACCTTTCTCGGGTTCTCGGGATTCAATCGCTCAAAATCCTTCAAGACCTCTTTCGTCTCTTCAGATATGACCCGTGGAAGCGTGATCTTGACTTCGACAAACTGGTCGCCCCGCAGATTAGGATTACGCAACGACGGGAATCCACGCTCGCGTAAGCGAAACTTCTGGCCCGATTCGGTACCCGCCGGTATCTTGAGCTGTGCCCGGCCCTCGACGGTGGGAACCTCAAGCTTCGTGCCCAGGGCAGCCTCGGGCACGGTGATCGGAACGCTTATATAAACATTGTCGCCCTTACGCGTCAGGAACGGATGCTTACCAACGTTCGTGATGATGAATAGATCGCCTGGCGGAGCCCCGAGTCGTCCACCGTGCCCTTTCTTTGGCACTCGAACTCTCGAGCCGGTGTCGACGCCTGCGGGGATCTTGATCTTGACCTGCTCCGTCTTTGGGGTCACGCCTTTGCCGCTACAGAGGTTGCACGGCTCCCGACGTCGGCCAGTGCCCTCGCAGTCCGAACATGTTTGGGAAAACTGTAATCTGCCGCCGGTCCGCATCACCTGACCTGTTCCCTTGCATGTTGGACACTGAATTACCGGTCCGCCAGTGTCGCCCGCACCGTGACACCGCGTGCACTGCTCGCTGCGGTTTACCGTGATGTTCGTAGTCAGCCCTGTAAAGGCTTCCTCAAAGCTCATCGCGAGCGGGATCTCGATATCCTGGCCTTTCTTCGGCATTGCCTTGGGCGGCTCGGGCTGTGCCGTTCTCCCGCCTTGCGGTCCGCCGCTGCCCCCAAAAAGGTCAGCAAAGATATCTCGAAAGCTCGACCCGCCGCCGCTTGCCGCTCCGCCGCTGCCTGTATCCCAGTTGAATCCGGAGAAATCAAATCCTGGTGTCGGTCCGGTGCTGCCGGCTCTCGCACCTGAGGAAAACGACGAATCGGGATCGAGATTGTCCGCGTAGTAACCAAAGCGATCGAATACTTTTCGCTTCTTTTCGTCCGAGAGAACGTCATAGGCCTCCTGGACCTCTTTGAACTTGTCCTCTGAGACCTTGTCGTTGGGGTTTACGTCGGGGTGAAATTTTCGCGCGAGGCGGCGATAGGCCTTTTTGATCTCGTCGGCCTTCGAGTCCTTCTTGACCCCTAGGATCTGGTAGTAGTCTTTCTTCGCCGCCATTTTGGATCAGGGATGAGTGACAAGTACGAGGGCTCGGACACCCAACTCACACGGGGTAAAACGGCCGTAAGTTTAGAGGGACGAGCGACGAGGGCAAAACTGAGCACTCGTCCCTCATCCCTCGTCCCTTCCTGCCTGCTTACTTCTTCTCTTCTTCTTCTACGTCGACGTACTCGGCGTCTATGACGTCGCCTTCCGGTTCGCTGCTCGACTGGGTCGAGCCGTCAGCCCCTGCGGACGCTGACGAGGCCTGCTCTTCGGGTTGGTCTTCGCCGCCCGCCGCCGTCTGGCTGTAGAGCACCTCGGCGATCTTATGCGATGAGGTCTGCAGTTTCTCGAAAGCACTGTTCATCGCGTCGACATCCTCACCTGTAAGAGCCGTTTTCGATTCGGCGATAGCCGCCTCGATGTCCCCGGCCGCGGCGGCATCAAGCTTGTCCTTGTTCTCGGCAAGCGTCTTTTCCACGCTGAAGACAAGTCCGTCCAGGCGATTCCGGGCTTCGATGGCGAGCTTTTTCTTCTCGTCCTCACCGGCATGCGACTCGGCATCCTTGATCATTTTGTCGATCTCGTCCTTTGAGAGGCCTGACGAAGCCGTGATCGTGATCTTCTGCTCGCGGCCCGTGCCGACGTCCTTGGCCGAGACGTTGACGATGCCGTTAGCGTCGATGTCGAATGTCACCTCGACCTGCGGCACGCCGCGCGGTGCGGGCGGAATCCCAACGAGGTGGAATTTACCGAGTGTCTTGTTATCGGCAGCAAGCGGCCTTTCGCCCTGCAAAACGTGCACCTCGACCGACGTCTGGTTATCCGAGGCGGTCGAAAAGATCTCGCTCTTTCGCGTCGGGATGGTCGTATTCTTTTGGATCATCGCCGTCGAAACGCCGCCCAGTGTCTCGATGCCGAGGCTCAAAGGCGTCACGTCGAGCAACAGAATGTCGGTCTTCTCGCCACCGAGAACGCCCGCCTGCACCGCGGCTCCGAGAGCAACGACCTCGTCAGGATTAACGGACTTGTTCGACTCCTTGCCAAAAAACTCCTTGACCATCTCCTGGACCTTAGGGATTCGCGTCGAACCGCCTACGAGAACGATCTCCTCGATGTCCTTAGCCTCGAGGCCGGCGTCCTTGATCGCCTGCTCGACAGGCGGCATGAGGCGCTTAAGGATCGGCTCGACGAGCTGCTCAAATTTCGACCGCGTCAGCTTCATCACGAGGTGCTTCGGACCGCTCGCGTCCGCCGTGATGAACGGCAGATTGATCTCGGTCTCCATGGCGCTCGACAGCTCGACCTTAGCCTTTTCGCCGGCCTCTTTAAGCCGCTGAAGGGCCATTTTGTCGTTATGAAGGTCAATTCCTTGATCTTTCTTGAACTCGTCGATGATCCAGCCAACGAGGACCTCGTCCACATCGTCGCCGCCGAGATGCGTGTCGCCGTTGGTCGATTTGACTTCAACAACGCCTTCGCCGACCTCAAGGACCGAAATGTCGAAGGTACCGCCGCCAAAGTCGAATACGGCGATGACCTCATCCTTTTTCTTATCCAGGCCATAGGCCAAAGCGGCCGCTGTCGGCTCGTTGACGATACGCAAAACCTCAAGGCCTGCGATCTTGCCGGCGTCCTTGGTCGCCTGTCGCTGGGCGTCGTTAAAGTATGCAGGCACAGTAATCACCGCCTGCTCGACCTTTTGCCCGAGGTAATCCTCGGCCGACTGCTTGAGCTTTTGCAGGATCATCGCGGAGATCTCTGGCGGCGTGTACTGCTTGCCCTCGGCATCGATACGCACGTCGCCATTCGACGCCTTTTCGACCTTGAAAGGCACCTGCTTGATCTCGTCCGCAACTTCCTCGAACTTGCGGCCCATAAAGCGTTTAACCGAGTAAAGCGTGTTCTCGGGGTTTGTGACGGCCTGTCGCTTGGCAACCTGACCGACAAGCCGATTGCCGTCCTTTGTGAACGCCACGACCGACGGAGTTGTCCGTCCGCCCTCACTGTTTGTGATGACGACAGGCTCACCGCCCTCCATCACGGCAACGACCGAGTTGGTCGTTCCCAGGTCAATTCCAATGATCTTGCCCATAATGTTTATCTCCGAACCTTTATAATTGCTGGCTCCAGGCCTTATTACGCCGTGGAGGGACACCAAAGTTCCCAAAATCCACTCGCCTTGAGCATGACTAGAGAATAAAGGTTGAGTGTCTTGTTGTCAAGTTTATTCTCTGTGCGTAATCCGGCTTTTCAGGTAACCTAATTCCCGGTTTATGGAACAGGTGGATGTGATCATTGTGGGTGCCGGTCTCTCCGGGATCGGGGCGGCATGTCACCTGACCGAGCGGTGCCCCGCAAAGACCTTTGTCATACTCGAGGGTCGCGAGTCTATGGGCGGTACGTGGGACCTGTTTCGGTATCCGGGCATCAGGTCGGACTCCGATATGTTTACGCTTGGCTATCGATTCCGGCCGTGGCGCGAGGCCAAGGCGATCGCCGACGGCGGGGCGATCCTTAACTACATCCACGACACGGCCCGCGAATATGACGTCGATGGGAGCATTCGTTACCGGCACAAAGTACGCCACGCGTCGTGGTCGAGCGAGAAGGCGCGCTGGACGGTACGGGTCGAGACGGCGGACGGCGAGACGGAATTAGAATGTAAGTTCCTATACTTATGCACCGGTTATTACGTTTACGAGGCGGGCTACACGCCCGAGTGGCCGGGCTTTGACGATTACAGGGGCACGCTCGTCCATCCGCAGCATTGGCCTGAGCAACTCGATTACTCGGGAAAGAAGATCGTCGTCATCGGCTCCGGGGCGACGGCGGTGACACTCGTTCCAGCCCTGGCCGACAGAGCCGCGCACGTGACGATGCTGCAAAGGTCGCCGACGTACATCGTCGCTCAGCCGAGCGAGGACCGCATAGCGAGCCTTGCCCGGCGTGCCCTGCCCGACAAGGCCGCTTACGCGGTCGGCCGCTGGAAGAACATCCTGCGTCAAAAGGTCTTCTACGATCTCGCCAAAAAAAAGCCCGAGTGGATGAAACGCCTCATCAACAAGGGCCTCAGGAACGAACTTGGCGAATACAACCAACGCGACTTTACGCCTACGTATAACCCTTGGCAGCAGCGTTTGTGCCTCGTCCCGGACGGCGATCTTTTCAAGTCGTTAAAGGCTGGTACCTCGTCGATCCTGACCGACGAGATCGAGAGATTTGACGAAGAGGGCGTTGTACTCAAGTCGGGGAAGCGACTCGATGCGGACATCATCGTGACGGCGACCGGACTGCAGCTAAAGATCATGAGCGGCCTCGATCTCGAGGTCGACGGCCAGCCTGTCGATCTCTCGAAGACGATCGCATATAAGGGGATGATGTATTCGGATGTGCCAAACCTCGCTCAGGCATTTGGCTATACGAACGCCTCGTGGACGCTAAAATGCGACCTGACGAGCGAGTATGTCTGCCGACTGTTGAACACGATGGATCGGAAAGGCTATGTGCAATGCACGGCCAGGCGCACGGACCCGACGGTCAGAGAGGAACCGGTGCTGGACTTTACCTCGACATATGTTCAGCGTGTCATTCACACGCTGCCAAAGCAGGGTTCGAAACGTCCGTGGCGGCTGTATCAGGATTACTTTAAGGATCTAATGACGATGCGTTACGGCCCGCTCGAGGACGGCGTGATGGAATTTAGGAAGACAAAATAATGGGAAAGAAGATGGATCTCTATGGCCGCACGGCGATCGTTACGGGCTCCGCAAGCGGCATAGGCCGCGCGGTGGCGATCTCGCTCGCTAAGCGCGGATGCAATTTGGCGATCGCGGACGTGAACGACACGGGACTCGCGGAGACCGCGACTCTCATCGGCGACCGGGTCCGAATTTCTAGACATCATCTTGACGTCGGCGATGCGGCGGCGATCAAGGCATTTCCCGCGGAGGTGCTTGCCGAGCACGAGGGCGTCGACATCCTCGTCAACAACGCGGGCGTCGGCGTCGGCGGGACATTTGAGCAGGCGAGCGAAGACGATTTTGAGTGGCTGATCGACATTAATTTCTATGGTGTCGTGCGAATGACGCGTGCCTTTATGCCGCTGCTGCGAAAGAGCGACGACGCTCGCATAGTGAACATCTCTAGCATTTTCGGGATAATCGCGCCGCCCGAGGAGACCGCGTACTGCGCGAGCAAATTTGCCGTAAAAGGATTTTCCGAGTCGCTGAGGAATGAGCTGACGGGATCCAAGATCGGCGTGACGGTCGTCCATCCGGGCGGAGTCAGGACGTCTATCGCGGAGAACGCACGAATGCCATCAGACGTTCCGCAGGCTGAGATCGATCGTCGAATGGCGATCTTTCGCAAGCTGCTCCGGCTGCCGCCCGAGGTTGCCGGCGAGACGATCGTACAAGGCATCGAGAACCGCCGCGACCGCATCCTCGTCGGCTCGGACGCCAAAGCGATGTCACTCATCGCCCGACTCTTCCCTGTTTCATATTGGAAAGTCCTTACATGGAAAGGTCCGCTTCGCAAAGCGACGAAACAACTGGAAAAGGCGAGCAGTTAGCCGCTCGCCTTACATTGTCCGGAGCAAAAGTTATTTCACCTTGCGGGCCGCAAAAACGCGATCGTCGATCTTTACGTTTTGTTTGATCGACCTGACCGTAGTGACGACGTCGCCTTGGGCGATCGAGTTTGCGACAGTCTTGAAAGGCAGCATCAGCCCATCGACACTCCGATAATCGGAGTATGTGACGGTGAATGGGATCCGCTGTGACGAGGTGCTCGAGACCTCGACGCCGTTGTGTCTGAGGAGTAAGAAGGTTCGTGTCGAGAAATATTCGGTGTAGTCCGTGCCGTCGTTCACCTCGAATCGGACCTGATATGCATCTTCGTCGCCGATCTTCTTAACGCCGACCACGGTAACCTTTTTGAACTGGTTCCAATCGAGCCCTGCATAGAGATCGGCGTTGCGGCGTGCGTCGGCGAGACGCTTGCCCGTGTATCTGTCGGCGGGCGCGAATGTCCAGATCTGCTCACCCGAAGTGCCATCAAAATACTCCCAGCCGGAAGCGATCTTCTTACCCAGAGCCGTGAGCACGGTCTCGGTCGCAGCTTTTCCCGGGGCCTTGGTCCATGACGTCCCATGTCCCCGCACGCCTTGATTGTCGAGGCTGATGTCAAAATTAGCGACGCGTGAGTTTACTTTTCGAATAGCGGTCTCGCCGCCCAGAGCTGTAATGACCTTATCCCGCAACTCGGCGACAGTGATCGTCGGATCGGCCTTCGGCGCCGATGCAGGCTCAGCCCCAGCCGGCTTGGCGAGCGAGCCGTCCGGAAGAATGCGATATAGCTTGCTGATCGGCGCTCCCGGCTGCGAGAGCGCGAGCTCGGTTGCATCGCCCGTTTCGGGCGAGAACTTGACGCCAAATCCGTCGGGCAGGCCTTCAGGTTTGAAGGTTCGCGGGGCAGTCCTCTTAAGTGTGTAAGGCGGCTGGCCGGGCAGCGTCATCACCATGTAATCGCCATCGACCTTGACGTCGACATCAAGGCTGGCCGCCTCAAGGCGATATTTGCCGATCATCTTTTGCATGGTGATGAGAGGCAGCTTTTCCGACTCGACAGGCGCCGGTTTCCCCAGGATGTTCTCCCATACGATCGGCATCAGGTCGGCTCCAAGACTCGACGCGCCGACGTTTGTAAGCATGACAAAGCCGAGCTTCTTTTCCGGGATCATCGCTACCAGCGAGTTAAAACCGTCGATGTTGCCGCCGTGCTGCACGACCTTGAGGCCATTCCAGTCCTGCAGAAACCAGCCGAAACCGTAATCGGCTCCGGCCGCGATCTTCATCTGAGGCTTCGTCCACTCATCGTAGCCAGCCTGGCTCAAAAGCCGCTTTCCGTTCGCCTCGCCGCCATTCATAACGAAACGCAGCCACTCGGCCATGTCGCGTGCAGAGGAATTTATTGCCCCCGCCGGCGCGATCTCATCGATGTCTCGAAACGGCACCCGCTCCGTCTGCTTCGTGTCAAAGTTGTAGCTGTAGCCGTAAGAGAAGTCTCTGGCCTTTTGCATCTGTTTGAGGGACATCGTGCTGTTCGACATGCCGAGAGGCTGGAAAACGCGCTCGGTCACCAGGCGCTCGTAGGGAAGTTTTTCGACGGCGGCGGCTATCTCACCCACGGCGCCGAACATAATGTTCTGATACTGGAATTTCTCGCCAAGCTTTGCCGTGGGCTTTGCCTGGCCGGCAACCTGTATGAGCTGTTGACGATTGAACTTTCCCGTCATCATCGCGAGGTCGGTACGATTCAGGCCCGAGGCGTGCCGCATCAGGTCGCGGATCTTAATGTTCTTGTCGGTCTCGGGGTCGGCCATATGAAAGTACGAGAGGTACTTTTTCGGCGAGTCGTCGATCGACAGCTTGCCTTCATCCTGGGCCATTAGGACCGTGAGC
>DASYKW010000165.1:0-13482 GCA_035995005.1 Pyrinomonadaceae bacterium
ATCTCGTTGCCCTCGACGAGGTGGTCGTCCACGATGAGGATGCGGAAGGTCTTCGACGCCTCGCCCGGGGCGAAGGTCAAACTCCCAACCGAGATCTCATAGTCAGAGCTCTGCGTGGCGTGGCCGGCCAGGGGTTTGTCCAAGGTGTTGTAACCGACGCTCGTCGTCCCGGAAGTGTCGCCCGTTCGCACCACCGCCACATCTATAAGCCCGCCGCCCTCACCAACAGCGAAGCTGCTAGTCGAAAATGCGACCGAAGTAGGACCCGCCGTGGCACCGATCGTAAAAACACCCGTGTTAATTCCCGCCGGCGATACAAAATCATATTCCCTGACACGGATCCGACCCTGGCTCGTCGGGTTATTGGGAACCGTAAAAGTTAAGGAGCCTGTATTCGCAACATTCGTCGCTAGAGCCGTAGAGTAAGTCGCACCTCCGTCTGTGGAAAGCTCAACGGTTACGTTTCCCGCAAAGCCGCCGCCATTGACCCAGGTCACCTGAGCCGAGGAACCAACCTGCAGATTTGTCCCGCTAACAGTTACATTTGAGATCGTGTCTGGAATGCGGTCTCCGTTTACGTCCCGGTACCAGCCGATGTCGCGCATTTGCTGTCTGGTGAGATCCAGATCGGTCGGCAGCCCGCGGTTAATAACCGGCTCCATCAGGAGGTTGGGCGTAGCCGGTTTGTCCCAATGCGACACTGATGATCCCGATTCGTAGGCTGCGGGAGCATAAAGCTGGACTCGACCATTAGACGTGTCCCGGCCTAGTGTCAAAAAAACGGAAGCAAGATCGACATTGGCTCCATCCCAAAGGAGGTTCCCGTTATTGAGAGCCGATGTCTGCCGCTCTGTGTCAGTCATCTGGTTCCAGAATTTGTTGGTCGAGCGGTCGTAGATGTGACGCGAGAAGATGTCTGGAAGACCCTGGGCCTGAACGCCAGTGCTTCCGTCGGTGATTGTAGCGAAACCCATTCCGTGGCCAAGCTCGTGGAGCAGGACAACCAAAAGATTTACACGGCTACCGGGGCTCAAGTTGTCGAGGCCGTAGTAGAATGTTCGCCCCGTACCCAGGCATCCGGTGTCTATGCTGCTGTTGAAAGTGGCGTTGATCTCGGGGTTGGTGCCGTTCAGATCCGTTCCGGCCAACTTGTTTGCCAATGCAACTGGATACCAGGTGTCGGTGAACTCAGCACCACCAAAATTCGCTCGAAATGAGGGCGACCCGGCCTGCCCGAGCAAGCCTCCCGACGATGAACACGGCGTCAGTGGATCAAATTGAGCCCTGACAATTATCGGCACGGTGCTGTCGACGTTCGCAGCCCAAATGGCTCCCGCAAAGTTAAAAACGTTTAGCCTCTGAGCTCCCAAGGTCGCCCCATTATTGCCGCCCTCGGGCGTCGCGGCCGTCGCATCGTTGAAACCCTCCCCCGCTCCGTCATTATTCGCGATAGTGATCACCGTCGTATTCGTAGCTAGATCGGAGGCGAGCGAATGAGTTCCGGTAACAGAATTTGTGTAAGAGCCACCTCCACCTAACAAACGCGGCGCGGCCCTGCGAATCATCTCCTTGTATCGGAGAAACTCCTCCATGGTCATGTCCGTTGGCGCGGCATGTTTGGTGCGGAGATACTCCTCAGTGTCCGTGGGTGAAAAAGAATAGATCTCGCCGGTCTCAAGGTTACGGCCGAAGAAACGGTTTGCCTCACCGATGCCCGATACACAGCCGACCGCAGGATCACCTTCCGGGTCGAGCTTGACAAGCGCCAAGTCCTGAAAACGCCCCTGCAGGTCAAGAAAGATATCGCCCTTAGGAGATCTTTTCTTAGTAAGACCGGCCATCGAGCGATTTGTCATCCGGCGAATTGTCGCAGCGAGTTCTGGATCCTTATCGTCCGGCCGAGAGCCGAGAGCCGCACTGCTAACCTTAAACGCGAGGGAACCTACACTTGCGGCGGCAAAAATGGCGACGGCGAGCGTCAACACACCCTTTTTCATCGTGGTTGGGAGTTTCGGAGCGGGGGAACCGAAACTGGGATTCTAAGATCGATCTGCCGTCCTTATGTCGCGTGCTGACTTGAAGGCTTTCGAGTCGCTTTGATGCTGGCGGGCGGCTGAGGTTGCCAGCCTTATTGTCCCATAGGGGACGGGCGTTCGTCACCAAATTTCGACGAGCGGCTTTTCGGACGGGCCTCATAACCTCTTTGACCTTAAACTCAGATAAGATAGTTAATGAACCATGCTCAAACGCTACATGCATGACCGCGAGCGGTACTTTGCAATGCGCGATGACGATCGCGTCGTGCACCCGTTCGAGTGGGGCACGGAATACATCACGGATCACGCCAACGGTGACGATCCGCGAAAGCTGTTTCGTGACTATTCGGCAAGGACGCTTGAGAATAGTGACGAATTCTTTTTTTCCCCTGAAGTCGGAGATTACAAACTCAACGACAACGCTCTGACCTGGACTAGTGGCGTCGTGACTCCCTCACCCGAGAACAACACCGTTCGAGCGAGATACTTCCCTGCCGATAACGACAAACGCTCGGCGGTCATCGTTCTGCCGCACTGGAACGCAAAGGCGGGAACGTACTTTAGTCTCTGCAAACTGTTCAATCGGTTCGGAATTTCCGCACTCCGCGTAACGCTGCCGTATCACGAGGAGCGAATGCCGCCGGAATCGCGTCGTGCGGATTATCTAGTCGCGCCCAATGTCGGCCGGACGCTGCAGTCGCTGAGGCAGGCGGTCGTTGATACCCGTTCGGCGATCAAATGGCTAAAAGAGCAGGGTTACGAAAAGATCGGCATCGTCGGGACGAGCATCGGCTCATGCGTCGGGTTTTTTGCATTTACGCATGATCTCGCGATCGACGCGGCCGTTTTTAATCATGTCTCGGGCTATCCGGCCGACGTCGTCTGGCACGGCCTCTCGACCTATCACGTCAAGGAGAGCATCGCCGGCAATGTCACGCTGGATGAACTTCGCGAATACTGGCTGCCGATCTCGCCTATGGCCTACATGGACAGGCTTGCCAGCCTGCCGCCGCGACCGCAACGGTATATCTATACGCTCTACGATCTGAGCTTTCCGGTCGACCTTTCCCGCGACACGATCCAGGCCCTTCGCGACCGCAACATCGCCCACAGCGAGGTCACCATCCCGTGCGGACACTACACCCTCGGCGAAAAGCCGTGGGTCTATTACGACGGTTATAAGATCGTCTCCTTCCTGCGAAAGCATCTAAAGTAAGTCAGGTTGCTAATGCCAACGCGCAATGTGCCGTCAGACATCTTAGAAAGCGCCTGAAATCTGTTAAAATCTCCCCGACTTGACGATGCCTAAAGCGGGAGAAAAATACGCTTCGACAATAGATGAGGCGGTCGCGCACCTTATCTCGCGGGCCGAGAATTCACGCGGCCTTGACGCTAACGTCGTGCGGCCTCGGATCGACGGCGCGTTGAGCAAATACCTGCGTGTTGACGGCCACTCGGCCGACCATCCCGATATCAAGCAGTTCATTGAGGAGATCCGTGCGGACGATCTCTGCCTGATCATCGCCTGCGAGCAGGGCGATGAGTGTGCGTGGGAGGATCTTGTCGCGAACTTTGACTCAACGGTTAAGTCTGCAGCTCGTAAGATCTCGTCCAACAGCGAGGACGCCGAGGATCTCGCATCGTCGATCTGGGCCGAGCTCTACGGCCTGCGAGTGGATGCCGATGGCAAAAAGAAGAGCAAGTTAGCTTATTACTCGGGCCGCGGATCGCTCGCCGGCTGGCTTCGTGCCGTTGTGTCACAGCTTGCGGTAGATCAATTTAGGAAGGTGTCAAAATTTGTCCAGGTCGAGGAGGACCGCGAATTCGAGAATCTGGCTAACGAGGCCGCCATCGCCGGTAATGGACTCGGCACGCATACGGCGAACCCTGAGGACGCCTTCACTGACAGCCAGACATCGGCTGACGTGCAGGAGGCCCTCGCATCGTCGATCGCGGGACTCGAGGATGAGGACCGGTTGATCCTTAAGCTGTACTATTTCGACGACCTCAAGCTCAAGGATATCGCAGCTATGTTTGGCTATCACGAGGCGACAGCGAGCCGGCGTTTGACGCGTTTGCAGTCCGACATTCGAAAGGCCGTCGAAAAGGAGCTCAAGACCAGACACGGATGGACGGATCGTGAGGTAAAACGGCATTTGAGCGACACCGCGGCGAGTCTTGGAATGAATCTCGAGACGATGTTCGCGGTGCTGATGATGGCTATTCTGGTGCAAGATTTGTGGCGTTGAGGCGTTCTATGGATGGTTACGAAAGCCAAAAGCCACAGAGGCGTGGGGCGGATTGAAATGAGGGGGTTTATAAGATGGACGTCATGAACATCATAAGAACCGACCTCAACTCGGTGATCTCTGTGTCCTCTGTGGCTGCAATTTGATGGAACTTGAATTCGATAAGGAGATGGACGCTCTGCTGCGTAAGGCGCGGTCGGGAACAGGTGCGGCTCAAATGGCGAGCGATCACCTCGACGCCGACGCGATCGTGGCTTTTGCCGAGGGCGCCGTACCCGCAGGCGTTAAGTCTCTGTACACAAAGCACTTTGCCGATTGCGACAGGTGTCGAAAACTCCTGTCGCACGCCGCTTTGTCGAGTGAGCCCGTCACGGAAAAAGCAGCCGCTGCCGTTGCCACGGCCCCCTGGCCGCCTCCGCTGCCGTGGTACAGCACATTATTTCGCGCTCCGGGTTTAGCTGCCGTGATGGGGATCCTTGTGCTCGCGTTTGGCGCCGGGCTGATCTATCTTGTCACGCAGCGAAACGCGAACGGCCCGAACGCCTCTATCGCCGAGTCGAATACGTCCGCTCCCGCCGCTGCACCTTACACCGGCATCGAGGACACATCCGCCACTGCGGCCAACGCGGCAAGCAACTCCACGGCGAATATGAACGCCGCCCGGATGCCCGAGATCGGGATGTCCAATTCTGCTGCGGCAGTGACCCCAAATCCCGGCGCGGCTGGAACAGGATCAGGGCTGGCGAGCGGCGGAACTGCTGCGAACGAACCAAATACAACGCTCGACGGTGTTGTGGCCGGCACAGACCGAGAAGAAAAACCAAAAGCCGCAGCCCCACCTCCGCCGGCAACCGGAGCCGTTGCGGGTAAGCCCGAACAGCCGGCCAAGACCGAGACCGATGACCGTAAGGACGATAAAGAATCCAGCCGCAATCGCGGGGCCGACGAGGACCGGGCCGCTCGCGACTCTGTCTCGCTGTCTAAGAAATCGGTGGGCGGACCGCTTCGTGGAGCCGGACCCGTGCAGAGCCAGACATCGAACAATGCGCAGTTATTCGAGATGCCCGTCTCTCGAAGGGCCGGCGGCAAGACGTTCAGAAACGACAACGGCGCATGGTACGACGCGGCCTATCACGGACAGCCGACGATAAATGTTCGCCGCGGCACTGACGAGTATAAAAAGCTCGACGGCGGCCTTCGCTCGATCGCAAACGACCTCGGCGGCGTTGTCGTCGTTGTCTGGAAGGACAAGGCGTATCGCATTCAGTAACCCGTCCACCGTCCCGATTACGCTAAAATAAGAGCATGAAAACAGCGGTTTTGTTTTTGTGCCTTTTTCTTTTTTTCACCACGATCCCAGCACAAACGGGGTGGCAGTCGAACCTTGACTCAAAGGTCCGTTTTTACAATACGACTGACTTCGGCATCGTTCTCGCCGGGACGGAAAAGAGCCTTTACGCGATCGACGGCAAGACGGGCGAACGCGTATGGCGACGCTCCACGGGGAGCGTCGGCCAGACAGCGGTCACGCTGGTGCCGAATACAGACCTAGTGCTTTTCACGCGTGACCTCGGCAGCAAATCGCGGCTCGAGGCTGTCGATGTCCTTACGGGCAAGCGTGTATGGGAGAGCGATAAGGTAAAGGGCGACGTGATGCAGCTTGCCCTCGACCCCGAGAACGATCTGCTCGCAGTCGTGCTGATCAAGGATCCCCGAGGCAAGTACGGCGACAACTTCGAGAGAAAACCGACCATTCACATGCTTGAGCTCTCGACCGGCAACGAGCTCTGGAAGCGCGATCTCGACGGCGATCTGGAGATGATGCCGGTGCGCTTTGGCGACAACATCGGCGACGTCGATTTCACGCTCGACAATTACCGTGCACCGCTGCTGCTCGACGGACGGCTGTACACCTTTTATGACGGCACGACCTCGCTCGATGGGCGAACCGGCAAGGAGAAGGAACGCGACAAATTCAAGGTAAATGAGGACGGCCTCGCATTAACCGAGGCTGATCCGGTCTTCGACGACAACGCTATCTACGTATCGGGTCGCGGCCGCGTGCGCGCGATCGATCGTCGCAGCGGAAAAGAGATCTGGAAGGCGAGCGACCTCGGCAATTGTGCCGAGATGGTCCTTGTCCAGGACGTGCTGTATGTTCGGACCGGCGGGCAATTTACTCGATTAAATGACGGCGAGTTAGAAGAAAAAGGACCATTCGGCGTCTCTGCGATCAACGCCTCGACTGGTAAGACGGTCTGGCGATACAAGGGCGCCGACAAGGGCCTCACCAACTTTGCCGTCGCCGACCCGGCAACGATAGTCGTTGCCGACCGTAACGAGTTGATCACGCTCGATGCCGCCTCCGGCAAACGTGTGGCAAAGCGCGAGCATAAGATCGATAAGGCGCAGTTTGTGATCGTAAATGAGGCCGGGCAGGCCGTCGTCGGCGGTCGGAACGAGATCGCCGCCTTCGCTCCTCGCGACGCAAAGCGGCAGGAATTCTGGCGTGCGAGGCATACGGCTCCCGCCCGCGGACTGTTGCGCACAGTCGCCGGCGTAGCTCTGCGGGCAGCCGCGATCTATTTCAGGTATGGCGGGCTCGCGACGTCCGCACTTAGCGTTGCGCGCGGCGGGATCGGCGTAATGAATGCGGCTCGTTCATTCCGCGTGTCAGGCCTGAGTTCGCATTTTGGGACGATGGATCTCTCGACGCTTGCGAGCGATTCGGCAAGCAGCTGGATGACGCGACGGCTATACGCATATGGCTCGCTCGCCCGCGAACCTGCGTTTGCGAATAGGTTGTCCGGCCTCGACGTAACGCCGGGACGGCTTATCGGGCGTGCGGCATCGAATATGACGCCGTCACACGACGATGTTCAGGAGAGCATTTTCGACCGCGTCGACCCCGCGCGGCAACTCGACCGCCTGGGCGATTTTCTTCTAAGACGCAAGCGGCTCGCCGCCCTGCGGTCAAACGTCATGTACTTCTACACCGACCTGCTGTCAGGCGGCCGCGGACTCGTCGGCGTCAATGTACACTCGGGCGATGACGAACGCTTCGTGCGCACCGGCGACCCGGATCCTCGTTTTGTGGTGGACGACGAGTCCCAACTGCTGTATTCCGCAGACGGCGATCGTCTGCGAGCTTATGCGATCGATCATCGATAGAGCTCGGCTGCGGTGAGCGGTGTGTCCGCCTGACGCCAGGCTCTACGAAATTTGCCCTCAGCGTTTCGCGCTCCAGCTGTCTTACCCTGTCGCTTGAGCGCCTCGGCAAGGCCGAACAATGCACGTCCGTTATTCGGATGATGCTGCAATTCCGCGTCATAGACCTGCTCCGCATCTTTGAATCGCTTAAGCTTGAGCAGCAACGGCCCGAGAAATTCGGCTATCGGCAGGTCCCAATCGGGCGGCTCGTCGTAATTGATGGCCAGCGAGGATTTGGTCGCCTCATTAAAAGAGGTAATAGCTCCGCCGACGTCGCCATCGGCCGTCGCGACCTCACCCGCTAGCAGCTGGTCGGCAAGGCCAAAGTAAGCCTCAGGGGCATTTAGGCCCATCGGCAGGTCGGCCGGCACGGCCTTCACCGCCGTCCGGAATGCATCAAGCTCGTTTCGGGCAGTTACCTTGTCGCCTGTCATTGCGTAGGCAAGGCCACGGGCAAAATGGCGAAACGCCGTCATCGCATATGCCGTTGCCGGAGGTTCAGGGATCTTTTTGATATTTTCCCACTTGTGGAACCTTATCTCGACGACCATCGGATACAGCGCAAAGTATTCGAGCATCGGCATCTCGCTTAGCATTTCCAAAGCGTTCTTCTGAAGCTCGCGGGCCCGCGACATCGCTTCTCCATACCGGCCCCTCATAGCACTCGCACAGGCCAGGAAATGGATATTGTGGTTCGTGTACATGCTCGAATAAAAGTTCGGCCCGCCCACGCTTTTAATGTACTTCTCGTCGACAACGATCGCGTCGGCGTTGCTGCCCGCCGCAGCTGAATAATCGCCGGTCCGGATATAAATGTGGGACGGCATGTGGACGAGGTGCCCGGCGTTCGGAGCGAGCCTGGCGATGCGTCGAGCGCTCGGCAAGGCCCGTTCCGGATGCGGCGAGGCCTCGACCGCATGAATGTAATAGTGGTTCGCTCCGGTGTGATCCGGATCCCTTTTGAGAATGCCCTCGAGCACCGCCAAGAGCTCAAGCGTACCGTCGTTCGGTTTGCCGTCGAGCGACCAGAGCTGCCACGGATGCAAATTCATGATGCTCTCGGCGTAAAGCGTTGCGGCGTCGAGATCGTTCGGAAACTGATCTGTGACATCCTTCATCGCGAGGTTGTAGGCAGCCGCGAGTTTTGCCTGATCGGCAATAGGGTCGGCTGCGTAACGTTTCGAAAGGGCGTTGATATACGCCTGGTCGCGCGCCGATGCCGTTGCGGCAAGTTCTTGCGCTTTTAGCAGGCTCCGCCAGGCCTCGGTCAGTTGTGAGACCTGGGCTGTCCAGTTGTAGTTCGATCCTCGTGCGAGCGACATGCCCCAATATGCCATGGCGAGATCCGGATCCAGCTCGGCGGCGTGCTGAAATGATCTCACCGCCTCGTCGTGGTTAAACGCATACATGTAGGCGAGGCCCTGGTCGAAAAACGCCTGCGCCTGTTTATTCTTCGTTGAGACGGGATGATGGGCCGAACCGAGCCCCTTCACGAGCTTCACCGGGGTCGGCACCGGCATCTTTTGCATATGGTCGTGCTGAGCGAAGACAAAAGCGGGAATGCCAAGACAAAACAAGAATGCGAGCTTTCGCATGAATTTCTCCTCAATTGAGTGGATTTCCGGGCATTCTACCATGAAAAAAGGGCGGCCTCTGAGAGCCGCCCTGATGAATTGAACATCCTTACAGGAATTAGTTGTGGTCGCGATTAAACTTATCCAGTTTCGCGACCTTTTCCGCGTACTTACGCTGATCGTCCATCAATTTTTCCTGTTCCTTCGGGTCGATGTAACCGTCCTTCAGGTATTTCTCACGGTTCTTCGCGACCTTCTTGCGTGCGTCGGAGACATCCTTTTGCTTGTAATAGCGGTCACGCTGCTCGCGAAGGTACGGATCGTAGAAATACGGGTCATAAAATGGGTCATAACCCCATCCGCGGCCCCAAAACCCGTTATTCCAGCCCCAATGCGAGCGTATAATAACGGGGCGAGAGACCCTATATCCACGGCGTTGCGCCGACGCCGTGATCTCGGCAACGCCGAGCATAAACACTAACGAAAAAAATAAAACTGCAATTCGTTTCGTATACCTCATGATAATTCCTCCAGGCCGATCTCTTCTCGACCTAAACCGGGTCAAGCTTTACAATATCGCTATCATTGGAGCGCCAAACCCGTGTACTTAAGGGATGAAAGCGCGAACCGCCGCGTTGTCGGTTTTCTGCATTAGATGCGAGGCAGTAAATTATGAGATCGATCCTGCTGGCATTACTGCTGGCCATGACAGCCGTTTTACCCGTTTTTACCCAAAAAACAGAGCAAAAGCCCGATCCCGAGATCGCAAAGATGATCAAAGAGATCTCGCCCAAGAACATTGAGGCGACTATCCGCAAACTCGTGTCCTTTGGGACCAGAAACACCCTTTCCGAACAAAACGATCCGAATCGCGGCGTCGGCGCCGCACGGGATTGGATCTACAACGAGTTCGCGAAGATAAGCAAGGACTGCGGCGGCTGTCTCGACGTGCAGAAACAGGCTTTCGTGCAGCCCAAAGCTACCCGCGTTCCCGAGCCGATAACACTGACAAATGTTTTTGCCGTTCTCAAGGGGACGACCGATGCTTCCCGCTTTTACGTCGTTTCGGGGCATTATGACTCGATGTGTACGTCGCCAACTGACGCGAAATGCGACGCTCCCGGAGCAAATGATGACGCCTCTGGCTCTGCCGTCTCGATCGAGCTTGCCCGCGTAATGTCTAAACGAAAATTCGACGCGACAATTGTTTTCATGACCGTTCCAGGGGAGGAGCAAGGACTGCTCGGCGCGACCTATTACGCGAATGAGGCCAAAAAAGCCCAGATGAATATCGAGGCGATGTTCACCAACGACATAGTCGGCGGCGTGATGTCGCAAAAGAATTCGCCAAATCGCAATCGCGTCCGCGTTTTTAGTGAAGGCGTTCCGGGCATTGAGACCGAACAGGAGGCTGCGGTCCGGCGCAGTGTCGGCGGCGAGAATGACTCGGTGTCGCGGCAGCTCGCCCGCTTCATCAAGGAGCAGGCTAATCGATACCTAAAGGACATGAAAGGGTTCAATGTCTGGATGATCTATCGCCGCGACCGTTATGGACGCGGCGGCGACAACCAGCCTTTCCTTGCGAATGGCTACGCGGCAATACGCATAACGGAACCGGACGAGGATTTCACGCATCAGCATCAGAACGTAAGGACAGAGAACGGCATATTCTATGGAGACACGCCCGACTATGTTGATTTTGACTACGTTGCGAACGTCTGCCGGGTAAACATGATCGCATTGGCAAGTCTTGCCGCCGGACCCGCCAAGCCAAAGAACGTGACGATCAACGCACGCCAGGCAAATGACACCGAGATGAAATGGGACGCCTCTACCGATGTCGATCTCGCGGGTTACGAGATCGTCTGGCGCGATACGACCTCAGCCGAATGGACCAACAGCGTCTCGGTCGGCAATGTCACGACCTATACCGTGAAGGGCATCTCGAAGGACAATTTTTTCTTTGGAGTCCGGGCGGTCGACAAGGCCGGGAATAAGAGTCCCGTAGTGTATCCGAGATCCGCGCGATAGCCGCATCCCAGCTACCTTTGAGGGCGAGTTTGTGATACAAGAGTAAATTCGCTATTTTTCCGCCTCCCTGGCATTATCAAGGACCGTTCAATGAAGAAGTACCTAGTTGGAATTACGCTCTTGTCTCTATTGTGCGCGTCCACGATCGTGGCGCCGCGCTCGTCCGCACAGATAATGGACACGCAGCAGGTAGGGACCGTGTCACCGGACATTGTGATCAGCCAGGTTTATGGCGGAGCAGGAACCTCCGGGGCAACCTATAATCACGATTATATCGAGCTTTTTAATCGCGGAAACGCCACCGTGTCCCTGACTGGCTGGTCGGTGCAGTACGCTTCTGTAGCGGGCAGCTCATGGCAGGTGACCAACCTCAGCGGAAGCATTCTTGCTGGGCAGCATTTCTTCATCCAGGAAAACGCCGGAGCTGGGAACAGCGCAACGCCGACCCCGGATGCGACGGGTGGGATATCGATGTCCGGAACTCAGGGAAAGGTCGCCCTCGTAACGAATACGACCGCATTAACCTGTGGCTCTACTAACAACTGCACATCGGTCGGAACGGTGAAGGATTTTCTCGGCTATGGCCCCGCGTCGTCCTTTGAGGGAGCAGGCCCTGCACCTGGGACGAGTATCACCACAGCCGCGCTCAGGAGCAGCAACGGCTGCGTCGACAGCGACAGCAACGCGAGCGATTTTATCGCCGGGACCCCTAATCCGCGCAACACGACTTCGGCCCTAACAGGCTGTACCGGAGCGACAAACCCCGCCGGTGCCGGAAACGCGAGTCCAAGCACATTGAACGCTGGCGACGCGGTAGTTCTGACGGTCATCGTTACATCGGGAACGAACCCCGCCAGTACAGGTTTGGCAGTGGCCACCGACCTGACGAGTATCGGCGGTTCGGCGGCACAAACGTTTTACGATGATGGCACTCACGGCGACGCCACGCCTGGTAACAACGCGTTTACCTTTGCGACGACAGTTCCCCTCGGGACGACGGCCGGGATCAAAACGCTGGCTTTCACGATCAGCGATGCGGAAGATCGCGGCTCGACGGGCAGCTTCCAGCTTGCGGTTCAAGGCATATCCAATCCGAGCGGCACCGGGAGCGCCAGTCCTAACACGGTCCCGCCCGGAGGGTTGACGGTGCTGACCTTTAGCGTCATTCCCGGCACAGCGCCGACGAGTACCGGCATTGCAGTGCGAGCGGATCTGTCCAGCATCGGCGGCAGTGCAGTTCAGACGTTCAACGACGACGGAAACAACAGCTTTTCGACACCGGCGACTGTCGGTGCGGTGATAAGTGAAGGCTTTAAGACCTTCCCGGTCACCATTACGGACGCCCAGGCTCGAACCGGAACGGGCACGATCTCGTTGACAGTTCAGGCCACGGTCGCTCATACGGCCAGCGAGCACGAGGTCCTGGGCAATCCATCGCGGGCTACGACCGACGTCAACAACCCAAGCGACTATCTGATGGAAAAGAACCAGTACGTCCTGTCTTATAACAGGGACAAAGGGACACCCAACTGGGTCGAATGGCATCTTGATCCGTCATGGCTCGGCAGTGTAGACCGCTCGGACGATTATCGCGAGGATACGCTCTTACCGGCGGGCTGGTATCACGTCCAGGGCAACGATTACACGGGCAGCCCAACAGGCGAGGGTTTTGACCGCGGGCATATGTGTCCGTCTGGTGACCGCACAAATACACCCTCAGACAACTCGGCCACCTTCTTGATGACCAACTTCATTCCGCAGGCTCCCGTAAACAATCAGCTGGTTTGGGGCGATCTCGAGAATTATTGTCGGTCCTTGGTGCAGGCCGGAAATGAGCTTTATATTTTTGACGGGCCCGCAGGGATCGGAGGATCAGGACTACAGGGCTCAAGAAATACGATAGTCAGCGGTCACGTTACCGTGCCGGCATGGACCTGGAAGGTCATTGTCGTCCTGCCGATCGGCAGCAACGATGCAACGAGGGTAACGCCGTTTACGCGAATCATTTCGGTGATAATGCCTAACGTCCAAAGCGTCACGCGACCGTGGTCGCAGTACCGGACCAGCGTGAGTCAGGTTGAAGGATTGACCGGACTTCGCTTCTTCACAAACGTTGGTCCGACGGTGCGCCAACGGCTCAGGAAGCGTATCGATACTCAGACGGTTCCCAACTCTTAATTGATAAACGAATGCGGGTCGACTGGCATCAAAGTCGGCGGCAGCATTCGGCCCCCGTTCAGTATGAAAAAGACCAACTTTATTCCCCGCTTTGCGACGATCGCTGCAGCGGGGCTTTTCTTCGCCATTGCTGCGCTATTACCGCAGGCCGCCAATGCGCAAAAAGATGCGACGATCGCCGAGGTGCAGGGCGATAAGGCAAAA
>DASYKW010000166.1:0-16717 GCA_035995005.1 Pyrinomonadaceae bacterium
CCGTCATCAACCTCCCTTTCGTTGCGCTCGGATACCGTCAGATCGGACCGCGATTTGCCGTTAAGAGCGCCATCGCGATGATCCTGCTTGCGGCCGCACTTTACTTCGTTCGGTTCCCTGATGTGACGCCGGACAAACTGCTTACAGCGGTCTTCGGCGGGCTATTTATCGGAGCGGGCATCGGGCTTGCGATCCGCGGTGGTGCAGTTCTCGACGGTACGGAGATCGCCGCTCTGCTCGTGAGCCGCCGCAGTCACTTGCTTCGGGTCGGCGATGTGATCTTGTTCCTGAATCTGTTTATCTTCCTCGCGGCCGCTTTCTTTCTCGGGATCGAGCCGGCGTTGTATTCGATCCTCACGTACGTAGCTGCGACAAAGGCGATCGACTTTTTGATACATGGTGTCGAGGAGTTTACGGCGATCACCATCATCTCCAGCCATGGTGAGGCGATAAAAGATGCGATCACCGATCAACTCCATAGCGGCGTGACGGTCTATCGCGGACAAGGCGGAATTGGCAGTTCAGGCGAAACGACGTCTGAGCAATCGATACTTTATTGCGTTGTGACTCGCCTTGAGATCGGCGGCATTAAAATGCTTGCAAAGGCGATCGACCCCGACGTCTTTATCACGATCCACTCGCTTAGCGACGTGGATGGCGGCCTTATCAAGAAGCCGGTGTTGCACTAGTCGATCTATGTGCCGATTCTACGCATAACTATTGCCCGCTAGAACCGTCGATGTTCGGTCGCATTTGACCAAGGTACTGATCTAACAGCGGAATACTGCGCAGCACGATGATCATCGATTCCTCGGGAAAACCCGACTCAAGCGTGAACGTGTAGCCTGCCATAATGTCGCCCGTATCGTCGGCGCCCCAGTAGAGAAAGTTCTTATATGAGAGATTGGCCATTTGCTTGGCAAGTCCAAGGCTGTTGCGGGCTTTGTCGATGTTCACGTAATGATCGTTGTAGTGCGGATAGATGCGAAACCCGATCGTATTGTCGGGCGTGACCCCAATGACGACCTCGTATGATTGAGCGTTCCTTATCGGCACATTCTTGTAGGTGCCTATAAAGTTATACGGCTGCTTAGTACTTTGCGTAAATGTAACGCCTATCTGCTTCTGGCCCTGCGCGTCGAGAAGCGTCCTTAGCCGCTCGCGCATCGCGTCGCGTTGGGCCTGTGCCTTTGCCGACAATGGCGTCGGGGACGGCGATTGCCCGAACGAGGCTCCGCCGGCTGCAATTAAAACGATACGATGAGCAGCGGCATCTGGAATGTTTTCATATTTGCGTGAGTATATTCTAACTAGACGAACGCCGTCCAGAGCGATCGCTTGCACGCCCTCGGCCTGTTGCCTGCGGGCCATTCTTTGCCTTATACTCTCAATTCGGCAGCACTTTGTGGCGCCTTCGTCTATCGGTTAGGACGCAAGATTCTCATTCTTGAAAGAGGGGTTCGATTCCCCTAGGCGCTACCAAAACCCTTCCGGAGAAAATATATATGGTCGTCACAACCGGCATTGAGATCCAAGGCAAGCAGATCGCCGAGTATCTGGGCGTGGTCCGCGGAATCGTTGTACGAGCGACCGGTATCGGCCGCGGTATCATAGGCGGTCTAAAATCGCTCGCCGGCGGCAATATAGAGGAGTTTGCCCACGTCTGTGAGCACGCACGCATGGAGGCCTTCAATCGCATGGTCCAGCACGCCCACGAGATCGGTGCGGACGCCATTATCGGTATGCGTTACGACGCAACCGAATTCTCACAGGGCTCGACCGAGGTCCTCGCCTACGGAACCGCCGTAAAGCTACGTTAATGGACGATAAGGTGAGATGTCAGAGCTGCGGAATGCCGCTGTCGACTGAGTTTGGCGGCAACTACGGCACGGAATCCGACGACACGCCGGCGTCCGAGTACTGTAAATTCTGCTACGAGAACGGGGCGTTCAGGAATCCCGATCAGACGGTCGATGAGATGGTTCAAAGCTCGATCGACTTTATGACGGCTGAGTTCAAGATGCCTGAGGAGCAAGCGTCGCAGATGTCGAACGACTTCATTCGCAAGCTCAAACGCTGGAATTAGCCTTTCCGCTCGATCCTAAGGTCGTGCAGCCATCGCACCGTCGTGTGACGCATCCGTGCCGGAGAGCAAAACTCAAGTAGACCAGCCGTTCGCCGCGGCTTGCCGTCGCCGACATGCAAAACTGCCTCGCAGGTCATCGCGGTTGAGAGAAACCCACGATCTACGACCCGCAACGGCCGAAGCTGTAGTTTCACACCGTCATCAGTTGCAAACGCCATTTGCCCGGGAACTCGCATTCCGTAGCGGTCGCGCTTGAGATCTGACATCTCGAGCGTCGCATCCTGACTCAGCATCTCGCCGTTCCGGACAGTGCTTAGACGCGACGACGCGGCATTTCGCACCGTCGGCTCGATGAATGCCACGACCGCCGTCGCATCCGAAAAATGCGCGTGACCCTGACACATGAACCTCGTTGTAAGAGGGCCCTCGGAGCGGAGGTGTTCATGATAACCCGTTCCCCGAAAATGCGCGGCTCGCAGTGCGTCACCGTTTTTTGAGGTTAGCGTTAGACGGCCCGATACATCAGCTCGCGACACGGCCATATTGATAGTGAGGCTCGAACTCATATCCTCCTCAGGGTCTGGTAACAGATCTGTCTCGATAGAGATCCACTCAAGCCCGCCGGTAATACGCCCGTTTGACGTCAGGAGATCAAGCTTGATAACAAATCCAGCGCCATAATTCGCCGTCATGAAATTGAATGACGAGTTCGCGATACGGCCTCCCACTCCGTCGCCCGCGTGAAAAGCGTCGCCCTCGTATTCATTTAGAGCTCTCAGGACGATCTTCCCATCGACCGAATATGCCAGCGAGACCGCTGGAGCCAGCCGTAAGTCATGAGCAGAAGCACCGGCAACATACCTTGGCGAGAGTGGATAGTTATCGGTAAATTCTATTACCAAGGCTTCGCTCCCATCGTCGGAGAGAGCATCAAAACGCCATCGCTCAAATGCACCACCGGCTTGTGACCCGTGCCACGCGCTACCCGCGAGATTTGAGCAGTATCGAACGGCTGCCACTGTCGAGATGTCAGACATTTGATGGAGTGTAGGGGAAATTCGCGCCTTCAGCATCGCAGAATCATAGATTTATGGCAAACTTTCTCCCATAAATGGAATCTCTACCGCTGTTCCTCCCCGCATCAGTAGTCACACAGAGAGGCTAATAATGAGAAAACTATCAACCCTGTTGCTCGCCCTCGGCGTTGTAAGCATCGCGCTTTTTGCCGCCGGCTGCCCACAGCAGCGAAAGATCGCGGACATCGAGCGCAATCCGGGCCGGTACCAGGACAAGGAGGTCGTGGTCGTAGGCGTCGTGCGCGACAGCTATGGTTTCGGCATCCCGGGTACGAATATCGGCGGCGGGGCGTACAAGATCGACGACGGGACCGGCTCGATCTGGGTGCTTGTTACTGATGGCAATGTCCCGTCCAAGGGAGCCGAGGTCGGGGTTCGCGGAACCGTCGGCAGCGGCGTCAACTGGAAGGGTCGCAATTATGGCCTGGGCATCTACGAGAAGGAGCGCAAGTACAAGAAACGCTAGGCGATAGCGCAAGATGCTAGAATTTGGGCGGCTCGTATTGGGGCCGCTCTTTCCTTATGGACGCCATGCTTCGCAGCATCGACGCGGCCTTCCTCACGCTCGACACACGTTCGCGTGAGTTGCTGGCGCGTCTCGACGACGACGAGCTTTTCTTGCGTCCTGACGGCTCAGTGACGGCTCTGTCGCCCTTCTCAAGCGGTGAATATCTCCTTCGTTCGGCCGCGATGGTTGAGAAAACTTTTGGCGGCATCACGACGCGGCTTTGGGATGATCCCTTCGAATGGACACTCCCCGAGAAGCTCGCGACCCGCGATGCCATTATCGAATACCTCGACGAGGTCGAGGCGACGCGAAAGAACGGCTTCGCCTTCTTTACGTCAGATGACGACCTGCGGCGTGAGATCCCTGCTCCCGAGCGTTTGAGGCCGCTGGCTGAAATTCTTATCGGCACGCTTCTCGATGCGTCACAGTTCCAGGGACAGGCGTTCGCGGTCTTTCAGGTGATCACCGGCAAAAAGCCGCCGCGCTTCTAACCGCGTTGCACCCGCGAACTTTTTCTGTAAGAATTCGTTTAGAAAATTGGACCTTACAGGTTATTTGGAAGGAGCGGGTACGAATGCATTGTCCTAGCTGCGGGCAACAACAGATCTCGAACGAAACAAAATTCTGCTCGCGTTGCGGAATGCCGCTCGGCGTGGTCAGCGAGGTCCTTGCGTACGGTGGTTACCTTCCGCAGCTGGCGGAGCTGAACAAAAAGAAAAAGCCGCTACTCAGCCGTCGGAACGCGCTCGGCTTTAGCCTGATCTGGTTACTATTTTTCCTGCTCATCCTAACACCACTTTGGGGCATTCTCGACCTCGACAACATGGCGGGCGCATCCGCGGTGATCGGCATCTTTGGCGGCCTGATCATGATGGTTTCGTCCTTGATCTTTTTAAAGAAGGATGTCGTTTACGCCCAGATGCACCCTCAAATGTTCGCACCTCCGCAAAGCCTGGGTGGTCCCGCAAATCAGCAAGCTTTACCGCCGCAGCAGTCTATGCCCGTGTCGAATTACGGAGCACCGCAGCCCGGTAATTGGCGCGACACCAACGACCTGCAGCCCACCGTTACGGAGAATGCCACGCGTTTACTCGACAAGGAAGATCATCGGTAATGTTCTGTCCAAATTGCGGCCAGCAGAAGATAGCATCGGATACAACCTACTGCGCGAAGTGCGGCTTCGCCCTGCGAGGAACCGAGGAATTGATAGTTACCGGCGGCGAGTTGCCAAGTGAGGCTCTCTTGCACTCATCGGCAAGAAAGCGCGGTCTCAAGCAAGGCTTTTTCATAATAATCGCTGGATTCCTGCTCGTGCCGTTAGTTGTTCTGCTGTCGATCACACTTCATGTTGGACCATTCTTCGTGATCGCTGCCGCATCGAGCGTCCTAATTGCGGGACTCCTGAGAATAGCGTACGCAGCAATGTTCGAGTCCGTCGAAGCGAGCTCTCATAATATACGGATAGAGAGCCCTCCTACCGCCGCATTGACCGATGCCGCACATGGCGGCAAACCCGGAGCTTGGCGTTTCTCAGGCGATCTGGAGCCGGTCAGCGTCGTCGAGAACACCACCCGCAATCTAACAACGGGCGAGCGAGATCAGTAGCCGATCGCCAAGCCGCCAGCCCGCGAATCAACCGCACCGAGCCTCATTCCCTTTTCATCGATCATCACCCCGGTCACCGATGCATTGTTCTCAGGCTTTTTGACGAAGGCATGCCCAAACGAGGCAAGTATAGAGAGCGTGTCGGGTGAAAACCCGCCTGGCTCATAGCGTATCTCGTCCGGCATCCATTGATGGTGGATACGCGGCGCGTCCATTGCCGCCTGGATGTCCATATCGTCGTCGATCACGTTGACGATCGTTTGGATCACGGCGGAGGTGATCCGCGGGCCGCCACGGGCTCCGAGGCCAAACCAAAACGATCCGTCCTTCTTTAGCACGATCGTCGGCGTCATCGACGACAACGGCCGCTTGCCGGGTTGAATGGCATTCTGCGCGCCCTGAATAAGGCCGAACGTGTTCGGGACACCTGGCCTGGATGTGAAATCATCCATCTCGTCATTCATCAGGATCCCGGTGCCCTTGATCGTGACCTTTGAGCCGTAAAGGTCGTTAAGCGTGTAGGTATTGACGACGACATTTCCGGCAGCGTCGACCACGGCGTAATTTGTCGTATCCGTCGATTCGGCAACCGTGATCTCGCCATGGCCAATTGTGCTGCTCGAAGAGGCGTGCTGGAGATCGATCGATGATGCCCGCGATCGCGCGTAAGCCTTATCGATCAGTTTCGCGACTGGAACCTTAGTAAACTCTGGATCGCCGACAAACTCGGCCCTGTCCGCAAAGCCGCGCCGCATCGTCTCGGCGAGTAGATGATATCTCAAAGCGGAATTCGGTTTTGTGGCGGCGACGTCGTAGTTCTCGAGCATGTTGAGCACCTCGAGCATCACGATGCCTCCGGAGCTCGGTGGCGACATCGAGACGACCTCGTAGCCGCGATAGCTTCCGTGAATTGGCGTCCGCTCTTTGGGTTTGTAGCCCGCGAGGTCCGCAAGCGTAACAAGTCCATCGCGGGCCTTCATATCCGCCGCAATGAGTCGAGCAGTTTCGCCGGAATAAAAGTCACGCGCACCAAGGCGCTCGACCCGTGACAGGACCTTTGCGAGGTCCGGCTGCCGAAGGGTATCGCCCTCCGTAAATCCCGGTCCGCCGTTGAGAAAGATGCGAGTAGATTCCGGATACTTTTCAAGCTTTGCCTTGTCTTCGTTAAACTGTTTGATCAGTCGAAAGCCCAACTCAAAACCGTTCTGCGCGAGCAAGCGGGCCGGACGGACGAGATCGGCCCAGCGTATCTTGCCGGAACCGTATTTTTTGAAAGCAAGCTCGAATCCCGCCAGTGTTCCCGGTATTCCCGACGCTCGATAGCCCTCGGTCGACGAGCCTTCGCCCTTGATGACCTCGCCGTTTGCACCGATGTAAAGATCTTGGCCGGCAGCTTTCGGAGCTGTCTCGCGATAATCGATCGCGTGAAATTCACCATTGGCGTTCCGCATCAGCATGAATCCGCCGCCGCCGATGTTCCCGGCCTCGGGGTAGACGACCGCCAGGGCGAGTCCGACGGCGATTGCTGCATCGACGGCATTTCCACCCAGTTTGAGGACGGCGACACCAACCTTCGATGCGATCTCCTGCTGCGCCGCAACCATTCCGTGCCGGCCCCTCGCAGGCAATGGTGCAGCCCGGGTGACGCATGGCAGGAATGCGGTAACGAGCGAGAAAACAATGGCGACCGCAGCAATCGCTCTGGATCTTTGCATATGTGTGATGAAGGTCTGAACTTCACTAATAATGCTACTGTATTTGTTCCGGGTAAAGAGTTGGTCTATCCTTTTTCATTTGTCGTCGGGCCGTCCGGCGGATCTTACGGATATGTTGGAGCAGATCAGAAATCGAAAGTGGAATCTCGTCCGCAAGGAGCTCGCGGACATCCACCAGAGCGAGGTTGCCAACATCATCGACGACCTGCCTCAGGCCGAGCGCACCGTTGTTTTTAGGCTTCTGCCGCGCGAGAACGCGTCCTCGATCTTTGAGTATCTCGAGCCCGACATCCAGCAGGAGATCGTTCGAGGCCTGGGCAAGCGAGAGGTCGCGTCCATCCTCAACGACATGTCTCCCGACGATCGAACGGCGTTCCTTGAGAAGCTTCCCGACCCCATCCTTAAGGAAACGCTCAATCTCCTTACAGATGAGGAGCGTCATATCGCGAGTTCCCTGCTCGGTTACGACGAAAACTCCGTCGGGCGGCTTATGACGCCCTACTATATCCAGGCGCAGGTGAGTTGGACGGTCCAGCAGGTCTTTGACCACATACGTAAATACGGCAAAAGGGCGGAAACGTTACATGTCGTGTATGTTGTCGACGACCAGCAGCGACTCATCGATGATATTCGGATCAGCGCACTGCTGATGGCTCAACCTGATGCACTGGTCGAGAAGCTGATGGACAACAAGTTCATCGCGCTCGTAGACACAATGGACAAGGAGGAGGCCGTGCTCGTCTTTCGCCAGTATGACCGCTCGGCCTTGCCGGTGATCACCGAGAATGGTGTCCTTGTCGGCATAGTTACCGCTGATGACATCATGGACGTGGCTGAGGAGGAGGCCACAGAGGATATCCAGAAATTTGGTGGTGTCGAGGCCCTCGACTTGCCCTACGTCGAGACTCCTCTACTCACGTTGATCCGAAAGCGCTCAGTGTGGCTTATCGTCCTCTTTGTAGGTGAAATGATGACCGCGTCAGCGATGGGCTATTTCGACAAAGAGATCCAAAAGGCAGTCGTCCTCGCTCTCTTTATTCCACTCGTCATATCATCGGGCGGAAATTCCGGTTCCCAGGCCGCGACACTCATAATCCGTGCAATGGCGTTGAAGGAACTGAATCTCAGGGACTGGTGGTACGTCATGAGACGCGAGCTCGTCTCAGGCCTTTTTCTCGGCGTGATCCTCGGCGCCATCGGATTTCTACGGATCATTATTTGGCAACAACTGGGTCTCTTTAATTACACCGACCATTTTCTCCTCGTCGCCGTAACGATCTTCCTCACGCTTATTGGCATTGTGATGTGGGGAACGCTGTCTGGATCTATGATCCCATTTCTTTTAAAGCGGCTCGGACTCGATCCCGCGACCTCGTCGGCCCCATTTGTCGCGACACTGGTTGATGTCACCGGCCTGCTCATGTACTTCACGATCGCCGCGATCATCCTCCGCGGCACACTCCTCTAGCAACCGATTGCCTGTAAACGCCTTTTGCTGTTATGTTTTAGCAGCGTATGGCCTCGTCTGAAATACAAAAACGGACATTTTACTTCGTCCTTACCGCCGGGGTCATCATTGTCGCCTTGCTTGTTTATCCGTTGGTGGAGGATTGGGCGATCGCGGCGATGGCGCTCCGCTTCGGCATGATCATCACGCCGGACGGTTCTGTGGCCATGCAGGATGGCTCGCAATCGGCAAAGATGACCGAGACGTCGATCAGCCTGCTGCTGAGCGTGCTTCACCTTCTGAAGATCATCGTCTGGATGGCGCTGGTCATCGCCATCGTACGTTACATAAGCTTTCTCGTCACCAAAACACTCTACCGCAATGCCAAGCAGGGTGAGATCTCGTCCTTGCTCCGGACCGTCCTATCGATCATCGTTTACATCGTCGCGTTCTTTATCATCTTTCAGTCGCAGTTTCCGAATGTGCAGCTGGCACCGTTGTTTACCGGCTCGACGATCATCGGAATTGTGGTCGGTCTTGCTTTGCAGGACACGCTTGGGAACCTATTTGCAGGCCTCGCCTTACAGGCGGATCAGCCGTTTCAGGTAGGTGACGTGATCCTCCTGCCGGGCCGAGGTGAAGGGGTGGTCGAGAGCGTCTCGTGGCGTGGCGTAAAGATACGGACATTTCAAAACAAGCTCCTGGTGGTGAGTAATGCGGTTTTGGGTAAAGAGCTTATCGAGGTAGCTCCGAAAGGCAACCTGAATGCGCGGGCCGTCTTTTTTAACACGCTGTATGGCGACTCTCCTGCAAGGACGATAAACGTGGTTCGTGAAGCCGTACGACGGCTCGAGAATGTTTCACAAAAGATGCGGCCGGTTGTGCGGATCCGCAACCTGGGCACCGACGGCATCGATTGGGAGGTCAAATACTGGCTTGACGATTATCGCCTGCAGCACGACACAGACGCTCTTGTACGCCAGAGGATCTGGTATGCGTTCCAGCGAGAGAAGATCCACTTCGCTTATCCAACCCGCACGATTTACATGGAGCAAAAGCCTGAGGAGGCAACAGCCGAAGAGGTCTTTAACACTATCTCGGACCGGTTGAATCGGGTGTCCATCTTCGCTCCGCTTTCTGACGAGGAGATCCAGCAGTTAGCTAACTCATCGACCTCGCGCATCTACGCGCCGGGTGAGGCGATCGTCCGCCAGGGACAAGAGGGCAACTCGATGTTTGTGATCATCCGAGGCTCCGTTAAGGTTCAGATCCCGGAATACGATTACCAAAAGACGATCAACACTCTGGGAGAAAATGATTTCTTTGGGGAAATGAGTCTGCTCACCGGCGAACCGCGCACGGCGAATGTCATTGCAGTCACTGAATCAGAGGTCCTGCGCATTGATAGAAGCGGCCTAAAGCCCATATTCGAGGTCAATCCAAACCTGGTCCAGGCAATAAGTGAGCTAGTAGAAGAGCGGCGAGAACTCCTCAAGCAGACCGCTCAGGCGGCCGCTGAAGAAGGCTCCGATACCGAAAAGAAAGGCGTGATCAAATCGATCAGAAAGTTCTTTGGCCTGCGAGGCTATTGAATATTCGTGTCGTAAATATCGTGCAGGACTTCGGAGATAGTCTGACGGCTGTCAGGTGAGCGCGGACGTTTTGATCGTTTAGCTGGTTTCTCGTCGGGCATATCCTGCATATCGAGAACGGACGCCGGTCGCTGCCGTTCTTCCATCGGAATAGCGTTATTCTCCGACACCAATTCCCCCGCACCTTTCGCTAACTGGTCACGGCTGAATTCCAGCATTTTTCTGCCGCGGTTTTTCCTCCCTCGTTCGAGCGACCGGACGGCGGAGGCGGTCAGGGGCGATTCCGCCGGGGCGCGTTCGATACGTCGCAGCATTCGGGCGTATTCGCGCAGGTCCTTTGTCGGAAAGACGATAGTCGATTCATCGGCAGCCTCGTCCGTCGCGAGCGTAAGCTCTCGGAGAGCGGAGCTGTGATCGCCAAGCTTCTGGTATAACGCCCCAAGCGCGAACTGGACAAGAGGCGGAGATGCGGTCATCGAACGGACTATTGCCTCGCCTCGCGCTACTGCCTCCCGCACCTCAAAACCGAACCAGCGACGCTCGTCGTCTCCCAGGATCTCGTTCGCGATAAGATAGAATTCGAAAATTCGACGCGTCTCGCTCCGCGTCTCGCTCATAAAGACCTTCCAAACAAAAAAAGCCAGCGCTCCAAAGAACACCAGCAAAAAGACCGGAAACCCGATGACGTAAAGCATCAACGCAACCACGCCAAGCCCGAGAACGTACGGGCCTTTTTCCTTTAGGGCCGTGGGCGAGCGTCTCTCGATACGAGTGTCATCAGACATTTAAGATCATTCGGTTGCAGGTTTGGTCGACTTTTTCTTACCGCCTTTGGGTTTCGCATCGGCAGTAGGCGCTCCGTAGGCATTGTCGGCCTCGCTTGGCGCCGTTTTACATTCACGATTTTTATTGAATTCTGCCTGCACCTTCTGCCCAAAATCGTCGATCACCTCGGCGGCCTTGTGAAATGCCTTTGACCCGGCATCCGCTACAACGTGAAACGTCTCCTCGAGCGCAGCGGCCTCCATGCGAAAGAGACTGCCGAGCTTCTCATCAAGCGGCAAGGCCTTAAATTCCTCTTCAAACTGACGTTTTGTTCCCTGCGTTTCTTCGCTCATAAAACTTCTCCTCATGTAGAAACTGACCCTCAAGTTTCATTTACGTCAGTTGAGCAGCGGATGTTCCCGCCCTAATTGATCGCCGTGCGGACCCTGACCCGAGGCTGGGCACCCGATGGAGCCGCATGCGCGTCCTTCGCCGCAACCTGGCATTCAGGGCAAAGTCCCCAAAGCCTGAGGCTGTGATGAGTCGGCTTGAAACCGAAGTTGCTCGCCATCTGGTCCTGCAAAGCCTCGATCTCAGGCGAGAAGAACTCTATCACCGTGCCGCATTCGGTGCAGATCATGTGGTCATGATGCTCGTGATTGTAATGGTGCTCGTAGTACGTCTTGCCGTCGCCGAACCGCACCTCACGGGCTAGGCCCGCTTCGGTCAATAGCTTTAGCGTGCGATAGACGGTGGTCAGGCCTACCGTCGGATCGAGTCGGTGAATGAGGCCATGAAGATCCTCGCTCGTCAGATGCTCCTCGGTGCTGAGGAAGGTGTCAAGGATAAGGTCGCGCTGCTCAGTCCGCCGCAACCCTGCGGTCTTGATATGCTCGAGAAAGATCTCCCTTTCGGTTTCGAATGCGTCCTTTTTCGTCGTTACGGTCTCCAAAATCTGATGCTACCACTTCAATTTGGATTTAGCCACGGCCACCTTTGAACGCATTTTATCGATCCGCTCAGGACTAACGCCCTGCCGCGCCGCTAGCTCGAGTGACCGCTCGCCGAGCAAAAGGTAGATCTCGAGAAGATCGTCGGAAACGTTCTCGTTGAGCGCCGTTAGGTGACGGGTCAGTGTTTCCGTGTCCGCTCGGGCAAACGTACCCGTTAGTGCTGCCGCAGTGCTTTGATGCTCGAGATTCCGCACGGTGCTGGTCACAAGCGGAAGCAGGATCTCGGTCGCTTCGTTGACGGAGAGGCCGCACTTGGTCATCATCTCGACCGCCGCATCAAAAAGCGCGACGAGATGCCCGCATGCGGTCACCGCCGACGCGTGATAAAGCGTCTTGAATTTGGTGTCGATCGTGAATGGACGTCCGCCGAGATCAGTCGCGATCTGCTTCCCGATCTCCACGGCCTTTTCGTCGCCCTCGATACAAAAGAACGCACCGGGAAATCGTTCGGGCCCGAGCTCTGCACTGCTGATCGATACGAGCGGATGTATCGACCCTATCGCGTTGCCTCCGGCTTTGAACGGCTCCAAGATGCTGGACGGCGTCGATCCACTTGTGTGAAAGATCGTCGACCGGGTTATTTTTCCCACGAGGGCGTGGACAGCGTCTTTCAATTCCGTGTCCTGCGTCGTTATCAGCACGACGTCCGGCGAACCCAAGGCCAGGACTTCTGCGTCGGACGACACAACTGCGAACGATAGCTCGGCAGCGATATTTGTAATATCGACCAGCGTTCTATCTACCAGGTAGGCAATGCGATACCGGTCGGAGGGCAGGCTCAACGCCAGCGCACCGCCGACTCGACCCACACCGATGATGGCGACATTGAGCATACGGATACAATACAGCCCATACCGCGAAATTCAATGCTCGAACTACCTCTCGACCGCCGAGGCCTCGGTCTCGGGACTCCCAGACTCGATCCAGCGGGCCGCATCCGCCGCGAACATTTGCTCGATCTCGTCTTCGTTCGATCGATCCGATAGACCTTGGCATGCCTCCCGAAGTAGTCGCAGCTCCGTCGCGGTAAGCCGTGGAAATCCCTTGCATGAAGCAAAACTGTCAACAAGAAACTCGATGTTCGATCCCGGAGCAACTTCCTTTCCGCGTCCGATGATGGCGTCTTTGCGGTTAAGGATTCCCGCTCGAAACTGTGCCATCGCCATCTCAAGTATCTTCGAGAGGGCCATAGGCAACGCCTCGATAGCCGCGAGATCGACAAGCCCCGATCCGCAATTGCAGACCGGCCGTTGGACCAGCTCCATAGCAGGATCCGCCGTGCAGACGGCGCCGCGGAGGCGCCGGACGAGTGTTTCAACCTTTAATGTCGTTTGCGGGTCGATCAATGGCAGGCCGTGAATACCGATGAACGATGACCAAACCTCGGACTTCATTAAGCCGGTGAGGACCTCGCCATCGATGTAGATCGCCGCCACCTCGGCATGCCGTTCGGCATAGTGAGTGGCGTAACCCTCGCGAAATTGCGCCCAGAGTGACTCTATGTGATCGTTCTTCCCGTTCAGTCCCACGCCGCCGCCGGTCAGGAGCGACAAAAGCTCACGGCGGAGATCATCGACTTCCGCAACGCCCGTCCAATCGGCGATCGACACGAAGGTAAGCATTCCGCCCCGGCGTCCGGAAACAAGAACGTACTTATTGAGAACGGCAAGCTCTTCGATCTTTTGCTCATAGCCGGCCTGAGAATCCGAAAACAGCTCGGCCACAGCCTTCAGGCAATCGACCAGCGACATACCGCCGCGAACGAGCGAATCAATCGAGTCTGCCGCAGCCCCAAATGTCCGTTTGAGACCGACCGCGATCCGCCAAACGGCTGTGTTCAGCTGCTCGTCGGGGAGGGCGTCGAATTTGGTCAAAGTGTTGTCGGCGGTCCACGCAGCGAGCCATTCCTTCAGACTTTCGACGATCTGCTCCCGATCCTCCGCGGCGTCGACGGACTTAAGTGCGTCGTCTCCTGTCAGGGTCTTAGCCCATGACAAAAGCCGGCCGGAGGCATACTCCTCGCTCTTATGCGTCGCGATCCCTTCGATGTCGTCCCAGATTATTTGCAGGTCGAGCGAACGGTGATTGACGCGATTACCGGTTGCGGTCACAAAATCGAATTGCCCCTGACCGACGATCGCGGCAAGCACGAGATGTTGAGCCTCCCGTGTGAGGCCAAGCGGCGAACCAGCCAGCCTCGCCGAAATATCTGTGAGGCGAAGGTGGTCCGCCCCGGCCGCCGCACCCAATGCCGTCGTAATGATCTGCAGCTGCATGAGTTCGTCAGCAGGTGTTGGCACGATCGAATCCGGCGACACAGAGGCGAGCCCTAGTGGCAGAGCGAACATCTCAGCCAGTCTCACTGTCTCGACGGCGTCCGGAGCCCCGCCGCCAAAGAAATTCGCGACCAGGATCGACGACTGCTTGAGGCCCAGACTTCCGACGAATTCGGGGTGTTGCGGATATAACGTTTCGAAATACGGCGTAAGGGCTTTCGACAGCACCTGCGCCAGTGTGTGCGCGCCGGTCGTCTCGTCGTAAACACCGTATTCTTCCTGTCCCCAGGTAAGCCGGGCGTCTTGCAGGAAAACCCGATGCCACGCTCGCTCGGCGGCGATCGAATGGATCTGCATCGAGGTTGCGAGGCTGTCGCCAAGCGCCTCACGGACCGCGGCCTGCGTTCTGAGCACGTGAAAACGACGCAGAGTTGCTTTTTCCTGCTCGGTCAGCACGGCAACCCGCCACAATACCAGCGGTTCGGACGTTTGCTGGGTTTCGGCAAGGCGAGCGTCGCCACGGCGTTCGACGACTATTGTCCAGTCGACGCTAGCCGATGCCGCAAAAGATTCATGCCGCCAGACTATCTCGCCTCGGCGAACGGCACCGCGCCATTCGACCGCACAGTGCGTCGGAATGGAACCAAAGTTCTCGGCGGTCTCCATGTCCGAAAATTTTTCCGCCGCCTGCTGCAGCAAAACGCTCCAGACATCGTCGTCGCTGACCGACGCCGCGACCTCGTCGAGGACGGATGTTTTGTCGTTTGAGATGCCCTCACCGAGACGGAATTTCCCTTCCGCCTCTGCGATCGCCCCAGCCATCGCCTTCACAAATGACTGGAGGAGACCCGGAACATCGATCTTCGACGCTCCTTCGCTAAAGATCATCATCCCGGCGGCTATATCATCAGCCGACGCGCCCTGACCATCCAGCGATAGGAGGAAAAGTCCTTTAAGAATGAGCTTTGCGTGGAGGCGCGTGGCGACCGGTGCCTTTGCGATAACGTCGTGATCGAGGCGGTCAAAGGTCACAAACGCGTCCCTTAACTCCGCGACGCCTCGTAGTTTTTGCTCGACACTGTCAAACATCTCGTCGAGGCCGATAAGCGAATTCGCAGGCCTGCCAAGGATCTTCACGCCCGCCTCAGCAGCAAAGCCGAGCAACGCAAAATCCTGTATATAGAGCCTTATAAGTGGCGCTACCTCGAGCGTCGCCGGGTGCATCGGGTAAAGCGACAGAAAGCGCTGCTCGCTCCATCGAAATCCAGGTAAGGCCTTTCGATAGTATTCGTAGATGTCTCGAAGCAACGGCATCTGCTTGCCGTCCTTCGAGAAAATATAGGTGTCTACGATCTTGAATAGATGCTCTTGGTCGAGATAATCGATAACAAAGCTGCGAGATATGGACGCGTTCGGCCCGTCCGCGCCGGAGATGTCGTCATCGAGGGCCACGCCGACAAAAATACCCATCGAGATGCCGACCTCGGCGACCTCGCTCAGCAAAGGCCCGTCGTCGCGGGCAACACGGGTGTCGCGGCCGAGCGCCGTATCGAAAAGGATGATAAAAGCCTGCTCGCCCGCCTTCGCACTGCATTCGTGAAGTATCTCAGTGACCGAATCGCCGAGACTGGACGCGTGTACGCCAAGCGCAGCAGCTGCCGCCGATCGCAGTTCGTCTAAAAGTGTTGCGCCCGAACCTCGCCTTACCAAGGCGACGTGATACGCCCGCCTCGACAATCCGTCCGCAGCCGCGCGGACGTGTTCGTCCGTGATCTGCCCACGCAGTTCCGGCCGCGACAGGGTGCTTGCTACAGCCGCAAGGAAATGGCTCTTACCGACGCCCCTAAAGCCCGCGAGTGCCGCTCCCATTCCCACTCCACGATCGAGCGAGGCGATCCTCTCGATCCATTTCGCCATCAGGTCGGACGTGATGTCGGTAAAGTGGTAGCTGGTGAGCGTGAGCGCGGGATCGGCGGCAAAGTCATGGAGTTGCAAAAAAGGACAGACCTCGACAATGTCTTTTACTTTTTCTACGACGCGCTTCATTGATTGAAAGAGGGGACGCTGAAGGGGGACAGACACCGAGGCATATAGAGTAGAGATGCCTGCCACCAAAGATTTTAACAAGTTTGTGCATTCTTGGAAACCCCTTTTTCACTAACCGTCGAGAAAGCGCGAAAAAACGTGCGATTTTCACAACTTGGGCCGGTGTTTCTGCATCTTAATGTCGTTGAAATACATATAGCCTGGTACTACAATCCCGTTGGGTCTTGAGGCTACACGACTATGCATAGCAATCTTCTTCGCCGTCCCGCTGCCGCCATCCTCGTAGCAACGCTCTGGACGGGCGCTCTTGTTGGTGTTCCGGCCATCTACGGCCAGGAAAGCAAGACTGCCAAATCCGAGTCAAAAAAGGACAAGAAAAACGCGACTCCTACTCCAACGCCCGCGGCTAAGACCGGTCCCCTCGCTCCGAATGAGGACCCGTCGCAGATAGGCAAACGCAATATCAATGGCGGCACCGGCGACAAATTCTTTGGCTGGCTTGGCGGCTCAAAGGAAAAGGAAATGCAGATCGGCCGGCAGATGGCGATGGAGGTCGAGCAACAGTCAAAGCTTGTCGATGACCCGGCC
>DASYKW010000167.1:0-7656 GCA_035995005.1 Pyrinomonadaceae bacterium
AGAAGGAGCTTTTGGAGGAGAGGGTCTTGGAGAAGGAGCTTTCTTCACGGAGTGATTCTTAGTGAAGAGTTGGGTGCGCGCTTGAGCGACCAGATGGCCGATAGGGCTAAACCGCTGAAACTCGCGATGAGTCCGTAGACGACAAATCGGGTTTCAAGTCCGGGCCCTCCACAGCCTCCAAATATCGAATCGCTGAGGAAAAGACTGGCAAGCGCCATGTAACCGATCGCGGCGTAGACGAACGCTATAACGACGTGTTTAAACCACAAAAGGAACGCGACGGTGAGGCTGACGCAAATGAATGCCCCGATGTAGAGGATCACTTTCGTAGGTCTTACCGCGGCGGCAAGCGTCTCCAATCGTTGTGCTTCTTCGGGCGTCAGGGCACGACAAGTCATAGCGACGGCCTGTTGAACTAGAAACAGTCCGACTGCAGGGATTGTGAGCGAGCGAGCAATCGATGTCATAGCGACGCGAATAGTTGATACCGAGATTCTACACAAACACACAATTATGAAACAAAAAACACAACCAACACACACGCAACCAACAACCGAGGGCGCGGGCGTTCAACCGCCTGCAGACAAGACAGACACGACGCTCGATGAGCTTCGGGCCGAGAACGAGCGGCTCAAACGGCAGCTCAAGGAGCGCGATGCTCACGACAGTCTCAAGGACAAGCTAAAGCAAGCCGGTGCACGGACGCCCAAGCTTTTGCTTGAGGCCGCAAAGCACGGGCTGCAATTTACCGCCGCGGGCGAGCTCGAGAACCTCGCCGGGATCGTCGATTCGCTCAAGGACAAATTTCCCGAGCAATTCGGTCACGAGAAACCGGCCGTTCCGTCCATCGACGCCGGTGCCGGCCGCACACACAAGCCGCAGCTCACCCGCGAGGCATTGGCCAAGATGAAGCCGAGCGAGATCGCGGAGCTGGACTGGAATGATGTCCGCAGAGTATTGAGCTCGAAGTAGCTCTTTCAATTGCCACGGGCTTTAGCCCGTGGATAGCGGCAACAATGTCTTCGGCTTTAGCCGAAAGTTGGGCTAAAGCCCGATTCAACATTGGACGAATACCCCGAGCTAAAGCTCGGGGCAATTGAGAAAACACACAACACACACAACAGGAGAAAAAATGTCACTAGATTTCATACCCACAGTTTGGGCCGGTAGATTGCTGACCGCACTTCAAAGTTCGCTTGTTTACGGGCAGGCGGGCGTTGCAAATCGCGATTACGAGGGCGAGATCCGCACCGGCGGCGATACGGTCAAGATCGCGTCCATCGGCGATGTCACGATCGACGATTACACCAAGGACACCGACATCTCAGACCCACAGACGCTGACCGACGCCGAGCAGACGCTGACGATTGATCAGCAAAAGTACTTTAACTTTTACGTCGACTCGGTCGACCGGGCGCAGCAGAACGTCAACGTACTGGATGAGGCGATGCGGCGAGCGGGCTGGCAGCTGCGCGATGCGGCCGACACATTCCTCGCCGGCGTCATGGAGGCGGCCGTGCCAAACGGCAACAAGATCGGCTCACTGGGCACGCCCGAGGTCCCGACAAAGGACACGGCCTATGAGTATCTCGTCGATCTCGGCGTGCTATTGGACGAGGCAAATGTGCCGATCGACGGGCGATTTGTGGTCGTGCCCGCGTGGTTTCACGGTCTGCTGCTAAAGGACGACCGATTTGTCCGCACAGGCTCGACCGCCGGCGATCGCGTCATTCGTAACGCACAGGTAGGCGACGCCGCGGGATTCTCGATCCTCAAATCCAACAACGTCCCCAACACCACCGGTGCAAAATACCGCATCCTCGCCGGCCACTCGATCGCCACAAGCTATGTCGAGCAAGTGCTGGACGTCCAGACCTTTAAGCCCGAGAAACGTTTTGGCGACGCCGTCAAAGGCCTCCACGTCTACGGGGCAAAGGTCGTCAGACCGACGGCATTGGCAGTGCTGTTTGCGGATAAGAGCTAGGAGATGAATTAGCCGCGGATGAACGCAGATAGACGCGGATCAGAAAATACTATTGTTGGTTTTTCCTATCTGCGTTCATCTGCGTTCATCTGCGGCAAAGTTTTTCCACAGAACGGAGACATTTATGAGCTATCTTGATCAACTAAAACTCATCACAGACTGGTCCGCCTCACCTGCATTGACCGAGGACGAGCTCGGCGACCTGCTCGCCGGTGCGGCGCTCGAGGATGCCGCGGGCCTCGCCCCGCTCAACGAGGAATGGACGCCGACCTACGACCTCAACTCCGCCGCCGCTGCCGCCTGGCTCATTAAAGCCGCGCGTGCCGCCGCGACAGTCGACTCACCGACAGAAGGCGTCGTCACGTCCAAAGTCTTTGACAACTGCCGCGCCATGGCGCGGATCTACTCGGCGAAGAGGCGGGCGACGGTCTCGACGCAGAATTGAGGTGTATACTCGCATCCGAGAGATTTCCATGCGTAATACCTTGCTCTTCCTTCTCTTGCTTGTGGCAGCGTGTTCACAGCCCCCGCCGCAAGTTGCGGTTCCTCCGGTCGAACCAGAAGCACCGTACATCTCGACAAAACTGGGAACATTCGATGTCCGGCTGATGAACTCAAACGGCAAATGCCTCATGACCTATTCGGTGACACAGCATGGTTTGCCAGAGTCGGGTGAGATCGTTCTGGATATGGAGTCGCCCTGCAACTTCATCCACCTCGGGATTGAAAAGCTTCAGTCTTATGAATATGGCAAGGATCCCTTCAAATACAAGATCTTCATCGTCACCGGTGGAAGGCCAGAGGAACCTATTATTCGCTCCGACCAGCTTCAGCCAAAAGGATGCGGAAGTCGAATCCAAAAGATTCTGATTTATCCCGACCGCATGCGCGTCGAATTTCCGGCCGCTATCGGCGGTGCATGGTGTCCCTCGGAACCGATCGACGAAGTGATGTTCGCTACCTGATTCCTAATTGCGATAATTCAACCACATGACAGATATTGTAAATGTTATTGGCGGCGGGCTTGCGGGCGTTGAGGCGGCGTGGCAGGCGGCGGAGCAGGGCGTGGATGTGCGGCTCTTTGAGATGCGGCCCGTGCAGCAGACGCCCGCGCATCGCACCGATCAGCTTGCCGAGATCGTCTGCTCTAATTCGCTCAAGACCGACGAGCCCGGCTCTGCACCTTATCTTTTGAAAGAAGAGCTGCGTCGCGGCGGATCCCTGGTGCTCGACGTCGCCGCCGAGACACGCGTCCCGGCCGGAGCGGCTTTGTCGGTCGACAGGATCAAATTCGCAGAGGCAATAACGAAGCGGATCGAGGCACATCCGCGGATCGAGATCGTGAGAGAAGAGGTGACAACGATCCCGGATGACGCCGTTACGATCATCGCAACGGGGCCGCTCACGAGCGAGGCTTTGACCGCCGAGATCATGCGATTCACCGGCGACGACCAGCTTTATTTTTACGACGCGATCGCTCCGATAGTCGCGGCGGACTCGATCGATATGACGGTCGCCTTTAAGGCGGCGAGGTATGACAAGGGCGGCGACGATTACATCAATTGCCCGATGGATAGGGACGAGTACGCCGTCTTTTTTGATGCGTTGATCGAGGCCAAATCGGTGCCCTTGAAGCGGTTTGAGGATACGCATTGGTTTGAGAGCTGCCTGCCGATCGAGGAGATCGCACGGCGCGGCGTCGATACCCTCAGGTTTGGCCCGATGAAGCCCAAAGGCCTGCGTGACCCGCGCACCGGTTACGAACCGTACGCCTGCGTGCAATTGCGGCAGGAAAATCTGATGGCCGACGCGTATGGCTTTGTCGGGTTTCAAAATCACCTGCGATACGGCGAGCAGGAACGCGTGCTTCGCCTAATTCCGGGAATGCAAAACGCCGAGTTTTTGCAGTTCGGACAGATCCACCGCAATACATTCATCAACAGCCCAAAGATCCTCAACGAGACCCTCGTGACAAGGGCGAACCCTCGGCTATTCTTCGCCGGCCAGATCACGGGCGTCGAGGGCTATGTCGAGTCCGTCGCGACCGGCTGGCTCGCCGGTCTCAACGCCGTGCGGGTCTTACGCAACCAGCCGATGCTCACCGCTCCGCAAACGTCCGCGATCGGCGCACTCTGCCGCTATGTCTCAAACGTCGAGACAAAGAACTTTCAACCCGTAAACATCACCTTCGGCCTCCTCGAGCCGCTGCCCGACGAGCTCCGTAAAAAGCACCGCAACAAACGCGAGCGGCACGTCGTGCAGGTCGATCGGGCGTTGGAGGATTGGGACAAATGGATACAGCAACAATTCTGACCACCCTCGCGATCTTCGTCGTGGCCGTGATGTATTCGTCGGTCGGGCATGGCGGGGCGTCGGGGTATTTGGCGGTGATGGCGTTTTTAGGGGTAATGCCCGAGGTCACGCGGCCGACGGCGTTGGTGCTCAATTTGTTTGTCGCGTCGATCGGGACGTATCAGTTTTGGCGTGCGGGATTTTTTTCGTGGAGAGTTTTTTGGCCGTTTGCGGTGGCGTCGATACCGTTTGCGTTCATCGGCGGGATGATCCATTTACCGACCAACGTTTACAAGATCGTCCTCGGTATCGTGCTCGCTCTCGCAGCGTTGCGGCTCGCCTGGAAGCTGCGGCCGACAGACGAGATCAAAGATCCGCCGATCTGGGCTGCGCTTATAATAGGCGCGATCATCGGCCTTTTGTCGGGGCTCATCGGTGTCGGCGGCGGCATATTCCTGACACCGGTGCTCTTGCTCGCAAACTGGTCTGAGACAAAGACCGCGGCCGGCGTCTCGGCGATGTTCATCCTTGTAAACTCGATCTCGGGCCTCTTGGGCAATTATTCACAGGTCTCGGTGCTCTCATCCAACGTCTGGCTCTGGATCGGCGCGGCGGTGGTCGGCGGGCTTTTGGGCTCGACGCTTGGGGCAAAAAGGTTTGATTCACTGACGCTGCGGCGCGTGCTCGCGGTCGTTCTGCTGTTTGCCGCCGTGAAATTGATCATTGTCTAAGAGCTACGGAGAACGGATTTTTCGCATCAAACGTATCGATTACGGGCACACTCCCTGTCGGCTAATGAGATCTCTTTTTCTTTTAGTGCTTTTTGCGTCTTTCGTGGGCTCGTCCGCCGCGCAGTCGGGCCGCGCAAAGGCGACGCCGAGCCCGACGCCGCGACAGATCACAGGTCCGTCCGCTATCTACACGCCAACGCAGCCGCTGCCGGCCCCAAAGACCCGTCCGACGCCGACGCCCGAGACGAACCCGAAGCTCGACGACGACGTTATTAAAGTCGATTCCGCCCTCGTTCCAATTCCCGTCGCCGTTCTCGACGAACGCGGACGGACGCTTGGGATGTTAAAGCTCACGGATTTTGAGCTAAAGATCGATGGCAAGGTCGTCGAGATCGGCGACCTTAACCGCAGCGAGACGCCGATCCGGCTCGCGATGCTTTTTGACAATTCGTCGAGCGTGCTAATGGCGAGGGATTTTGAAAAGGACGCGGCCGTGCGTTTCTTTCGGCGAGTGTTAAGGCCTGAGCGTGATCTCGCGGCGTTGTTCTCAGTGGCGGATTACGTTCGTCGCGAGCAGCCTTTTACCAAGGACGTCGACATGCTCACGCAGGCCATCGAGAACTTTCCCCAGCCTGCGGGTGCGACGGCGCTTCTCGACGGGATCATCGAGGGTGCGGGCTATCTGCGTTCCGCTGACGGCCGACGCGTGATGGTGATCATGTCCGACGGCGAGGACACTTACAGCGATCTGCGGACGACGCTCGACGACGTCATCAAGGCCCTGCAGCTTGCGAACGTGCAGGTCTTTGTCGTAAATACTAAGGATTTTGAGAACTACAAACGCACGGGAGTTCGCGGCGGCAACGCCAACACCCGCACGCTCACGGCGGAGCGTAGAATGATCGAGATCACGCAGCAGACCGGCGGCGAGGTCTATTCGCCGATCGACGAACGCGAGATGAAAGACGCCTTTGACCAGATCTCAGCCGAGCTCTCGCAGCAATACATTCTCAGTTACTATCCCGACGATGATGCCCGTAAACGCGGCACATTTAGAGAGATTACTCTGAGCGTCAAGGGCAAGCCGAGTTATCAGATCCGGACGCGGAAAGGGTATTATGTGCCCCGAAGGTAAGAGTGACGCCTTTAGGCGTTCCCCGCGTGACCCGTGTACTACTGGAGAAAACTCACCGACCAACAGCGAGAAGAAGTTCTGGAGTATCGACAACTCCAGCGATATCCATGGCACGCGCCGCCACATTTCGAATACGCAGGTGAGCAAACCTTCATCATCACGGCCGCCTGTTTTGAACATCAACCGATCATCGGCAAGACACCTGAAAGAATGAGCGAGTGCGAGTCTGCCCTGATCGAACTTTGCCACAACCTCAGAGCGAGATTGGACGTGTGGTGTGTGCTACCAAATCACTATCACCTTCTGACTCGCACGGCTAGGATCAGCGAACTGAGGACCCGCCTCGGCAAATTTCATGGTTCATCTTCCTACCGGTGGAATGGTGAAGATGGGGCCCGCGGCCGGAAAGTTTGGTTTCGCGCCGTGGAACGCTCGATGCGGTCGGAGCGACATTATTACGCGACGCTCAATTACATCAATCACAATCCGGTGAAGCATGGCTATGTTGAGAAGTGGCAAGACTGGCCGTTTTCGAGCGCCCGTGAGTACTTTGCGAGCATTGGCGAGGAAGATGGGGAACGGATCTGGCGCGACTATCCCGTGCTCGACTATGGTCGTGAGTGGGACGTAGACTGAGTGCGTGATCTTGGAGGTCGCGGATATTAACGCGGGAAACGCCTAAAGGCGTCACTCTTACCTTGCGGCAACATCTCGAAGAGTTTTATCAGCATTTGAAGTATGAAAGGAATGTAAGTCCTCATACTTTGCGAAACTACGCGTCGGACCTCGAGCAGTTTCGCGATCATTTGTGTGCGGTCGAGAAGCGTGAGGATGTAGCCGTCGATGAGATCGATCGCCTGACGATCCGTGAATGGATGTCGGAGCTGCACGCGGGACATAAAAAAACTTCGGTCGCGAGAAAGCTGGCGTCGTTAAGGACGTTCTTTCAATTCCTCGTTCGCGAGGGCAAGCTCGAGACAAATCCGGCTAAACAGGTCGCGACGCCAAAGATCGAGCGCAAGCTGCCTAACCATCTGTCGATGGAGGACGCCGTACGCTTTATCGAGACGCCGGATACCAACACGGATCTCGGTCGCCGCGATCGCGCGATACTCGAGTTTCTGTATGCGACCGGCATTCGCGTCGGCGAGCTGGTCGGGATCAACTTAGCCGACGTGGATTTTCGCGAGCGAATGGTCCGCGTGACGGGCAAACGCAAAAAACAGCGGATCGTCCCCTTTGGCGAACCGTCGTCGCAGGCCGTGATGGTGTATCTCGCGGAAACGCGAGGCAAGTTTTTAGAAAACTGCCCGATAACGGAGCGCGACCCGAACGCACTATTTCTCAACTATCAAGGCACCCGCATAACGACGCGCTCGGTGGGCCGGATGATCGACAAATACATCAAGCTCTGCGCCGATATTCACGACATCTCGCCGCACAGTTTGCGGCACACTTTCGCGACACACCTGCTGGACAGCGGCGCCGACCTCCGCGACATCCAAGAACTGCTC
>DASYKW010000168.1:0-2442 GCA_035995005.1 Pyrinomonadaceae bacterium
CCTCGTCACCGGCGGCAACGGCTATCTTGGCACGCATGTCAGACACTCTTTTGACGCCGACGATCTGTCTAGGCGTTCGGGCAAAGACATTCTCAACGCCGAGGACGTAACGATCGTTCGCGACTACGATGTCGTCATCCACCTAGCGGCTCATCTCGACAAGTCGCAGGACGGCGAGGAGGATACCTTTCGAACGAATGTTGAGGGCACCATCAACATCCTTCGTGAAATGCGCGAAGACGCGGTCTTTATCTTCGCGTCGACGAAAGACGTCTACGGCCGCTTTGCCGACAATTACCCACAAGTTGACGAAACCTGTCCATCGCTCTATTCGGGACAAACGCCGCTCGAGTGGTCGAAGCTGGTCGCTGAGCGGTACGTCGAGTATTACGCGCACTCACGACATTTTCGATCGTGCATCTTCAGGCTTTCGACCGTGTACGCCCCCGCAAGTCGCGGTAATTCGCCGAACTTCGTCGGCCATTTTGCAGACGCAATCAATCTCGGCGAACGGCTTACACTGCCCGCTGCTGGACATCCGCGGCGTGACATTTTGCATGTTGATGATCTTGCTGGTGCCTGCAAGGCATTTATGGATTCGGTGATAAGACACGGACTATACAATCTCGGCGGCGGGATCAGGAACACCGTCACCTTGCGTGAGCTCATCGCAAAAATGGAAAGCGTCTCCGGCCTCCAGGCTGTGATCGACGAGGAAACAGTCGTCCCTCCACCGATCCCGATGAACTACGTCAGCGACCTCACGCTCATCGACCAGGAACTCGGCTGGTCACCCAAGATCAAACTCGACGACGGCCTCAGAACCCTATTCGCATGAAGATCCTCGTTCGCGGTACAAATTGGATAGGAGACGCGGTGATGTCGCTCCCCGCTCTAAAGGAATTGCGTCGCATTTTCCCTGACGCCCAAATAACTCTCCATACGCGGACGTGGGCAGAGGGCTTATTTTCAGAAGCAGAATTCATCGATGAGCTTGTAACTTTCGACAAGAGCAAGTGGAAAGCAAAGGATGTCTACGACAATTCACAGTTCTTAAGGGACGACGGTTACGATCTCGCGGTGCTGCTACCAAATTCATTTGAGTCCGCCCTTACTTCATTTCTGAGCAAGATCCCGCGACGCGTTGGCTACAACAAGGACGTTCGTGGCCTATTGCTCACCGATCCGATCGCGGTTCCCGAATGGAAGGGCCGGAGGCATGAGGTCTACTATTACCTCAATCTGATCTCCGAGATCGAGCGGCGAATGATTGGCCGCGATACCGTCTCGCAAATGCTGCCGGACGTTTCTCTCAAAATACTCGACGACAAAAAGGCCGCCGCTCGTGAGCAGTTACGATCGGCTGGCGTTGATGTCGAAAAGAGGATCGTCGCCCTCGGCGTCGGATCGACAAACTCCGCCATCAAACGTTGGCCTGTTGAGCGGTTCGCAAAGCTCGCCGATCGCCTTGCAAATGAGCTGAATGCGAGCGTCATACTACTCGGCTCGCCGGACGAGGCGTCGACCGCCGCTGAGGTCGCTGAGATCGCACAGACGCCCGTCATCGACATTTCAGGCAGGACCACGTTGCCAGAAGCCATTGCGATCCTCGCGGTGGCCAACCTGATGATCTCCAACGATATGGGTCTCGCCCATGTCGCCGCGGCCGTCGGGATCGAAGTGATCGCCCTTTTTGGGCCAACAAATCCCGAAACAACACGGCCCTGGGGCGAGAATGTTGCCGTCCTTCAGCGGAACGTCGCTTGTGAGTTCTGCAGGCGAAACGACCGTACTGTTCGTCACGTATGCGCGAAATGGGTTAGTGTCGACGAGGCTTTCGAAGCCGCAATTCGAATGTTTGAACGAGAAGCCCTGAACACGGTCGAACCCCTCGAGATCGAGGTGTGTCTATGAAACGACCTGCTATTTTCCTCGATCGTGATGGGACGCTTGTCGAGGAGGTCAATTACCTTCACCGGCCTGAGGACATGCGCGTGTTCCCGTTTACGGCGACCGCACTAAACGTACTCAAAGAAGCAGGTTTTCTGCTCATCGTCGTAACCAACCAATCGGGCATCGGACGGAACATCTACACGGTCGAGGATATGAACAGCGTGCATGCCGCGTTTCAGGCAGAGATTGAAGGTGTTATCGACGGGTTCTATTATTGCCCACATTTGCCCTGCGACGGCTGCGCATGCCGTAAGCCCGCGTTGAAGATGATCGAGGATGCGGTTAATGATCTGAAGATCGATCTAGAGAACTCGTGGATGGTCGGGGACAAGAAGATCGATATGGAGGCCGGGCAGAATGCGGGAGTGAAAACTGCTTTAGTTTTAACAGGTTACGGCAGCTCACATCAGGCAACGCTTGAACGACTTCCAGATGTAGTGGCGGACGATCTAGGTGCCGCGGCCCAGAAGATAGTAGTTCTACACGCGT
>DASYKW010000169.1:0-1918 GCA_035995005.1 Pyrinomonadaceae bacterium
GTTTTTGGACGTATTCCTGGCGCTTCTCCTTGGGAAGCGATTCCCAAGTCGGCAGCAACAGTCCGTAAAGGATCTCGTTGCTGACCTTTGCGCTCTTGATGTGCTCCCGGAATAACGGCGTGTCGGTCACGGTCTTTATGCCGACGGTCGAGGGAGTTTCGTCAACAACGTAGTTTGCCCAAATATAGAGGCCGGCAGATGCCGCGATCAGAGCGATAGCCGCCGTCAAGAACCATTTGTTAACCGAAAAGGCGTTGGCCATCAGCCCCGAAATAAAACTTGGTTCTGCGGGCAGGTCATCCTGCTTTACATCGTCGCGGCGACGAACGTCGTTTCGATGCTCGATCACCTCAGCGATGTGATTCTGAGCACTTTCCTTGGGATCCTCGGCGGCATCGAAGGTAGGCGCTTTGAGCAAGTCGACGAGTTCGAGCGTCCGGGCAGTCGCGTCGGAAACCGACTCGTGATCAAAACCGCCGTACTTTGCCTGAATGCTGTCGGCGTCCATTCGCTCCCGCTCGGCGGCTATGAGCTTGACGTAAGCGTTGCCGATGCGGACGTTCGCCTCGATGGCGGCGACCGCGACAAGTGGGGCAAAGAAGGTTTCGCTAATGCTCTCTTTGAACATCCGCAGCCGGCCAAAGAAATCACTCTCGATCAGCTGGTCAAATGAGCCGGCATTCTCAGATTCCTGAGCGAGCTCGTCAAAGCTCAATGCGGCCAGGATCATCTGCGATCCGTCGTCCTCGTCCGCCGTATAGATCGGCACGCTCGACCAATCCTGGTAGAGAGTCTTCAAATGGCCCGTCGCCTCGTCTCGCGTGAACAGGCAGACACGCTTGTCGCCGGCCGACGGCCTGGAGAAAAGACGCGTTATCAGGAAATCGTATTTGGCCCTAACCGCCTCGCTAAAAGGCAGATTGCGGTAAAAACGGCAAAGCGAGAGCAACGCCTGAGAGCTGAGAGCAGGTCTCGTGTTCTCACAATACTGACGCAGGCTCGACACGCTGATTCCGCGGTCCCGCTCTGAGAGTGCGATGCCCCAGGATTCCGTCTCCTGCATCAATGCGAATTCGGCAGCCTTGTGCTCTTCCGAATCAGCCGGTCCGTCGGCGACCTGAAGAAACTTGTTGAGGCCCATCTTCGCGTTAAAGTCGTCGAAGGTGTTGGGCTTGACCTTCATGTATTCCCGCTCTACACCGGTAAGCACGTGCTCGACCATCTGTAGACCGGAAACCTCGGCGATGGCCCGTTTCTTAAAGAATTCGCTGCTTTTCTTTTTGGGCTTGTCCTGAACCGGTGCGTCAGGAGCTTCGTCGCTGCGAGTCACGATCGGTGCGATATCAGCAACCGCCTCTGCGTCATCGTCAGTATCGGGTCCTTGGATCTGGGCCTCATCGTTCGCGGGCGTGCCGTTACTGCCGTAAGGTGCGTCGCGTCTTGGCTTGCTCGCCGCGATAGCCGCGCTTGCGTCAAATTCCCTGTTTGGTAGCGCCGTGACATCGAGATCGTCGATGGTCGCGCAATCCTCGTCAAGGATAGTGTCCTCGAGCAGGTTCGCTTCCTTCAGTTCGACGATCAGGTCTTCGAAAACATTCATCTGTGACACCTATCGGGGCAGGATAGTTAGCGGCAGCGTGGGCGTTTAGAACTAGGGTTGGATCTGCCGGATCTCACCGGCCTGCGTGACCTCGTATTGGTAGACCACACCTTCGCCGCTGACATTACGAGTAGCTGTGATCGTATAGCCATCCTTGAGCTGGACGTCCGATGGAGTAGCGGGAACCATTGAGAGGACAAATTTACCGCGGTTGAGATCATTGCCCGAGGCTGTTCCAATACTGCTTGAGAGAAGATTGTTGACCTCGGTAAGGCGACCAAAACGTCCGTTCTGGGAATAGAAATTGACCTGCGTCGA
>DASYKW010000170.1:0-7243 GCA_035995005.1 Pyrinomonadaceae bacterium
CCGAAGGCCACGAGTCCGGCTCCCCTCCTTACGAAGGAGGGGTGGCCGGAGGCCGGGGTGGTTCTCTCGATAACGTCCACGGCGCTTATGATTACCCGGAAGTGCAGCTAAGAATCGGCGTCCGCGGCCACGACAAAGACGCCGTGACCCGCTTCACCAAAGAGATCGCCCCGCTCATCCTCACCGGCCCTCCCGGCGTCACAGGCTTCGCCGGCGGCCGCCCCAAAGTCGAAGAAATAATGGCCTACTTCCCCGCCCTCATCCCGAAGTCGCTGATCGAGACAAAGATCGAGATCGTCGAGGCGTAGTGTTAGTCTTGAAGTCGTGAAACTCCGCATCCTTGGTTTCGTGGTCCTGGTGCTTTGGCTTCCAGCCTCTTTGATGGCGCAGTCTGGAGAGAGTGTTGACATTTCTGGTGATTGGATGGATTCACAGACCTGGCGCGATCTATCTCCTTTGCGATCCACTCGCGTCGAGATCGAGAAAAGGTTTGGGAAGCCGATGTTGGAGGGCAACCGTCCGCGTCATGCTATCTACAAAGACGAACAGGGAATGTTTTCCTTCATATACTCCAGCGGTGATTGTACTGTTGTAGGAGACCTGAAATGGAAGGCTCCAACCGATACCCTGCTGAGAATCGATATCTATCCTGTTATGCCTTTTCCAATTTCAAAGGCTTGGTTCCGTGAGCATAAGTTTGTAGAAAAGGAGGACCTCGACGTTCACCAAATCTATTACCGAAAGGACGGAGTTAGCGTTACTGTTCAATCGGAAGATTCTAAAGTATTTCGGGTGACCTATTTTCCAGCATCGAAGCAGAAAGATTTCCAGTGTCAGTAAGGAAATCGCGGCCGAAGCCCTGATAATTCGCGCCGAAGCCCTGCAACCTCCATCCGAAGCCGCACACGTTTCTTTATTCGCCGAGCGGAAAAGCTACGCTTTCTGTCAAGCCATTAAAGACCGGCAACTGCGCCGCCCTTCTTGATAGCGGCGCAGCCGCCATGAGTTTTCTATTAGATCCGTCGGAAAAGCACAGCTTTTCCGCTCGGCGAACGTAGGCCTACTTCTCTAAAAACTTAGCAATTCCCTTCTTACAATCGTCGGTCATCCGGGCACGGGCGTTGGTCTCGACGCCTTTGGCGATCGCGGTGGATAGATCGTCGCCGTCGATGTCGTAGAGCAGACGCTTTGTCATCGCGACGGCCGAGCCGCTGAGGTTGGCGTAACGGGCAGCATACTCGACGACGCCGGTTTCGAAGTTTTCGGTATAGAGCACCGAGTTAACGAGTCCGAAGGCCGCGGCTTCGTCGCCTGTGATCTCAAAAGCTTGGGTCAGCAGCTCAAAGCTTTTCTTCTCGCCCACATTGCGTCTAAGGATTGCCGCCACCATCGCCGGAACAAAACCTATCTTAACTTCCGGATAGCCGAAGAGAGCTCCGCGGTCCGCGACAACCAGATCACAAGCCATCGCCAGCCCGCAGCCGCCGGCCAACGCTTTGCCGTGCACACCCGCGATCACCGGAACGCGAACCTTGCGGATCAGTTCGAACAATTCGGCAAGCTGCCGGGCATCTTCGACATTCTCTTCGTAAGTCGCACCCGCGATCTTTTGAATCGAGTACAGATCCGCCCCCGAGCAGAAATCCTTTCCAGCACCACGAATAACGATCGCCCGCAAACTCTCATCCGCATCGGCCTCGCGCAAAGCGTCCTTCAAAGCCGCGATCAGCTCGTCATTCAAAGCATTGCGCTTCTCGGGGCGATCTAGCTCGAGGACGCGGACCGCACCCTCGTTGATTATGTTGAGAACAGCCATTAATACATTTTAGCCGCCCGATCTATCTCCGCCGCGAACTTCTCGATCGTTGCTGACACGATCGCGATCTGCTCGCGGGCTTCCTTCCAATTTCGCTGCTCGATCGCCTCGCGGACGGCAGGAAGGGTCTTGACACCGTATCCGGTGTAAAAGCCGGGAGCGTAGATCTGATGCCGGAACCAGTCGCGACGCGGCAGGCCCTCGGTTCGGGTGAGTGTCCGCTCGGCCTTGAATAGGACCTCGTCGAGAGCCTGTTGGCGAGCTGGCGGTGCAGGGCGGCCTTTAGAGGCCTCCTGGTATTTGCGGGCGCTGTCCTCGAGAGTTTTAAGGGCGTCCTGCAGCGGTTTAAATTCGATCGGCGGCACGTCGTCCTTCGGCCTTGGTACGACCACGCTCCTGGTCGGGTCCTGGACAGCCTTCCAGGTGCCGTTTACGAGCATCGTGTTCATCCGCTGCGTTTCGTCGCGCATCGTGTCGGCAAGCTGTGTGACCTCTTTTACGTAGGTGCCGACCGTGTCGGCGAAGTCGGTAAATTCGAATGGCAATGTATCGGCATTTGCGAGCCGCAGGACGGCGTGCCCGCAGACCTTTGAAAGGGTCAGGCCGTAGAGATTGCCGGGATCGATGAACCGCTGAAAGTGCGAATACGAATCGTAGATCGAGTGATATGACCCGCCGCCGCTCTCGCCGCCAAAGCCAACATCCATCGACGAGATCCCAAGGTGCTGGAGAAACGGCGTGTAGTCCGAACCGGACCCGAGCGCGTCGATCCGAAGGTCCGGCCGGTTCTTGGCATCTTTGCGTGCGTCGGGCGAACCGTTGACGAGATCGTTCGCTCTCGCACGCTCTAGAACGGTCATCTGGACGTGAGGATCGTTTACGCTCTGTCCGACCTCGTTGATGAATTTCTCGAGCGTGTGTGAGCCGCCGACACCGAGAAAGCCGCGGCCGCTGGAATCGGTGTTGATGTAAACCGCAGCCTTTTTAGCCAATTCATCGGCGTGGGTCTCGACCCATTCGGTCGAGCCGATGAGCCCTTCCTCTTCGGCGTCCCATGCGCAATAGACGATCGTGCGTTTAGGCTTCCATCCGGTCTTTGCAAGCTCGGCGATACCGCGGGCCTCTTCCATCATAGCGACCTGACCGCTCAGCGGATCGGCCGCTCCATTCACCCAGCCGTCGTGATGATTACCGCGAATGATCCATTCATCGGGACGCTCGCTACCGGGCATTTTGGCGATCACGTCGTTGATCGTCCGCATGTTCCAGTTGAACTCGAGCTTCATATGGACGGTCGGAGTCGTGCCGCCAAAGTGATACGTCAGCGGCAGCGAACCGCGCCAGGCGTCGGGTACAACATCGCCGTCAAGGTTCTTGAGGAGCGGCAGAGCATCGCCGTAGGAAACGGGAAGAACGGGAATTTTGGTCAGCGTCGTCGCGTCCTTGCGGTCTATGCGTTTTGCGTCCTTGGTCGCGCCAATGCCTTTTGTAAGCGGATCGCCGGGAAAGGTCGGCATGTCCATTACAGAGCCACGCTGGACGCCGTTGTCGTTGCGGTACGCACCCTTTGGATAAACATCTCCTTGGAAAAATCCGTCATCGCGAGGATCGCTGTAAATAATGCATCCGATCGCGCCGTGCTCGGCTGCGACCTTGGGCTTAATACCTCGCCAGGAGCCGCCGTAGCGTGATATCACGATCTTTCCTTTGACGTCGATGCCGCGCTTCTCGAGCTCCTCGTAATCGGCCGGACGACCGTAATTCACATAGACGAGCGGACCTGTAACGTCACCGTCGGTCGAATACGCGTTGTAGGTTGGCAGCTGCTCTGTCTGCTGCGTCGTCGTCGGATCGCCCTTGACCGGCGGCTCACTGAGCCGCATTGCGAAGCGTGTTGGCGATGTCATCTCGACGATACGCGTCTTCGGCGTTGGAAAGAGAACGTCAAATGACTCGATCTTGGTGTCATAGCCCCACGACCGGAACTGCGACGCGATAAATTCAGCGTTGTCCTTGTCGTACGGCGACCCAAGATGGTGCGGCCGCGCCGACAGGCGTTTTTGCCAGATGCTCAGATTATCGGCCTTTAGATAAGTATCAAATCTCGCCTCGGCCGAGCGTTCCACCGTGGCCGATTCAGTTGTGAAACCAAGCATCGGTGTACCACTTTGCGCCACGACCTGACCCAAAACGGAAACTAAGACAACGAGCGACAGGACGCCGCGATAAGCAGAACTGAACATTGGACCTCCAAACAAGATCAAGAAAATAGGTGCGCCCGTATTGTAAGGCAAATGTGAAAGCAGGGTCTAATCTCGGAGGAATTCTCGCAAGACCTCTGTCACCTCATCGCTTGCTTCCTGTTGCGCCCAATGGCCGCTGTTCGGTATTCGGTGTTCACGATATGGACCGTCAACAGTAGCGGCGATATCTCGGGTTGTCGTCGGCAAAATGGCATGGTCCTTTTCACCATAGATGAACAGCGTCGGTGCAGTGATCCTGTGACTCGGTGCCTTGTCACGGCCGAAAAGGCGGCCGATGATATTCGCACGATAATAGTTGATCGGGCCTCGTAGACGATCAGACCTATGCCAACTCTCTCGGTAAATGGCAATGTCATAGTCCGTGAAGACGGGCACCGCTGCGGTTTCGCGGAGCGAGCTTTCCAGTCGGGCGAAATCATTCCTCGACGCGATCCACTCGGGAACCCAAGGCAGCTGGAAAAAGAACATATACCAGCTGGCGAGGGCCTGCTTCAACGTCATGTTGCGTTTCCAAACGTCCGGCGGCGGCACCTGGAGTGCAGCCAGCTTCCACGTCATCTCAGGGTGTTGTCGTGCGAATGCCCACGCTATCGCCGCGCCCCAATCGTGGCCGATTACTGCGGCGTCAGTCGCACCGAAGTGACGAATAAGGCCGGCGATGTCGGCGACCAGCTTGTCGGAACTGTACGATGCGATGTCCTGCGGTTTGTCCGACAGGTTATAGCCACGAAGGTCCGGCGCGACGACCGTGTACTCGTCGCTTAGTGAGACAAGCTGGCGCCGCCAAGAGTACCAGAATTCGGGAAAGCCATGGAGTAGGAGGACGATCCGTTCGCCTCTGCCTGCGGTCGCATAGTGCAGTGTCACCTCACCGACATCGGCATGGCCGAAGCTGATCTGCGGGTCAAACTTCACGCGAGGCCCAGCTCAGCGGCGCGGTCATCAGGTATGTCGATGTACATCCTCAGCAAAGCAGTCGAGAACGTCTTACCCTGGGCGTCGGTCATCAGGCTGCGCGTGCCGCCGCCCCCGAGGCTCTCGTGAAGCAGGAAATTCAACGCGCCGAGATTTGGTAACTCAAAGCGCTCGACATCGCCTTTTACCATGTCGCCAAAGTGCGCCTTGACGGCGTCGGCGGTGACCTTCTCGACTAGCAGCGGAGAGTAGCGATCCTCGAGAGCGATCAGCCCGACGTTCGCGGTGTCACCTTTATCACCCGACCGGGCATGAGCGAGCTTAACTAGCTGTATCTTCATCGAGTCGATTATAGATCGTTTCAAGACTTGAGCGAATCCGAGTCGACAGCGAGTGCCGCCTCAAGCGGATCGTCAACTATTTCATCCACGAGTTTGATGGCGAGGGCACGCCGAGCATCGATTGGTGCGGCGGTGAAAAACATCTCCAACGCATTCGCGGTGCCGACAAGTCGGGGCAACCGCTGCGTGCCGCCCCAGCCTGTAATGATGCCCAATCCGGCCCCAGGATGCGCAAACGTCGCGTTCGGTGACGCAATGCGTCTATCGCACGCGAGCGCGAGATCGAGAGCACCTCCGAAGCAATAGCCGTTGACGGCCGCTATCGTCGTTTGCTCTAGATCGGCGATCTGCGACATTAGGCTTTGGCCGCGCTGGGCGAAGCCGCCTGCCTGCTCAGGGGTCACATTCGCGATCTCCCGGAGGTCCGCTCCGGAGGCGAAGACGCCGTCGACCCCTGTGAATATCACTTTGTTAACGCCGTCGACCGCGTCTAGGCAGCGAGAGATCTCTTCGAGCACGAGCCGGGATAGAGGATTACGAGCTTCAGGCGCTGTAAACCTGATCACTAGGGCGTCGCCGTTTCGGATGTGCTGGATCGCGTTAGACATTTCACCGGTTCCAACTGAATAATACCTCTATGTTTCGCCTCAACAAGGCCCACCCCTGGCACGGCATTCCCACCGGCCCTGATGCTCCCGTGACGATAACGGCATTCCTCGAGATAGTGCCGTCCGACACGGTTAAGTATGAGGTCGACAAAGAAACAGGTTATCTCAAGATCGACAGGCCACAGCAGTACTCAAATGTGGTTCCGGCAAATTACGGGTTTATTCCGCAGACGTACTGCGGCGAGAGAGTGGCTGAGATCGTCCGCAGGAGATCTGGAAGGCAGATCAAGAGCGGTGACCACGACCCGCTGGACGTGCTGGTCCTCTCGGAGCATCACATCACGCGCGGCGATATCATTCTCCAGGCGCTACCGATCGGAGGGGTTTGTCTGGTCGACGGAGGCGAGGCGGACGATAAGATCATCGCGGTACTAAAGAGCGACAAGATATTTGAGCAGTACCGTGAGTTGTCGGACCTGCCCCGTGGCGTCTTCGAGCGGATCGAGCATTACTTCCTGACTTACAAAAACCTGCCCCAGGATCCGGCCCGGTGCGAGATCCCATACTCGTATGGACGCGAGGACGCGTACAGCGTGATCGCCGCCGCTATGGATGACTACCAAGAACTTATCGCGGCGGGATAGTCTAGAAGATCTGGCGTCTAACGCGCCTCGAGTCACTTCACGGACTGGCTCACTCCGGCGACACGACATTCAAGTCCATCCTCATTGGTTCCGATCCCATCGGGCCGCCATCTTGCACGATATTGAGCTCAAGAACGTATTGGCCCGGAGCTGCCGGTGCCAGGGTCTCCAGCCTGAGGCCGGCGGTGTCCCCGGGCTCCATGTCGTAGGGGATCCGTACCGGTGGCTTTTGTTCGCTGGTCGGCGTGCCATCGGTTCTCAGCCAGCGGGCGTGGAGTGTGACGGCGTAGCGCCCATCAATGTCTGCGACCGCTGGCCAGGTCGCGGTACCGACGTTGCGGACGATCACCTCGAAGCTCTGTTTGACTCCAGGCGTGAAGGTGGAGGGGAGTTGGTTCGGGACGAGCAACGCGTGCAAGGACCCAGCGTCGAGCACGGCCGGGTGAGCACTCAAATCAGACGGCTCGATCGCGTACACGATGTAGTTGGTCGAACGCGCGAGCAAGCGGCAGTTAGCGCAGTCCTCCTCCGTGCTGATCACGACCGCTCCTGCGGGAGGCGGTTCCGTTGATGACGAGCGGGCGAAACGTTTTGCGTCGATCCCTTGAAGCGTGCCGTGCCACAGAGCCTGGATGTAACCGGAGTGACCGGGAGG
>DASYKW010000171.1:0-6684 GCA_035995005.1 Pyrinomonadaceae bacterium
GTGCTGGCCTTTTGTCCAGGAAAGCGTATCGGCGAACTGGAATTGGTGTCCCCAAATGTCCGACGAACGCGACTGGCCGATCGTGAACGGCACAGAGCCCGCTCGCGTATAGGTCGTCGTCAAATTCTGAGCCTCCCACAGGGTTACCGGATCGCCGTGCAGGTAAGAAAAACGAGCTTCATTCAGCAGTGACGGTGAGATGGTCCATGTGTGGTTGACTTGTGTCGTCCACGCCGCACGCGAGTAACGGCGAGCAACGCTCGGGGCACTCGTGCCGCCTACCGCGTCCTGCGGGTTGTCATCCGTCATTCGGTCAACGTTGAAACGGACCATCAGGTCCTGGTTTGCAGCGATCTTGTGGTCGATCCGGGCGTTGACGAGTGTCTGACGGTAATGGCCCGTATAGTCCAAATGCCCGTCGGCTGGCAGGACGAATGACGGCAGGGTCGAAGACAGGAACGTCGTCCTGTTCTGACGCGTGTGGTCGACCGTGAAGAAAAAGAAAGTGCGGTCGTGCTTGATCGGCCCGCCGATGGAGAAAGACCCTTGACCAAGCGTATCAGGGATATCGACGGGATTGATCGCCTGTAGCGTCGCCGGAACGACGCAGGTCGATGCAACCGACTCGGGACAGTAATTCTTGGTCGAGAAGCTGCGAGCCTGCCATTTGCCGCCCGGACGGAAAAGTCCAAGAACCTCGCCGTGGAGCGTGTTACCGCCAGATTTTGTAACAATGTTCAGTGCCGGTCCCGACGTCCATCCAAACTCCGCCGAAAATGCGTTGGTCATCACGTTGACCTCTTGCACGGCCCCGATGGGAACAGTCGCGATGGCCGTCTGGCGGCCCCAGCCCTCGTTGTTATCGGCCCCGTCGAGCGTGAAGGTCGTCGCTCGTCGCGAGCCGACGCCGGTGATGAAGTATGTCTGATTAACGAATAGATCGCCGGTGCCCTTGCCCTGTCGAAATGCCGAGTTGAGGAGCGGAAGGCTGCTGAATTTGCGGCCCAGGATCGGCGTTTCGTCGATCTGCTTGGTCTCGAGAATGCGTCCGATCTGCGCGTCGGCACGCACTCCCTGCGCAGTGCCAAAAACCGTGACTTGGTTGGTGCCGCCGCTTACGGTGAGCTTGACCTTTACCGACGACGTTTCACCGGCTCGTAAAGTCAAACCCGCCACGTCGTTGGCAGTAAAGCCGCTCTTAGCGACCTTGATCGAGTATTCGCCCGTGATCGACAGTCCGGCGATAGTGATCGGACCGTCACCCGAGACAGCGTCGCGGGTCGAGCCCGTAGCGGAATTCACTACGGAGATCGTCGCTCCAGTCACCAAGGCGTCATTCTGGTCGACAACAGTCACGGTTATCGAGGCCGTATTCGGCGACTGGGTAAACGCGGTTGCGACAAAGGTGAGCAGCAAACAGGCTGACAGCGCCAAGCGGCGCATAGCTAGGGACGTATTCATTTGGACGAATTCCTCTTAGTTAAAGGATAGCGAAGAAAGAGTGTAGGTATTTCGACAAACTACTACCAACACTCGGAGTTCGTTGTGAAGGGGCTGCTGATTACTGTAGAGCGGCGACGAGGGTCTCGACGACGGTGTGGGTCCCGTGCAGCACCGAGCTGTCGACAAGCGGCAGCACGAGAATTACGAGTATCGCAGCGACTCCGACGCAGGATGTGAACCGAGAGAGGAGAGTTCCAGGCGTCGCGAGCCCAGGATGCTCGCTGATCGAGATCAGGCGCGTTACCCGGGAAGAGATATCGTCACCGTCCTCTACGAGGTATGCCCCCGCTGGCAGTGCCGGTGTTAAACCGTGCGGAACGAGCTTACCGATCTTTACCAATGCCGAGGCAAGGTCGAGGGCTGCAGCTTTGTTGCGAGCGGCGGCGTATTCGTCGGCCGCGGTCTCGGCCGTCTCAGCCCACGCACGATCGAGCCGATTGCCTATGGGTAAGATCAACAGGTCGCGGCACGCGCGAAGCACGCCGCGTTTAAGGTTGTCATATGCCGCGCGGTGACCGTTCTCATGATCGATCGCCGCCGCAAGCTCGCTCTCATCAAGCGCGGAGAGTACGCTGTTCGCAACAAATACCCGCGGTCGAAAAACACCGATCACGCCGATCACGGGAAATTGATGCTCGATCCGATAAACGCGGCCGCGTATGCCGCCGATCACGAGCGGTTCCGCGTCTGCGAGCCAATTCTTTAAGAGGCGATTTGTGACAAACCACGTTCTCAGGACACGCGACACCGCGACGAGTACTGCCAGGGTAGAAGCAAGAGCAATGATCGCCATCTTAAGACTGACGACCTCGCCCGAGTCATTCGGCTCGAGAAGTAAATAGGATGGAACGACAAACGCCAGGACAAATACCAATGCAAAAGCGACCGGCATTATCCGCAGGCCTATGATCACCCGGGCCTGAGTCGACGGCGATAGGCTCGCGACACGTGACTCTATCGCCCGCCATATCATTGACGCGGCTGCGCCGACGCCGAGATTGACGATCAGGATAAACGTGAGGATCAATGATATTCCCAGCAGGAAATACATCGCTTGGCTACTTGGCCAGCTCCTTTCGCTTGGCTTTCACGAGACGCTCGAGCTCATCAAGCAACTCGCGGTCACGCTCGCTCACCGAGTCGACAATACAGGCGAGCACCGGTTCGACACGTCCCAAACTGCTATCAAGCAGCCTCGAAAGCACGTCTTCGGCGACCGTCCGCTCGACCTCGGCCTTGCTGTATTTGACGCTATAGTAGAACGCACGGCCTTGTTTTCGCCGCTGCAATAGGCCCTTCTTATAGAGCCTGTCGAGCGTCGTCATCACGGTCGTGTATGCGTGTACGCCGCCAAGTCCCTCCAGGACACCAGTGACATTTCGCTCGCCTTGCTGCCTGAGCTCGGACATAACGTTCTGTTCCAGCTCACCCAGCGAGCCGGTAACAGCGTCAGCGAGCCGCTTAAATCCCCTGAGTCTTACTTTCATACGTGACAATGAGTATATTTAACAAAAATCACCTGTCAACCGGAAAGTCGGGCGCGTTGCCGACGGCGCAAAAAAAGGTGTAAATTCAGCTATGGATAAACTCCGTTCACCGCTCGCCGTTCTGTTGGTCGCAGTCACCCTAGCATTCACGAGTTTCAGTCAGGTCTCGCCTCTCGATCCCAACCGAGATATACCCGCGCGAAAGCCGCTCGTAAACCGGTTTGGAAAAACGCCGGTCGACCTCCTCATCTCTGGCGGCACCGTCGTCACGATGAATGCGAAACACGAGCTGATCGAGGACGGCGCGGTGGCTATCTACGACGGCGCGATCTTTATGATCGGGCGACGGGCGGATATCGCCCCGCTCGTTGTGCCGCGACGCGTCATCAACGCGGCCGGCAAGGTCGTCATTCCAGGGCTGATCAACACGCACACGCATGTACCGATGTCGCTGTTTCGCGGCATCTCCGACGATCTCGACCTCAACGACTGGCTGACGAAATACATCTTCCCGGCCGAGGCTAAGAATGTCGACGAGCCCTTTGTGCGGGCCGGGACTCGGCTGGGCCTCGCCGAGATGATCCGCGGGGGGACGACAACGTACTGCGACATGTATTACTTTGAGGACGCGATCGCGGACGAGACCAAGAAGGCGGGCGTTCGCGGCGTGCTGGGCGAAACGATCATCGATTTTCCGGTCGCGGACAATAAGACAAATGCGCAGGCGATGGCGTATACCGAGCGGTTCATCGAGAAGTGGACGAACGATCCCCTCATTGTGCCCGCGGCCGCACCGCACGCACCGTACACTGTCTCGACCGATCATTTGAAAGCTATTCGCGCCCAATCGGACCGGTTAAATTCAGCGGTAGTAATTCACGTCGCCGAAACCAAAAAGGAGCGCGACGACATTAACAAACAATACGGCGACACGCCGGTGACGTATCTCAGCAAGATCGGTTTTCTCTCAAACCGCACTATCGCCGCGCATACGGTTTGGATCACTGACAAGGAGATCGACCTTCTAAAGAGGATCGGCGTCGGCTCGGCCCATAATCCTCAATCCAACATGAAACTCGCCTCGGGCGTGGCTCCGATCCCTGAGATGCTGGCAAAGGACGTCGCGGTCGGACTCGGCACGGATGGAGCGGCGTCGAACAACGACCTTGATATGTGGGAGGAGATGGACACAGCGGCGAAGCTGCACAAGGAATTCTCGGGCGATCCAAAGGTCGTCACAGCCGAGCAGGCGTTTGAGATGGCGACGATCCGCGGCGCGCGGGCGTTGCATCTGGACTCGATCACGGGCTCGCTCGAGGAAGGCAAACGTGCCGATATCGCTATCGTCGATATGGACAGCCTCAATCAGACGCCGTACTTCAACGTCTATTCGGCCCTGGTTTACTCAACAAAGGCGGCTGACGTCCGCACCGTGGTCATAAACGGCCGCGTCGTGATGCTCGACCGCCGTTTGCTGACCCTAAACGAAAGTGTTATAAAAAAAGACGCAAACGCATACCGCGATAAAATCATCAAGAGTTTGAAGCAGTGATCTTATCGGGCTCCCCAAAAGCCACGCTTTGTCCGGTCGTTTGCTCTTTTTTCGGGTCGTTAAGTGAGCCTTCTAGTGGGCATTATTCGCTTGACCTTTACGGAAAACTCACGTCGCTGGAGGATGGGAATATGCCGTTAAATGTCAGAAGGTTTTACTCTTTGGTCGTTCTGGTCCTGGGTAGTTTCTTCTCTTTTGCACACGCACAAGTAGTTACGCCGTCGCCGTCGCCGACTGAGCCGCAACAGGCCGCGCAACTGCCGCCTGCGCCGACCTCGGGCGATGTGATGCGTGACCGTATCACGAAAGCCAAGGCCTTTATCGCCGTTCGCAACTACAACGCCGCGATCTACGAGCTGGAGAATATTCGCAAGGAAAGCGCGGATCAGGCCTTACAGGGCGTGGTCAACGTCCTCTTGATGAACAGCTACCTCGAGCAGGGCGATTACACTCGCGGACAAAACTTCCTCAAGCAGCTTTTTAACGAGCAAAAGACGACCAAACCGAACGCACTCGCGGCTTATAACGCCGTCGCCGGACAAGTCGTCAAAGGTGCTCGTAACCGAGCCGAGCGTTACAAAGCCCTCGGCCTCAACGTGGGCGATCGTATGCTGCCGCTCGAGGCGCTGAACGATCTCGAGAAGATGCGCGAGACGCTCGAGCTTGTCATCACCGAGTCAAAGGAGATCGGCCAGACGCCGGCCAAAACCGCCGATGCGATGGCTTTGCTCGAGGAGGCGACGAGCTCACGCTCCATGCTCGCCCGCGACGATTACGACGCCAAACGCTGGCGTGACGAGGTCGCCGACACCCGCGAGCAAATGACAAATGCCCGCTCGGTCGTGATGAGCGCGGTGACGCAGGATGGCGTCAACTCGGACGCAGTTGCGGCAAACACGCCAAATACAGATCCTAACGCCGCAACGCGGCAGCGGTCCGTTGGAAACGGCGGCACGCCCTCAGACTCGACCGTTGCGATGACCGACAAGCCGGTCTATGTTCCGACATCTGTACCTACAAAGATCGAGCCTCAACAGGTGATCCAAACTCAGGGGGCGCAACCGGCACCGACAAAAACCGAAACCGCGAAAGCTGATGAGCCAAAGGCCGACCTCGCCAAGACTGACACTCCTCTCGACGTCGGTTCGTCGCTCATGGCTTACGCTACGAGGCAGACCCCGCCTGTCTATCCGCCCGCGGCCAGAACGATGAGAACGACGGGGATCGTCCGCGTCGATGTGACGGTCAACGAGACCGGCGACGTTACGGATGTTTCCAAGACAAGCGGTCCGTCGCTGCTTCAGGGCGCGGCACAGGACGCTATCAAAAAGTGGAAGTTCAAACCTTTCACCCGCGGCGGCCAGCCGGTCAAGGCAAACGGCTACGTCAATTTCAACTTTAACCTTTAAGACAGGCAGACACAGATCGACCTGCGGCTCCGCGGAGCCGCTTTTTTGTTTTGCTGTCACTGGATGGCAACCGACTCGCGGCCGCGGGCAATCCAATGGATATGCGGTTCACAAGGGTCCTGTTCATTTGTGCTCTCGGCCTGTTAGTTTCGGGTCTCTTCACACAAAACGCCGTGGCTTGCGTTTGCGACACTACGCCAACGGTGGATGCGGCCTATCGAGAAGCCTCCGCGATCTTCGAGGGGCGATTCGTCCGCGCCGAGTACCGTAAAGGCATCAAGAACCAGTTTCGCGAGATGCATCTCGACGGCGACAAGGACATTGACTACGAAGTGCTGGTCTATAAATTCGAGGTGACCAACTGGTGGAAGGGCGGCACGTCTCGCGAGATCATCCTGATCTCCGATCAGACTCGAAGCAAGGACGGCAGCGAAAGCGTCTCGGACTGCGGGCTTGGGTTTGAGGAAGGCCATCAGTACCTCGTTTATGCCTATGGCAGCGGGGATGATTTTGGATCGGGAGCGTGCACGCGGACCGCAAGCCTGCGAGGAGCGGCAAAGGACCTCAGACGGCTGAAGAGTATCGCCCATTCCCGCAAGCCCGGCTCATAGACATCCCTCTAGCTATTCATGTCATAATCCTGCCATCACGATGATGGCCAGATCGTTGTTATTTGTTGTCCTGCTGCTGACCCCGCTTGGGCTGGCTGTCGCTCAAATACCACCGATCGAGC
>DASYKW010000172.1:0-4225 GCA_035995005.1 Pyrinomonadaceae bacterium
GCAGAATGCCGGGTATCGCTCCCCAAATGCCGCCCGCGATGACCGCCGTTGCGATACACATCGGCACGAGCACATACCACGGCAGGCTCGTCCACGACCAGTTTTCTTCCTTTCCAAAGATGTTGACGACCGTTCCGCCAAACTTGATGCCGACCCATGTCGTCGCAAATGCCGCGACATAGAGTTGTCCCTCAGCGCCAATATTCAGCAGTCCGCAACGGAAGGCGACCATCACGGCGAGACCCGTAAAGATCAGCGGCGTCGCATAAAATAGCGTCCAGCCGATGTCCTTTCCCGAGCCAAAGGAATTTGAAAGCAGCAGGCCAAAAGCCGTGAAAGGGTTGTCGCCGATGAGCAGGATAATGATCCCGCCCACGACAAAGGCTGCCAGAACGGCGACCAACGGCCACAGGATCTCCCGGAAAATATTCATTTATATGCGAGAAAGTGCTTCAACAATATAACCGACAATTGCCACAGTGTCACTCGAAAACGGTCCTTTAGGTCAAAGCGCCGTAAAATCAAACTTGACAGTCAGAGACTCAGATTTTATTATTGAAACAAGCTAAGTGCCGAATTCGTTTAGCTCACAGAAGTCTAGGAGTAGAATTAGCGCATGAAATTCGATCGATTCACGATCCGCGGCCAGGAGGCCGTGCAAGAGGCCATCGGTGTCGCCGAGCGGAATCAGAATCAGCAGGTCGAGCCCGAGCATCTGCTTGCGGCGATGATTGAGCAGAAGGAAGGCGTCGTCAAGCCGATCGTCGGCAAGGTCGGCGCGAATGTGCAGGCGATCACCACGGATCTCGATGCTGCGATCGCTAAGTTTCCTCAGGTATCGGGCGGTCAGCAATTCTTTAGCTCGCGAACGAATACTATCTTTCAAGACGCCCAGAAAGAGGCGGAGAAGATGGAAGACGAGTACGTCTCGACCGAGCACCTCCTGCTCGCGATCTCCGCTGAAAAAGTAGGCGACTCGGGTCGCATACTTCGCTCGAACGGCATCAGCCACGACGACCTTGAGAAGGTGGTCACTGAAATGCGGGGCGGCTCAAAGATCACCGATCCTAACGCCGAGGAGAATTTTAAGTCACTCGAAAAATACGCTCAGGACCTCACCGAGCGGGCCCGTAAGGGCAAGCTTGATCCTGTCATCGGCCGTGACGACGAGATCCGGCGAACGATCCAGATACTGTCTCGCCGCACCAAGAACAATCCTGTCCTCATCGGTGAGCCCGGCGTAGGTAAGACGGCGATCGTCGAGGGTCTCGCGCAGCGGATCATCTCGGGCGATGTGCCTGAGACCCTTAAGAACAAACGGCTCGTGTCTCTCGATCTCGGAGCGATGCTGGCCGGGGCCAAGTATCGCGGCGAATTTGAGGACCGTCTCAAGGCCGTTCTCAAGGAGATCGAGAAGGCCGAGGGCCAGATCATTCTCTTCATCGACGAGCTGCATACGCTCGTCGGTGCCGGAGCGTCGGAAGGTGCGATCGATGCGTCAAACATGCTCAAGCCGGCTCTCGCACGCGGCACACTTCGCGCAGTCGGTGCGACGACGCTTGCCGAATATCAGAAATATATTGAGAAGGACAAGGCCCTCGAGCGTCGATTCCAGCAGGTCTATGTTGGCGAACCAACGGTCGAAGACACGATCGCGATCCTCCGCGGCCTAAAGGAAAGATACGAGGTGCATCACGGCGTTCGCATCAAGGACGCTGCGATCGTCGCGGCCGCCACGCTTTCCAACCGTTACATTACGGACCGCTTTTTGCCCGACAAGGCCATCGATCTGATAGATGAAGCCGCATCGCGAATTCGTATTGAGATCGATTCCTTGCCGCAGGAGATCGACGTCCTTGAGCGCGAGATATTGCAGCTCGAGATCGAGCGTCAGGCTCTGTCGCATGAGACCGACAAAAAATCCAAAGAGCGCCTCAACGACATCGAGAAACGCATCGCCGACCTTCAGGAAAAATCTTCCGCGATGAAGGCCAAGTGGCAGTCCGAAAAGGAAGAGATCGAGAAGATGCGCACCGCCAAGGAGCAGCTCGAACAGGCGCGTCTGGAGCTTGAGCGTGCTCGACAGGCGGGCGATCTGACAAAGGCTGCCGAGATCCAGTACGGCCGCATTCCAGAACTCGAGAAACTGCTCGCTACTGAGCAGGAAAGGCTTGAGACCCTGCAAAAGGACGGCGTTTTCCTCAAAGAAGAGGTAGATGAAGAGGACGTCGCTGAGATCGTCGCTAAATGGACCGGCGTGCCCGTCTCGAAAATGCTCGAGGGCGAGATGCAAAAGCTCGTCGCCATGGAATCCGGGCTTCGCAAACGCGTCATCGGTCAGGATGAGGCTCTCGAGGCCGTTGCAAACGCCGTTCGACGTGCTCGCGCCGGATTGCAGGACCCAAATCGCCCTGTCGGATCGTTCATTTTTCTCGGACCGACGGGCGTCGGTAAGACCGAGACTGCGAGAGCATTAGCCGAATTTTTGTTCGACGATGAAAAAGCGATGATCCGGCTCGATATGTCGGAGTACATGGAGAAACACGCCGTCGCACGTATGATCGGTGCTCCTCCGGGGTATGTCGGTTACGACGAAGGCGGACAGTTGACCGAGGCCGTGCGGCGACGTCCTTATTCGGTAGTGCTATTCGACGAGATCGAGAAGGCTCATCCCGATGTTTTTAACCTGCTGCTGCAGATCCTGGACGACGGGCGTCTCACGGACTCCAAGGGCCGCGTGGTCGACTTTAAGAATACTGTTCTGATAATGACGTCGAATCTGGGCTCACGCGAGATCCAGACCGCAGCGGAAAATCCGCTTGTGGACCGCGACATTAGGAACGACGTTCTTAAGGTCCTGCGAGACCATTTTAAGCCGGAGTTTCTCAACCGTATCGACGACATTGTTGTCTTCAAGCAGCTCACCCGTGAGCAGATCTCGACGATCATCGACGTGCAGCTTGAGAAGCTGCGAAAGAATCTCGAGGAACGCGGCGTGACTCTTGAGCTAGACGATTCTGCCCGCGAGCTGCTCGTTCAGGAGGGCTACGACCCGGTTTACGGCGCCCGGCCGCTCAAGCGTGCGATCCAGTCGCTGATCCAAAACCCGCTGGCTGTGCAGCTTTTGAAGGGCGAGATCCCGAGCGGAAAGACGGTTCGAGTCATAGCCGAGGGCGGCGAGATGAAATTCACAACGGTCGATAGCAAAACGGCAAAGGGAACCGCGTAACCCAGGCTACGGCGGAACGCCGCCTCGTGCGATAACGTAACATAATTAGAGATGGACATTTTTGACGAAGATATAGACAAGGAAGAGACGAACGGTAAGATACCGTTTCGCGACAAGCGGCGATTTAACGCCGACGGCGAACAAGTGCTTGAGGACGAGCCGGCGATCGTTGCCGAACCCGCCAAGTCTGCAGCCGAGACCTCTCTCGAGGCAGCGCTTCTGGTTGAAAAGGAACGCCGCGTGGCCGCCGAGGCCAAGCTTGTCGGTGTCCAGGCCAAATTCGAGGAGGCAAAGGCGGGTCTCGAACGCGAGACGTCCGAGATGCGCGAGCGCCTAAAAAAGACCCTCGAAGCAAAGGCCAGCCAGGATCAGTTCAATTTCCTAACGACGCTGCTCCCGGTTCTCGACAACCTCAATCTCGCCGTCCAGGCCAGCGAGACTGACCCGTCGGTTGAGCATCTTCGCGATGGCGTGATCGGCACGGCCCGCAGTTTTGAGCAAGCGCTGATAAGCGTTGGCGTCCAGCCAGTGCCGTCGGTCGGCGAGACTTTCGATCCCGAGCTTCACGAGGCCGTGGATATGAAGCCCGTGGATGCTGACGATGACGGCAAGGTCACGGCCGAGTACGCCCGCGGCTACAGGTTTCGCGACAAGCTTCTGCGCCCCGCTCGCGTGCAGGTCGGACGTGGTATGGCGGGCCACGCCACGAAGTAAATCCTTTTTCGCCCCTTAGGCGAAGTGCTATCATGAGGATGGGCAAAGCTTCCCCCTCCTTCCGGCATCGAATCTACGCCCGCCTCCGGGAACAATTTTTATGGCAGACATAGACGCATATAAGGACAAATTTAGCGAGAGCGGCCAGCGTGTTTTAGAGACCGCCCTGAGCGAGTCCCGCAAGCGCGATCAGAACTATGTCTCCATCGAGCATATTCTTCACGCCATCGCCTTTGAGGAGGAGGACCTTTTCTCCTCGACCATGCGAGACCTCTCGGTCGA
>DASYKW010000173.1:0-11058 GCA_035995005.1 Pyrinomonadaceae bacterium
AATTTGCGCGGCGGACACGTTTCGAGCCGCTGCGAGCGATCAGCTTGAGATCTGGGCCGAGCGTGCCGGCGTACAGATAATTCAACAAAAGCAGGGAACCGATCCAGCGGCCGTGCTTTTCGACGCATTGGCCGCAGCCAAGGCACGCAATTCGGACGTTCTGATCGTCGACACTGCCGGCCGGCTCCACAATAAAGCGAATTTAATGGCCGAGCTTGAGAAGATGAAACGCATTGCCTCGCGTGAGGTCCCCGGGGCACCGCACGAGACGCTTCTTGTCATCGACGCTGTGACGGGTCAAAATGGACTCGAGCAAGCACGCCAATTTATGAAAACCGCCGAGGTGACCGGCGTCGTCCTGACAAAGCTCGACGGCACCGCCAAGGGCGGCATCGCAGTCGCCATCGCCAAGGAGCTCAACCTCCCGATCCGCTACGTCGGCATCGGCGAGCAGGTCGACGACCTGATGGTCTTTGACGCCGAGGCATATGTTAATGGGCTGTTCAACTGACAAGGGAAAACGGAAAATTGAAGTCCGAACGCGAGAAACAGCCTGAAACGGATCTCAAGGATGCCGCGTTAATGCGTCGAGCCCTTGAGCTCGGCGCGCGAGGGACTGGTCTCGTTAGCCCCAATCCTCTCGTGGGATGCGTCGTCACGAACCGCTCCGGCGAAGTTGTCGGCGAGGGCTTTTATCGCAAAGATCAGATCACTCACGCCGAGGTGATCGCTCTCACTCAAGCCGGTGAACGCGCACGAGGCGGCACAGCCTACGTATCGCTTGAGCCGCACGCCCACCACGGCCAAACGCCGCCATGCACTGAGGCACTTATAAACGCCGGCATCGCCCGCGTAGTGTGTCCGATCGATGACCCGAATCCGCTCGTCTCGGGCCGCGGATTTCAAAGCCTTCGCAACGCCGGCATTGAGGTTGTCACCGGTGTCCTCGCCGACGAAGCGGAGCGACAGAACGAAAAATTCATCTGCTGGCACAAGAAACAGCGACCGTTCGTTCATCTCAAGCTCGCGATGTCGCTCGACGGGCGTATCTCGCTCAACAACAGTGTCTCGACAGCGCTCTCGGGCGACGCGGCTCGCAAGCGTGTGCACGAGCTGCGTCACGAGCACGACGCGATCCTCATCGGCGGCAACACGGCCGCAATCGATGATCCAAGCCTTACCGACCGCAGCGATAAAGAACGACGGCGACCGCTCGTGCGAGTCGTCCTCGATAATCGTCTTCAGATCCCTGAAACCTCAAAACTTATTACAACGGCAAGAGAATTCCCAACGCTCGTCGTCACAAATTCTAGCGACAAGGAAAAGATCGAGCGGCTGCGCGCGGCGAACGTCGAGGTGATCGAGTCAGCATCCGGCAGCCGGGACATCGCCGGCGTTCTTGCCGAGATGAAGAGACGCGACCTTCAGAGCGTTCTTATTGAGGGTGGAACGCAGGTGGCGGGTGCGTTCGTGGATGCGAGACTTGTCGATAAAGTGACATTCATCTATGCGCCGCTGATCATCGGGGGGCACGATGCGCCCAATGCCATCGGAGGCGTAGGGCCAACGTCCATGGCAGATGCGGTTCGCTTACAGCACGTTACCGTGACCGAGCTGCAGGGCGATGTCGAGATCTCAGGTTACCCTATCCCGCAGTGACCTATCACCGTCCAAAACGCTCACTCGGGCAAAACTTTCTTCGTGATGAAACTGTTATCGACCGCATCGTCTCAGCGCTTGATCTGAATGCCGACGACCATGTGATCGAGATCGGACCCGGCCAAGGGGCCTTGACCGAGCGGCTGATCGAAAAGGCCGGTCACGTAACCGGGATAGAATTCGATCGCGATCTGGCCGCGGGGCTGCGAGGGCAATTTGCGGGTAGACCGTTTACCCTGATCGAGGCGGATGCTCTCACGGTCGATCTGCGTGCCATCCAACCTGGTCTCGGCGGCCTCAAGCTGGTAGGAAACCTTCCTTACAATATCTCGACGCCGATACTGCAGCGGTTGATCGATCACCGCGAATTATTCTCAACTCTTGTCCTAATGTTCCAGCGGGAGGTGGTCGAGAGAATTGCGGCTGGCCCCGGCGGGAAGGAGCGCGGATTCCTAAGCGTGATCGCGCAGAATGCGTTTGAGATCGATCGTCTATTTGACGTGCCCCCGCAGGCATTTTATCCAGTCCCAAAGGTGTGGAGTGCCGTAATTCGCTTGACCCCTAAACCGCGTAACGACAACGAACCACAATTTAGGGAGTTCGTCAGCCGGGCCTTTCTTCAAAAACGGAAAACCCTGGCCAATAACCTCTTGCCAGGCTACGCCAACATAGCCGCGATCCTGAGCGATCTCGGCTTACCAGATAAGGTGCGGGCGGAGGAGTTGAGCCTCGATAAATGGCGAGAGCTTGTCCGATGCCTTTCTTCTTAGGACGTCGGTCACGATCCAAACCGCTGACGGACCTCGGTGGACTCGATGAAGGCCTTCACCAGTTCGGCGGCGATGTAGTTCCCGTTAAAGTCATTGAGCTTCTGTAACCAGAAGTTGTAGCCGACAGAGTCCGGATCACGGTGAAGGTATCCGAAGTACTCCATCGCCACAAAAGCGGCGTTGAACTCGCGGGTGTGGAGAATGGTCGACTCTGCGACCGCGCGCAAAACGCGAGCACGCGTCATCGTACCGCTATTCAAACCGTTGACGAGAGAGTCGCGGAATGCCCCGCTCGTCGGCAGATTAGCCGAGGTGAGAAGAGCGTCGACAAACTCCTGGTTGGCGAAGCTCGTCGGGTACTTAGCCAGGAATTCAGGCCGCGTGACGAACTCGTCGAAGTAGGCGACCTTGTTAGCCTCGAGGACGGAGTCCGCTCCTGGCTGGAGAAAGACATATCCATTTCCAAGCACCTGCACGTCGTGCGTAAACGTGCTATAAAGCACCGGAGCAGGGCTTCCCGGAGCGGTTGGTCCGAATGCGGAGCGGTTCGTAAGGTATGCGAGATAGCCGGTGTTCTGGAACTCATTCGAGAGGAAGTACGCGGCCGAGACGTTGATACGTTTGACCTCGGTGCACGCCGCGTCGACGCCGCACGATGTGATCGTGTCGGTCCAGAAATCCCATCCGCTTTGGTCAGGCTCGCGATTTAAAAAGTCGAGGTAATGCTGCCGGACAAAGAACCTTGCGTCGTCATAAGGATTAGCTTGAGCAGAGGAAGCGGTGCCAAACAGTGTGAAGCTCGCTACCTGCGACACTGCGAGCCCATTTTGTGCTCCCGGGTCCTGGATATACCACCTGGCGAAGAGTGTCTTGCCAACCAGCGAACCGTCGTCCGGGATCGAGATCACGGCCGATGCCCAGCCATTCCCGGCGCCAGTCGACTGTGTTGACGTCACCACGCGGACGAATCCGTTCGTCGCGGGCAACGTGGACGTCACGCCCGGGTCTGAGGTATCCACGAGCAGCGTCGCGGCCGCATTTCCCAGAGCGTTTGAAAGTGAGATCGTGAAAGTTGGATTCCCAATGATGGGTGGCGGAATTGTGCGTATCGTCGGAACCGATCCGCCGGAGCCCGAACGTCCACTACCGCTGACGAGAGGTACGCGATTCGACTCCGTATACAGTATCGGGCGGTCGAATGGCGCGCTCTCGGCGGCAACTCTCGGGTCCGTCAGCGGCCGTCTGAGGAAGGCGACAACGTCTGCTTGCTCCTGGGCCGTTAGGTTTGGCGCGGGCCCGAGATCGTTGGGTCGAAAATCACCACCGCGGCTGTAAAAGGCAACGACCTGTTCGAGCGTCGTAAACACGCCGTTATGGAAGTACGATGTTCGCTGTCCGACGTTCCGCAGACTCGGCGTGCGAAACTCGCCCGTGTTCGCAGGATTACCTGTCACCTGAAACCGGCCCGTGTCCTCACCCTGCGGTCTGACACCGATAAAATGAAAGTTATTGTCGCTCAGCAGGTTGCCGCCGTGACAGCGATTACAGCCCGCCCGCCCATTGAAGAGGTTGCGGCCGTTCTGCTCCTGCGTCGTCAAAGGAGCGCCGCCTGCATTCGCTACATCGATCGGGGCTTGATCGCTAAACAGCGTGCGCTCAAAGGTAGCTATCGCAAAAGAGATCCGCGACGGCGTTACTTCCGCAGTGCCGAAGGCTTCCTGGAAAAGCTCCGGATATGTCCGGCCGTTGATCCACGTCGAGAGCCCGCTTGGCATTGACGGCGAGAGGGCAAGTGGCTTTGAGCCGGCGATCCTGGTGGCGACGTCAGCCCAGCTTCTACCGGTGTTGCCCATTTCCGCAGAGGAGACTGGTGGCCCCGCGGATTGGCTTTCTAACGCGGCGCCGCCATTAAGGAGCACCGAGCCGGTAAGCGGGTCGCTAAAGGTGCCCGTAGCCCTGCCGTCCCAGAATAGTACCGGCGCGTAGGCGGCATTGATGTAAGAAACGGTCTTTCGGCCCGTGACCTGATCGTTGAGTCCGTAGGTCGGAATTCGAACGTAACTGCCGTCGGCGTTATTTGAGGGCACGCCGGCCGATCCGTGAACGTCGTCCGCATCCCCGAGCACCCCGTTGGATCCCGGATTGATCGCGGGGCTCCGCGGATCCGTTCCACCTGTTATCGAATGGTGGCAGCTGCCGCACGAGACCGTCCGTGTTGATGACATCTGCTCATCCCAGAATAAGACCTTGCCGAGATAGGCTTTCGCGGCTGTCAGATCATTACCGACAGGAGCAGGAGGTGGAGGGCCGAGCGGAGGTACCGGCCCTTGCTGTAGAGCACCCGTTCGCGAGCCGGGATCCGACGCGCTCAGCGAACTGACGTTTGAGCCATTCTCTGCCCGTACGAAATAAAAGAAGGTCTGTCCCGCCGTGCCTGAGAGATCGAAAAAAAACGGAGCGGCCGTCACGCCGATATCGGTCGCCCCAGCCGCGCTGTTGCTGCTGTTTCGAAATATCCGGTACAGCGTCGCACCGCGAATCGCATCCCAATAGATCCCAACCTTCGTGTTGTAAATATTGTCAGTCGCCAACACGCTCGTCGGAGCCGCGAGCGTGGCACCGCCCGCTTGGCCCTGAACCATGTCAGATCTCGTTAGGGTAAATCCGGCGAGACCAAGTATGAATGCAGCTATCGCCGCGAGTTTGACCTTTTGCATGGCCCCTCCAAGTACCTGCGTTAGAAAAGATGCGAAAAACGTTTCTTAATATGATTTCGACAGCGAAACAATCTCGACTTCAGATTGCTCGTGGTAATACCTATCGACCTCGCGACCTCGTCAAGCGAGCGGTCTTCGGAATATACGAGCGTCATCGCCACGCGGTCCATGGGATCGAGTCCGCTCATGATACGTTCAGCGAGATCGCGTGCAGCAAGGCTCTGTTCGGTTGAACGCTCGCGACCGTCGACGATGGTCTCAACATAATCGGTCTCGTCGCGGCTCATCTCGGTAAAGAGGCTCTGCCCGCGTCGCTTATGGCGGCGAAATTCGTCGTAACAGACGTTGACCGCGATCCGCGTGAGCCAAGCCGCGAACGAGTTGTCCTCGCCGCCACGATATCGGTTGAGCGATGTATAGGCCTTTACAAAAGCCTGCTGCACATGCTCCTCGACCTCGGCCCGGTCAGAAAAGAAACGGCCGACTGTTAGCGTCACGTGTCGCTTGTATCGTTCAAAGATCTCGGCAAATGCCGTTTCCTCACCGGCCAGGACAAGCTCCACCAGGCGGTCGTCGGACGTGGGATCATTGTCCGAGAACTGTATCGCCGGTAGTTGCGCTTCGCTTTGCAAGATTGTCAAAAAGACCTCGTCGAGCATTGTCGTTGAATTCGATCTATCGAGACAAATTGGCTCCAGACTATTCAGGCTTGCGGCGATCTCCGGGGCCCTCAACGCGATAGCCGGTAGGCACGGCGAAGAGATCGGCTGCCGGTTCTGCGCGTTTGATATTGACCAACCGGAAAATGTGCTCACCGGCTATCGGATCTATGTGCCGGGACATCACGATGACCTGCAGCTCGGGCGAAAACCAATTCTCGGTCACGACCTCGATCGGCTTGTCATTGCCGAACTGGCCACTAGGGATCTGGAATGAGGTGCGAGTGCCGTCGACCTTGACACCCTCGATGGTTTTGGATCCAAGAGACTCGGATCTCTCTCCATTCCGCGCCACAGGGCCGCCGGGGCCCGCAGGCGGTGCGATATCGCCGGCCGCGTGTGTTCGGGCCACTTTGTTGTTGATGTCCAGGAACGTTTGGGTCCGTGTCGCGAAATCATTGATAAACACCATCATCTGAGGTTTTCCATCGGTCCCGGAAATGCTGACACCGCCGACCATTTCGAGCGGCTGCTCACGGCGAGTGCGACCATCGGCGGCGCGATAGATCGCCCCTTTCATGGACTTCGTAGCCGTTGAACCGTCGTAAAGACGACGCGTGTCCTCGATCACAGTGTCGGCTGAAAAAGGTTGGTCTTTGACAGGCTTGTCCCCAAATCGAAGCTCGGCGGCGATGAATCTTGCGTTTGGCGGCGGACCGGGAGCTTCGGGGCCATCGGGTCGCAGAGCCCCGTCGGGTCGAGGTGGCCGTGCCTCTGCCTGACCGATCGCGCCATCGTGGTTCTTGTCCATATCGTTAAATACGCCACGGACCGCAGCGGCAAAGTCATCCTTACTTACCCAATCGCTTTCGTTAAGACGACGCATGAAAAAGAATGGGGGCAGAAGGTGTTTGTCCTGGCCTTCGCGTTTCTCAGGTTGATCGCCCATTCGTTTGTCATCTGGACGACCGGCCCCTGGCGGTGGCGGAGCCATTCGGCCTTCACCGTCGTCGATCGTGCCATTTCCATTGCGATCGAGTTCTGCGAACGTTCGATCGGTGGCAGCTTGGAGCTCATCGTTATCGAATGTGCCGTTCCGGTTCGTGTCTACGGTTTTCAGCCAGTCGCCTTTCGGTGGACGCCCGTCTTGCGGCCCCATCTGACCCGGCATTCCTGGATCGCGGCTTGGGGCACCCGGCCCGCCGTCGGGGCGTGGCGGACGCTGGGCCGAGACCGCAGCTGCGATGACTAGCGTTAGAACAATTGCGAATAATGACTTCGTATTCATTTCTTTCTCCAAAGGGGAAGTTACTGACGTATAAATCTGATAGCACGGGTCAGCCCGTCGTCCCCGACGATCACCTCAGCGTCGACGAGATCGGATGGCTTCTCAACATGCGAAACAAGGCCGAGCGTGACCATCATCGAACTCGGGACCTTAACTCGGACAAGCTGTCCGCTCTCGGGATCTCGTGCGTATGCGAGCGCGATGAAGTCTGACTTGATCTCGGCAGAGGGTTTTGCGGTCTTCGCAAGGGCGGCTCTCGTCGGCGTGATCGTTTGGGGGTTGACCAACGCCTTGATCGGCCTCGCGACGCGTGGACTTGGTGTGATCGCAGTTATAGCTGTCTGCGTGCGAGTTTCCGTCGCCGCAGTTTTCAAACCGATGTCGTTCGACGCCGCTGGCATCTTGACGTCCGCAGTATCACCGGTCTTGTTCGGAGCGTTGTTAAGGTAAAGCCCCAGACCGATCAAGATCGCGGCTGCGGCAGGCAGCCCCACGATTAGGAAGCGTTTCAGGATACTTGGCGGCCACGGAGCCACCTTCGGCGCCTTTCGGATCTCGCGCCGAACGCTCCACCAAAGGGACGGCGAGTTCGCGATCTCGTCGACAGACGCCTCGTCCAATGCCGCGTCGTTCGCGATCTGCCGCATCAAGTTATCTAATTGCTGATCATTCATGAGACTGACCTCGAGAATTTGTCGTCAGGCAAAAGACGCGTGGCCGCGCCGTTCGGTTTCACAAATCTGGTCTCGAGGCCCTGCGTGGACTGAAAAGAGACGGTTGAGGCCCCTATGCTATACTTCAAGTTTCATTTAGACCGCGTGTTTTAAGGAGTCTGTGAGCAAGATCGAAATAATTCCGCTTGGCGGCATCGGCGAATTCGGGATGAACTGCATGGGCATCCGGTATCGCGACGAGATGATCATCGTCGACGCCGGGATGGGCTTTCCTGAGGAGACGCCGTACGGGGTCGACATCTCCGTCCCGAATTTTGATTTTCTTGAGGAATACCGCGACGATCTTACCGCGATCATCCTGACACACGGGCACGAGGACCATATCGGTGCCCTCGCTTACATCCTTCGCAAGTTCAACCTTCCCGTCTATTCCTCGAGGTTTACACTCTCGCTTGCGGAGAAGCGGCTCGAGGAATTTAACATGCTCGGCGATGTAATGCTGCATCGCGTCAAGCCGAATGACATCATCGAGATCGGCAGTTTTAAGATCGAATTCATTCACGCATCGCACTCGCTGGTCGAGTGCTTTTCTCTCGCGATCCACACACCGGAAGGGACGCTCATCCATACGGGTGATTACAAGATCGATGACACGCCCGTAATTGGCCCGCCGTACGATCTAAAGACTCTCGGGCGGATCGGAGATGAGGGCGTTTTAGCGCTATTGTGCGATTCGACGAACGCCACCGTTCCGGGTCGAACCCCGTCAGAGCAGGCCGTCATTCCGGCGTTCGAAGAGATCTTTGAGCAAACGGAGGGACGTCTATTCGTCTCGACATTTTCGTCCTCGCTGCATCGACTGCAGATACTTTTCGACATCGCACATGAATTCGGCCGCAAGGTGTGTGTGCTTGGACGCTCGATGCAGAAGAATGTCGAGCTTGCGGTGGACCAGGGAATTTTGCGGATCGTCGGCGACACGATGGTCGATCTCTCGGCGGCCCGAGCTCTTGATGACGACGAGATCTGCTACATCGTGACCGGTTCGCAGGGCGAGGTCCGGGCGGCGCTGTGGAACATGGCGACCGGCTCGTACAAGGGGATGGAGATCCAAACGGGCGACACGGTCGTTTTGTCGGCTCGCATCATTCCCGGTAACGAGAAGAATATCAGTCGTCTAATTGGCAACCTTTACAAGCGTGGCGCAAACATCATCGAGGAAAAGCGCCGCCTGGTCCACGTCTCCGGACATGCCTCGCAAGAGGACATTCGCATCATGGTCGAGACATCGCGGCCAAAATTTGTTGTACCCATTCATGGCGAGTACCGGATGCTGTTCAGGCAAAAGGAATACATCAAGAATCACGTCGCCGGTTATGAGGAAAAGGACATCATCCTGATCGAGAATGGCAATGTGCTGGAGATCGACCAGTACGGTGCAAATGTCGTCGCAAAGCATGATCTGCACAAGACCTTTATCGACGAGGAATCGATGGAGGAGATCGAGTATGAGACGATACGCGAGCGAAAACGGCTTGCTTACGGCGGCGCGATCTCGCTCGTCGTCACGGTCGATAAGAAAACGCACGACCTAATAGGCGAGCCTCAGATCGCCTTTGAGGGCGTAGCAAATATCGACCCTCTGAATGGCTTTACGCAACACGCGCAGGAAGCGATCAGCAAGGCCATCGGCGTCATGAAACACGAGCACATAGTCGACCGCCCTTACTTCAAAGAGAGCCTGCGGGTCGAGCTCAAACGCTTCCTCCAGAAAGAGATCGGCACCAAGCCGGTCATCGTCACTACCATCGTCGAAATCTAATCAGACATGTCACTGAGAGATCAGATACTTGACCTTGAGCGAGAGTCTAGGCGTCTCGAACCGACAGCGGACCAGCGAGAGATCGCTCGCAATAGCGTCATATCTTACTCTGAGAACTTTCTCAGCAAGATCGACTCGCTCAAGGCGTACAACCAGACGGACGACAAGGGCCTAGCCCTGCTGGATTCGCCGATCGGTGAGACGGGAATCGGCATCGATGACGCGATCGAGTTGATCCGCGAGAACGTCGACCGTCCGGGTCTAAACCCTGCTTCGGGCGGGCATCTGGCTTACATTCCCGGGGGCGGTATCTATTATTCGTCGCTTGGTGATTATCTTGGTGACGTCTTTAACCGGTACGCGGGAGTCTTCTACGCCTCTCCCGGCGCCGTGCGGATGGAGAACATGCTCGTCCGCTGGCTGTGCGACGTTGTCGGCTACGGACCAACCTCGCACGGCAACCTGACGACCAGCGGCTCGCTCGCGAATATGATCGCAGTCGTCGTGGCTCGCGATGCGAAAGGCATCAAGTCGGCCGACATCCCGCGATCTGTCATATATCTCTCGAAGCAAACGCATCACTCTGTCGATAAGGCGATTCGCGTCGCCGGTCTCGGCGAATGTCCGATCCGCTATATCGAGCTCGACGAGCGCTACAAGGTCCGCGTTGAAGATCTGCGGGCAAAGATAGAGGCCGACAAAACCGCGGGATTAAATCCTTTCCTAGTGGTTGCTTCGGCCGGGACGACCGATGTCGGGGCTATCGATCCGCTTGTCGACATCGCTGACGTCGCGAAGGAGCACGAACTCTGGTATCACATCGACGCGGCATACGGCGGATTCTTTATATTGACCAAGGAAGGACGGGAAAAGCTCATCGGTCTCAACCTGTGCGATTCCGTCGTCATAGATCCGCACAAAGGGCTGTTCCTGCCCTACGGCCTTGGTGTGGTTTTGGTTAGGAATGTCGACGACCTGAAACGTTCGTTCAGCTTCGAGGCCAATTACATGCAGGACGCGTTCACCGGCATCGACGAATTGTCGCCGGCAGAGCTGTCGCCCGAGCTGACAAAGCATTTTCGCGGTCTGCGTCTCTGGCTGCCGCTTAAGCTCCACGGCGTTGCGCCATTCCGGGCGTGTCTCGATGAAAAGCTGCAGCTTGCCAAGTATTTTTACGAGGAAGTCCAGAAGCTTGGCTTTGAGAGCGATCTTGAGCCGGAGCTTTCCGTCGTAACTTACCGATGGCCGATGGACAAGGGCGATGAATTCAACAAAAAGCTGCTCGGAGCCGTCGTTGCAGACGGTCGCGTATTTATCTCCTCGACGACCCTGAAAGGGAAATACACACTGCGGTTTGCCTGTCTCGCGTTTCGTACGCATTTAGCAACGGTTGATACCCTTCTTAAGGTTCTTGGAGAGAACGTGACTCAACTTCTCGAGATGAGTTCCCACGGACCTTCGCGTTCCTC
>DASYKW010000174.1:0-5267 GCA_035995005.1 Pyrinomonadaceae bacterium
GCGATGGAGGACTACAAGCTGCCGATCATGATCGGTCAGGGTCCATCGGCGAGGCCTGTGACGCTGGAACTGCCAAAGTTTACGCTCGTCGGGGCTACGACGCGGCCCGGATTGTTGACGGCGCCTTTGCGGGGAAGATTCGGCATCGTGTTTCATCTCGATTTTTACAATGTCGAGGACCTGCGAACTATCTGTAACCGCTCAGCCCGGATCCTGGGTGTCGAGATCGACGAGGGCGGCTCGCATGAGATCGCCCGACGCGGTCGCGGGACGCCTCGTATCGTCAACCGGCTTCTGCGGCGAGTGCGCGACTTTGCCGAGGTCGATCACGACGGAAGAATCACCGAGGACGTCGCGGCGAGCGCTCTAGACCGCATGGAGGTCGACCACTATGGGCTCGACGAGATCGACGCAAAGCTGCTGAAAACGATCATCGAAAAATTTGACGGCGGCCCCGTCGGCCTTGGCACGCTATCCGCGGCGGTCCATGAGGAAAAGGACTCGATCGAAGAGATGATCGAGCCCTATTTATTGCAGATCGGTTTTCTAAACCGTACGCCTCGCGGACGTATGGCGACGCGTCTCGCCTACGAGCATTTCGGCCTTGGGAGCCTCATGCGCGTCCGCCCGGACGAACCAACACTCTTTTAACGTGACGAAGCGGTTTTTCCTGATCGCTTCGAGGACGAGCCGCTCTTAGCCGGTGTGGACTTGGCCGATCCGGCTTTTGACCTGGATCTGGCGGACCCGTTGGAGCCGGCAGAAGTCTTGGCGGAGGTCGCCGACGCCTTAGCGGAGCCGTTCGACTTGCCATTCGATGATCTGCTGGCCGAGGAACTCGCGCCTTTCCCTGTTCCACGGCTGCGACCCTTTGCGGGCGCTTGGGTCTCGTCACCACCACCCGTCAGCGCCACCGCAATTTCTTTCGCTTTCTCGACCATCTTCGTGACCATTCCCTTTGGCTGTTCGCGGCGGGCCGGAATGCGTTTCGCCTTTTGGAACTTTACCTTCTCGGCCTGCATACGGTCGCCAAGCGCGTTGAGATGTTCGGATGAGAACTGGTCGTCGACCATTGGAAACATCTCATCCTCTTCTTCCTTGACGTGATGGCGAGTGTCCTCGATCAGGACCTTGAGTTTAGCCTCGCGTTTCTCGGTTGAGGTCGATCGAGCGATCTCTCTCAGAAACTTCTTGATCTGCCTGTGCTCCTCTATGCCCTCGCTGGTGATGTCCTGGAGCTCTTTATCGCCCTCTTTTTTCAGAGTTGGATAGAAGATCTTTTCCTCGATGTGCGCGTGCGTGTCGAGCTCATTCTTCACCTTCTTAAAAATTGCTGCGTGGCGCGATGGCGGCGTGTCCTCGATCTGTTTGAATAGACCGTCCACAAAGTCGTGGTCCTGCTTGAGTAGTTCGATCGCATTCATATGCTTACCTCCTTAAATGTATCGAGAGGCTAACAAATGAAAAGTAAGGAAGATTGTAGGGTTACGTACCTATGAGCAATAGAAAAAGACGAGTGCATCTACACTCGTCTTTTATCTGATCTGGCGGCTCCGGACCTGATCGCAACACAGGCTAAGCTGCTACCGTTGCTCGATTCCTCGCCTAGCGGAGTTCACAACTTGAGGCCTTGTGCGGGGCCCGGAGCCATATAGGAAACTATCTCAAAGATTCTGGGCGTACTGCGTGCAAGTGCAGTTTTCGTCTACGTTCGGCGTGCAGCCTTCGGGTTCGCTTTTGATGCAATCTTTGCCGTATTTGACCGCAACAAAGATCAGAGCAGCAAATCCGACCACTATCGCGACAAATGCGAGCTTGTGCCGCGAGATCCAGCCTTTTTTCTTCGGCGTTTGACGGTCGATCTTATCGAGGGCTTTTACGTCGACCTTAGAGGATCGCTCAAGGAACGCATTGTTGTTTTCAACGATCGACTTTTTTAGGTCTAAGGCTACGACACCGTCGGCCGGAGCGTTTTCTACCTTAACCTGCTGCGTCATCACCGGAGGTGTGAGCGTCGCCGTCAGCAGAGAATAAACAATTAAAAGTATCGGGAGTATTCGGGACATACGCCTCTCCTGCAACTACTAAATATCTGGCGGAAAGGGTGGGATTCGAACCCACGGAACCCTTTCGAGCTCACAGCATTTCCAATGCTGCCAGTTCAACCACTCCTGCACCTTTCCGGTCGGTCAGATTCTGGCGGAGAGGGTGGGATTCGAACCCACGGTACCCGTAAAGGTACAGCAATTTTCGAGACTGCCCGATTCAACCACTCTCGCACCTCTCCGCACGGGCGAACTCTTGATTCTAAAGTTTGGGCGAGAGATTCGCAAGCAAAGCACGTTAACCGCCGGCGTTCCGCCTGCCGCGGCGTTTCTTAAAGAAATCCTGCATCAGCTGTCGGCATTCATCGGCAAGAACGCCCGCAGTGATCTCGATGCGATGGTTGAGATCCGGACTGTCGCAGATGCGAAAATGCGTCTCGACGGCCCCAAAGCGCTCGTCCGCGGCCCCATAAACGAGCCGCGAAATGCGCGCGTTGACCAAAGCTCCGGCGCACATAGCGCACGGTTCGATCGTGGAGTAAACGGTGCACCCCGTCAGGCGGTAATTTCCTATCCGTGTGGCGGCAATCCGAACTGCAAGTAACTCCGCATGGGCCGTCGGGTCGACATCGCCGATCGTGCGATTCGATGCTGCCGCAAGCATCTCGCCCTGTTCATTCACAATGACCGCACCGATCGGTACCTCGCCGCGTTGCTCGGCCTCGCGAGCGAGATCTATCGCGTGGCGCATCCAGTCTTCGTCGGTCTTTTGCATCGCCCAAAGTGTAGCCTAACGGCGGGTTTTCTTGCATCCCAACATCAATGGGTTTAACATTTACGTGGCTTTCATGTCCCGGAGAGCCTTGTTGCCCGACAATATGAACGACGACGTTCGTTCCGCACCGCAGATCACTGACGACGACATTCACATCACGAATGTGCCGGTGGGCTTTCGCGCGTTTGCGGAAGAGGTGCGAAAGCGCGGCATCAAGCCGAAACCGACGCCCCAGGCCATCGTACAAAAGCTTGCACCCGCTGAATTCAACACCGCGATGGTGCATTTCTATCGGGGCGAGGTGCAGCGGTCTAACGTCTGGCGCGGCCGTCTCGACACGACGACGAATTGGGCCGTGATCACGGCGGGTGCGACGTTGTCATTCGTATTCAGCTCGCCCGATAATCCGCATTTTGCGATCCCGATCAACACGATATTGGTCTCGATCTTCCTCTTTATGGAAGCTCGCAGATATCGCTATTATGAGGTCTGGGCAAATCGGGTGCGGGTTCTTGAGACCGGCTACTTCGCTCCGATGCTCTCGCATCGCACCATCCCCCCGGATCAGGAATGGGCGGAGCACATCTCGGCGGATCTGCTAACACCGCACTTTACGATCAGCGTCTGGGAGGCGCTCGGGAGGCGTCTCAGGGCGAATTATCTGTGGATCTTTCTGCTGCTCGCGTTTTGCTGGACGCTCAAGATATACATTCATCCGTCTCCCGTTTTGCTGACCTCGGGGGCAGATCGCAGGATATTTTGGGAGATAATCTTTCAGCGTGCGACGATCGGCCTTGCTCCCGGCTGGCTGGTGATACTCACGGGAGCGATCTTCAATTTGGTCGTGATCTTTGTTTCGTTCAGCACGATAAAGCTCAAGGATTCGTCCAGCGAGGTGCTGCCGCTCGAGAGCTTTGAATGGCATCCGCTTAAGCAGGTTTCCGACTGGGCCGAGAGCAATCTCAAACGCCGCAACACCGTCCGCCGCTCCAAAAAAGCCCGCCAGCGCATGCGCTCCGTCCACAAGACGGAAATTTAGCTCACCAAATACACGAAAAACACTAAAGGACGCGTTTCGTGCTTTTCGCGTCTTTCGTGGGCATAATCTTGTTATGCTCAACTTCGCCATCGAAACCGCCCGGGCGGCCGGCCAGCTCCTGCTCGAGAAATACGGACGCAAGATCTACGTCACGAAAAAGGGTGACATTAATCTCGTTACCGAGGCTGACCTTGCCAGCGAGGCCCTGATCATCGAGCGGATCAATTCCTATTACCCGAAGCACGGTGTTCTCGCTGAGGAATCGGGTGCGGCTGTGCTCAATGGCTCAAGCGAGTGGAAATGGATCATCGATCCGCTTGACGGGACGACAAATTTCGCACACGGGTATCCATGCTTTTGCGTAACACTTGCCCTGGAGCACGAGGGCGAGATCGTGATCGGCGTAACATTCGATCCGACTCGGGATGAGCTTTTTGCGGCCGAACGCGGCCGCGGTGCGACCCTCAACAACAAGCCGATCCGCGTATCGCAGACCGAGGAATTAAGTGAAGCTCTGATCGTCACGGGCTTCCCATACGATTTCAAACGCCGCGAAGATTTCGCTCGTAACCTGACCGACTTTCTTCTCAAATCGCGAGGCGTTCGTCGCGACGGCTCGGCGGCGATCGACATGGCATACGTCGCTTGCGGACGCTTTGACGGCTTTTGGGAGGAGGGTCTGAATCCCTGGGACATGGCCGCGGGAGTTTTGCTTATTGCGGAAGCCGGCGGGCAGGTCGGTGGTTACAAGGGCTCAAACTTCACGATCTACTCACCGCCGATCCTCGCCTCAAACGGCCTCATTCACTCGCAAATGGCCGCCGTTCTTACCTAGGTTGGCTCTGTGATAGTCTCTTAACATTGTTTTATGTCGTGGTTTCGCCGAGACAGACCTAAGATCGACGAGCAGGAAGTCGATGAAGAACGAACCGTCCGCACCGAGGGTATTTTCGTCAAATGTCCCGAGTGCGAGAGTGCTCTTTACAAGCGCGAGCTGACCGAGTCGCACGAGGTCTGCACGCACTGCGGCTACCATTTTCGCTACACCGCCGAGGGAAGACTAAAGGACCTTTTTGACGATGGACGCTACGAAAAGCTCGACGAAGAGGTCACCTCCGGCGACCCGCTTGGGTTTTTTGATTCTAAACCTTACACCGACCGCATAGATCAGGCTATGGCGTCGTCCGGACTGCCGGAGGCGATCATTTCGGGCAAGGGAATGGTCGGCGGCCATCTGACCTATGCCGCCGCGATGGACATGGCGTTTATCGGCGGATCGATGGGCTCGGCCGTTGGCGAAAAAATTACGCGTCTTATCGAACGGGCGATTGAAAATCGCGGCGCTGTGGTGATATTTTCGGCCTCGGGCGGTGCCCGCATGCAGGAAGGCACACTGAGCCTGATGCAA
>DASYKW010000175.1:0-6586 GCA_035995005.1 Pyrinomonadaceae bacterium
GATGACGGTTATTTTCGACTTGGGGAATCGCTTAGCCAGATCGTCCTTAAAGATCGAATAATCGCCGACAATGATAATGTCCCCGCCCATTAGATCGCCCGCGGCAAAGCCCTTGATCTGAGAATCAGATACGTTATTTACATTCGTAACGTAGGTGTTCAGCTCATTTGTCGGGATCCCAAAGACGTAAAGATCCGCGAGAGCACTCGCGAGACCAGTAGTTGTCTCTAAGCCTCGGCCAAAGGTCCCGGTCAGCACCGACTTGCGCGGTACTAGCTCATCCTTTCCGACATTGTTCTTGGTGAGTTTTTTGACCTCGTCAAGAATGAGATCGGCGACCTCGGCTGCAGACTGATTTTTGGTCTGTGTCCGCGTCGCGAAATTCGAGCGCGGTGTGCGCCAAACAAAGCTGCTGCCCGCGCCGTAACTCAAGCCGCGTTTGATCCGGATCTCAAGGTTGAGTCGCGATGAATAACCGCCGCCGAGGACGGAATTGAGCACTACTGCAGGATAGAATGCGGCGCTCTGACGACCGGTCGAGGTCAAGGGTTTTGTATAGACGACGGATGCCTGACCGGACTTGGGCAGATCGACAACGAGGATCTGGTCGCCGCCGCGCGCGGCGCGAGCCACATATTCATGAGGGTCGCCCCAGGTTTGGAGCCTTCGCCACTTGCCGAAGGTCGCAGCAGCCAGTGATGCTGCCGCAGCCAGCGTTATGTTGCCGGTAAATATGAGCACGGCATTCTCGGGCGCGAAATTGCCGCGATGAAAATTCACCACGTCGTCGCGCGTGATCGCCGCGAGGCTCGCAGGCGTGCCGCCCGCCGGATGCTCGCCGAAACTGTATTTGGTCGCAACGAAATTTGCGATAAAGCCGGGCTGTTTTAAGTTTGCGGTCAGCCCGTCAAGATATTGCGATCTCAGAAGGTCGAGCTCTTTTTGATCGAACTTCGGATTCAGGATAACGTCGCCGAGCAAAGCCATCGCCTGAGCGGCCTTGTCGGACGTGACTGTCATCGCGACAAAACTGCTGTTCCAGCCGGCGCCGCTTTGGATCGCGCCGCCAAGAAATTCGACATCTTCAGCGACCTGCGTCGCAGTGCGCGTTTTTGTGCCCTTTGTAAGCATGGACGCGGTAAGGTCCGCGAGGCCAGCCTTCGCGCCGGGCTCGACACCAGCGCCGCTGCGGATCACAAGCTGCATCGTCACGAGCGGAACGTTCGTCCGCTGGACGGTCGCGACCGTCAAGCCATTCGGCAGCTTCTTCTCGACTACCGCCGGGATGCTCACCGATCGCGGTGCGCCGGGAGCCGGCGGCTTTTCCTGCGCGAACGAGGCCGGGATGAAGGTTGCGAATAGACAGAACAGAACGGCGGTATTCGCTCTCATTACTGTGCACCTCCTTCGTTCGAGTAGTAGATAACTACGCGATTATTGTCCTTAAAGTAGCTTTTCATTACACGAAGCACATCCGCGGCGGTGACGGCCTGCAGCTTTTGAATGTTGGTATTGACGGCTGTTGCGTTGTGTTCGTAAGCGATCGCTCGCTCGATCTCACTTGCCCGCCCGTCGTTGTTTTCACGGTAGCGGACAGCGTCGGCGATCAGTTGGTTCTTTGCCTTTGTGAGCTCGCGAGGCGTCACGCCTTTTGTCTGGATGAGCTTTAGCTCGGCAAGAAGCGATTTCTCAAGAGCGTCGGGCGTTTTGCCCTCTGAGGCGATCGCTCCGAAGTAAAGCAGCCCGCCGTCGACGCGATCGTCCACCGTGAAAAATGCCTCCTGTGCGATCTGCTGCTTATAGACGAGTGCCTGATAAAGCCGCGAGCTTTCGCCGCCGGACAGTATTTTTTCGGCGACATTCAAGGCGGCGATATCCGGATCGTCGGACCGCGGCGCCAGGTAGGTGATCGCGACAGCTGGAAACGGAACATTCGGAGCGGTCTTAGAAAATCGCTGCTCCTTGGTGCGGGCGGGCTCCATCGTCGTAACACGCGGGACCGCCATACTCGGATGGCCGACCTTTGAAAAATACTTGTCCGTCCACGCATCGAATTGCGCTTGATCAAAATCGCCGACGACGATCAGATAAGCGTTGTCAGGCCGATAGTACGTTCGGTGAAACTCCTGAACATCTTTGACGGTCGCCGTGTCGAGATCCTCGATCGTGCCGATAGTGGTTAGCCGATAAGGATGGGTCGTATACGACAGCTTTTGGATGTACTCGTTAAACATCCCGTATGGCTGCGAGGCGACACTTTGGCGAAACTCCTCCTGCACGACAGCCCGCTCGGATTTGAAGTTGCCTTCGTCGACGGTGAGATTGGACATCCGTTCGGCCTCGGCCCAGATGAGGGTCTCGAGGTAATTGGACGGCACGACCTCGTAGTAGTTAGTCAGATCGTCGTTCGTCGACGCGTTGTTATAGCCGCCGACATCCTCGGTCAACCGATCGAACATCTCGGACTTCATGTTCTTGGTCGACTTGAACATGATGTGTTCAAACAGATGAGCGAAGCCGTTGCGGCTCGTCGGGTCGTTCTTTGAGCCAACATCGTACATGACATGGATGGCGACTGTCGGGCTCGAATTGTCGCGAAGCGACACGACCGTCAGTCCATTTGCGAGCTTTCGCTCGTTGATCGCCAGCGGCGCGACCTTGATCTGGGCAAGGGCAGACGTCGATAGGACGATCGCCGTCGCCGCAAGCAGAAATATCTTCCTCATATGCTTATTGATAGTCGTAAAAACCTTTACCGCTCTTGCGTCCCAGCCAGCCGGCATCCACGTATTTCTTGAGCAGCGGAGACGGGCGGTATTTCGGATCGCCAAGCCCGTCGTGCAGCACGTTCAAGATGGCCAAACAAACATCCAGTCCAATAAAATCTGCGAGAGCCAACGGCCCCATCGGATGATTCATGCCGAGTTTCATGATCTCGTCGATGGCCTCGCGGGTCGCGACGCCCTCGTGCAGTGCAAAGATCGCCTCGTTGATCATCGGCATCAACACTCGATTGGATACGAATCCTGGGAAATCGTTGCATTCGACCGGAGTTTTTCCAAGCTGCTCGGAGATCGCTCTTACCTTCGAGTAGGTTTCATCCGATGTGGCGATACCTCGAATGACCTCGACGAGCTTCATGAGCGGCACCGGATTGAAGAAATGCATGCCGATGACCTTTTCGGGTCTCTTGGTAACGGCCGCGATCTTTGTTATCGAGATGGAAGAGGTGTTTGACGAGAGGATCGCGTCCGGGCCGCAGATCGCATCAAGCTGCTCAAATATCTGCTTTTTGACGTCAAAATTCTCCGTCGCCGCCTCAACCACGAGCGAGCAGGAGCCAAGGTCGTTGAGATCGGTCGTCGTTTTGATCCGACCGAGGACGTCGGCTTTCTGGGCCTCGGTCATCGTCTCTTTCTTTACAAAGCGATCGAGGCTCTTGCCGATATTTGCGAGGCCACGCTGGACATAATCCGGCGATACATCACAAATGATGACGACGTAACCCGCGTTCGCGGCCGTTTGGGCAATGCCGTTACCCATCGTGCCTGCACCGATAACTCCAATGATCTCAGCCATTAAAATGATGTTCCTTCCTGCAAAACTACGAAGTAAGAATTTATCAGATAGCCGGGGCAAAACAAATGAGCGGCCCATAGAGGGCCGCTCACAGAATAACTTTAGAAAATACCCTACTGCCAGCTATTTGGCGGAGGGACGTTCATCCCGCCTGAGGGCGCAAGCTCAGCTCGACCGTAACTTGGGTCCTCGAAATAACGCTTCCCTGCATCATCGAAAAGGAATATCAGGCCAAATACGCCGATGGCCGTGCCGATCGGGAACGACAGGCAGCACATGATCGACGCGATGATCGCCCAGGTGCGGGCCCACGGCTTCTCTTTTCGCAAACCATAGCCGGCAATGACCTTTGGGATCGAAAACAGCAGCGTAAAGATGAATACAAAGGCAAACACCACAATAAGGATGCCCATGATCGTCTCAGGCGGCGGATCGCCGGCCTTGTGCGGGATGTTTGAGAATACGGCGCCCATGATGCCGAGGTAAATGACGGCGATCAGGCCTATCAGCACAACATTCAGGGCCGTGAAAGCCCAGAGAAAAATACCGAGCAAACGAGCTTTATCTTTTGGGGACATATTGGTTTCCTCACCATTGAGAAATTACGAAATATTACCCCTTGTCGTTCAAAAAATCGATCAAATGCGTTCGACTGCCATCGCGACCGAGTTTCCGCCACCGAGACAGAGCCCCGCGACGCCACGTTTCGCTCCGCGGCGCTTCATTTCGTAAAGCAGAGTGGTCAGCACGCGGCCGCCGGAATTGCCGATCGCGTGACCGAGGGCCACGGCTCCACCGTTGACGTTGACAAGGTCTGGGTCGATCCCGAGCTCCTTCATGACGCCGAGGGCCTGCACCGAGAATGCCTCGTTGAGCTCAAACAGCTCAACATCCTTCAGGTCCCAGCCGGCCTTCGCAACCGCACGCTTAACACCCTCAACCGGTGCGAGCATGATGTACTTCGGCTCGATGCCGGAAACAGCGTACGAAACGACTCGTCCTAGCGGCTCGATACCGAGCTCAGCCGCCTTGTCGCTCGACGTGACGACGAGCGCCGAGGCTCCGTCGTTTACGCCGGGCGCGTTACCAGCCGTAACCGTTCCGCCGTCCTTTTTGAATGCCGGTCTGAGTTTGCTCAGGCTCTCGACGGTCGTCTCGGGGCGAACAGGCTCGTCGTAGTCGAATATGATCGGGTCACCCTTTTTCTGCGGGATCTCGACCGGCACAATCTCGTCCTTAAAATAGCCCTTTTCATGGGCCTCGTGGGCCTTGCGATGCGAGTCGTATGCGAACTGGTCCTGCGTCTCGCGCGTGATCTGGTGCTTCTCAGCCACGACCTCGCCGGTGTTGCCCATATGCCAGTTCTCGAAGGGACACCACAGACCGTCGTGGATCATCAGATCGAGCACTTGCTGGTTGCCCATACGATATCCGTCGCGTGCGCCGGGCATTGCGTACGGAATGTTAGACATCGATTCCATCCCGCCCGCGACGACGAAGTCCATATCACCGAGTTTGATCGACTGTGAAGCCAGAGCAACGGCTCGAAGCCCGGATCCGCAGACCATGTTTACGGTCAAAGCAGAAACTTCCGACGGGAGTCCTGCTCCGATCGCGGCCTGCCTCGCGGGGGCTTGGCCGACGCCTGCCTGAACGACGCAGCCCATGATGACCTCGTCGATCTTTGCCGGATCGACGCCCGCCCGCTTTACCGCCTCTTTGATCGCGATCGCACCCAATTGCGGGGCTGTAAAGCCCTTGAGCATCCCTTGAAATTTGCCGGTCGGCGTCCGCGCCGCACTGATGATTACTGCCTCTCTTGTATCTGCCATGATATTAAGTCTGCCTTTATTGCGAATATGAGCAATAGCTTAAACGAATATTCTACGCCTCGCGGACAAACGTGCAAAGCATCGACCACGCCCGGCGGTTTGTAATACGCGGCGTGACTGTATTAACTTTCCTTACGTCCCCAACGTAAACTGATAGTATTTTCGCGTCCGAAAAACATCTATGAATAACGGTCACGTACGCCTGAGTTTCATGCTCTTGTTCGCCACCCTTCTATTTACGTTCGCCGGGATGCCGGGCAATATCCACGCTCAAACGGGCATTATCGCCGCAGCTAAGGCCGACCCGCTTAAGAACCTTCAGTTCCGTCTCATCGGTCCGTTTCGCGGCGGCCGCGTCGGCGCGGTAGAGGGCGTGGCCGATAACCCAAAGGTCTATTACTATGGCGCGACGGGCGGCGGCGTTTGGAAGACGACCGATTCCGGTGTGAACTGGCTCAACGTGTCCGATGGCTTTTTTAAGACGACGACCATCGGTGCGATCGATGTTGCCGATTCCGACTCGAATATCATCTACGTCGGGACGGGCGAGGAGACGCTTCGCGGCAACGTACAGAGCGGCGACGGCGTTTACAAATCGCTCGACGGCGGCAAGACATGGAAGAATGTCGGCCTTGCTGACACTCAGCAGATCTCGCGAGTTCGGGTAAATCCGAAGGACCCAAACATCATTTTTGTCGCGGCGATCGGCCACGTCTGGGGCAACAACGAGCAGCGCGGCATCTTTCGCAGCAAGGATGGCGGCAAGACGTGGGACAAGGTGCTTTACCGGAACGCGGAAGCGGGTGCGAGCGATCTCGTGATGGACCCGTCAAATCCGAACACGCTCTACGCGGCATTCTGGCAGATGGGTCGCAAGCCGTGGCGAATGGATTCTGGCGGCGAGGGCAGCGGACTTTTTAAATCGATCGACGGCGGCGACACGTGGACAGACATCTCGCGAAACAAGGGCCTTCCGGCCGGTGTGCTGGGGAAGATCAACGTCGCCGTTTCGCCGGTCAATACGAATCGCGTCTGGGCGATGGTCGAGAACAAGGACGGCGGATTATTTAGGTCCGAGGACGGCGGCGATACGTGGCAGCGGGTTAGTGAGGCCGCCCCGATCCGCCAGCGGCCATGGTACTTCAACCGCATTTATGCGGACACGGAGAGCGTCG
>DASYKW010000176.1:0-14933 GCA_035995005.1 Pyrinomonadaceae bacterium
CGATTTCGACCGTCCTTCTATCAACGGCCGTTTCAATGGGGAAGCTCGGGAACAAAAACTGCTGATAAGCTCCCTTTTTCGAACCATCGGTGGCACTGGAATGTCTTGGTAAGGGTTTCGCGGTACCTGTTTTTATACGTAATTACGATCCACTCAAGATACCAGGCAGAACCCGAATAGCTGTCATCGCTTGAGACGGTAATTTTGGCCATGTTGTCTATTAAGGGACGCCTGCGCAGCACAGCGGTATCTATCTGGTTTCGTTCAAAAACGTTTCCCGTCATGACTCCGTTAAGGATGAATTTATCGATCGTCACTGTTCCTTTAGGAGCGACACCTTCCATTTCCAGCGAGATGTTGGCGTCTGTGCCCGCACCCGTAACGTCGCCTGTCTTGATGGTTACCGTGTAGTCAGTGAGATCGTCCAAGGCCGTCGGAGTATATGTTTTTAACGAGTTGCCCTCGAGCCACTGATTGACCGGAAATTCTAACGATTTCTCCTGAAAACCCACAACAATATTGGATAAGAGCCACGCCGGACCTGCACCGGCGTTATCCGTCCGAACGGTTATGGACTTAATTTCTCCGACATCGTGTCCGTAAACTGTAAATGGCGTATCGCTTTTCCTTTCAAAAAAGTTAGCGTTGAAGTCGTTTGAGTTGTAAGGTTTGACGAGCTTGAAGGCGTATCCGTCCTTTGCACACCTGCTTTCTTGTCTGGAGGCTCGATCCAGGCTGGGACGCGCTTTCGGACTTGTACTGCTGTTGAGGGCAAGCTCGCCCGTGTCACCGTTGCTTCCCGTAATGGTCAGGTAGACATTGGCATCCGTTCCGGCTCCTTCAGCGTTACCTGTGTGGACGGTTACTTTGTATTCGCCGCAATCCTCGGGAACCTGAGCGTCCGCCGCGCGTAGAAGTCTACTCATATCTTGTGCGGCCGCGTTTCCGGCAAGCGCGGGAGAAAGCAAGGCCACAAGGGCCACCATAAATAAAACGCCCAAATTCATCATGTGATCTTTCATTTTATTTTCCCCGCGGACTCTACGAGCAGATCTATTGCTTCACCCATTTTGTCCCGTTCGACCAATTGATCGTCCTTCCATCCTCCGTGAGCGTGCCGGTCAGGTGCCAGCCCCACGCATTTATAACGGTACCTTTGACATCGCCCTGCGAGCCGCTGCCATCACCGTTGTCAAACCGCAAATTTGCGCCGGTTTGGGCGATCACTGCTGCATTCCGAAAGGGCGTCCCGTCGGCGGCGTAGTACGTCCATTGGCCGTTAAGATCGGCCACGCCCGACGGGACCGCCGCAGCGCCTTTACAGGTCCTTATCGCCCGCGCCCAATCGTCGTGGGTCTGGATCTCATACTTAAAGCAAAGGATCGTCGCGTCCGGATCTGTCGTTCCCTGACACAGAGCAGTTACGTTTCCCGTTGACCACGAGGTCGTCCCGGCCCTGTTCCACGCGATCTTGCCCTGGACCGCTTCAGAACAACGTTCTTGAGCCGTTTTTCGCGTAGATGCCGGGTCCTGCTCGACGACCCTTGAGCTTGTGGAACTCGATGATGGGTCCCGTTCCGGCATTTTGGCGGCGGGCGATGGATCTTTCTCCGGCACTTTCGACCCGGCGGAGACGCCGCTCGCTCGTTGCCAGTACGTTCCATCGCTTAGCTTGATGCGCTTACCATCGGCCGAGACGGTGCCATAGCTGGTCTGCCCGGTCATCGTCATCGTTACGCCGGTGATCTTGCCGGCGATATTAGTTCTCTCTCCCAGCTCGCTTATCGAGATCAATAAGGAATTGTTCGTCTGGCGGATCGAGATGTCAGCATCCTGCTTTCGACCATCGTCAAAAAAGCTCGACCATGTTCCGTTCAGATCGAGTGTCGTAGTTGTCACCGGAGCCTGCGCGATCGGGGGCGACGGTAATACGGGAATGGTTGCAACGCCTCCTGCCTTCACCCAGGTATCGCCGCCAGGCCAGCGGATCAGGTTGCCGTTTTGCTCGATAATGCCGACTTCGTCAAACGCGTTTACCAGGAAGGTGTTTCCCTTGATCGAACCGTTGATAGCCTTTCCGTCCACCTTCAATGTAAAGGCCGCGCCTGACTGGACTATAGATATGGCGACGTTCGAGACGCTGCCGTCCACCGGTTTCCGTATCCACTTGCCGTTGAGATCGGGTGTTTGCGAGTAGGCCGTGAGCGAACAGGCCATAAGCGCCGTGATCATTGCGAGGATAGACCTTCGTTTCATACCGGCTCCAAATGCGTTAGGGCGCGTCGAACTCAATGGCTCGCCACTTGCCGTCCTTCATCATGAAGACGGCGGCGTCATCCGTCTCGCAGACGTAGTGCATGACAGAGTCGTTCTCAAGCTTCGTCCCGCCTATCGTCTCCCCTTTCTTAAGGACTTTGAATGACGACCGACGCGCCCTCGAGTCGTAGTTAAAGTCGTCGATGTTCGCCGGAATATAGTTTGGGCTGTAGTTGAGAAAGGCGAGCAGATTCAGCTCCGTTAGTTTTTTTGCTGACTTTCCGCTGAGAAATCGAAGCAAATAGTCCTGCTTTCCATCGCCGTCAAAATCTCCGCGTAAGATCCAGTTTCGTTCATCGCATGTCGGAGCGGCGGCCTTCCAATTTGTATAGTGGTTCTTAACGAACGCCGTGATCTTGGCTGGCAGTTTCTGTGCATTTGCCTCAACTGCCGCACAGCAAAACAGCAACAAGCAAAGTGTTATTTTTTTCATTTTTATCTGGCCGTCAGAGGCTGTGTCAGGCACAGCCGTCCACTTCAGTAGAAAGCCCACACGTTCATTGACCCTGCTCGTTTCGTGGATGCGAGTTAAGCTCGTCGACGAAAGCCTTTCCGCTGCCGACCTCGATGAAGTCCAGCGCCAGATAATTGGGCAGGCGTCCCACGGCGGTCTTGCATATTCCCAGTCTCTCGGTGAGTTTGTTCGCCTGATTGTCGAACGCGGCGGCTAAGACTACTGGGGTGTTACGGAAATGGTTCATTACGAACAGCCGGTTGAAACCCGGAGTTTTGGTGTTCAGCGGGATCGAGTCCCATCTGGATTTACATTCGTAATTGGAGCCGGTGTCGCCGATACTCCAGTAATTCTCCACGTTGTAGTCTGCGTCGTAGACGAGGCCAAGACGCTTATCCTGATTTTGGCTCTTGCTCGTGTAGAGCAGCAGGGTGGTGCCGTTTGCAGACATCGAGGAGGTCGTTGGCCAGCCGTGAAATCTGACGCCCTCACTATCTGGATTGAAGATATATTTGGACGCCGTCGACGACCGTATAACGTCAGCGAGCGTCCCCTCGGTCGTATAATCCTCGAAAAATATGGTCACGAGATTCTCGGACCCTTTGTGCTGACCCAGCCAGTAACCGATGCTGTCGAGGACATCCTTTAGATTTTGCCTTGGCAACGCATAGGTCGTCCCGGCCAGCGCGCTGCAGTTCACATGACAAAGGTAGATGCCTTTTTTTGCGCAGTCCGAGCCAAAGCTGACTCCACAAGTGGCCCAGTGGCTTTCAAAGTTGTAGACATCCAGCATCAGGCCGCGAACGCCGCTCTCGAGCTGTTTGATAATGCCGTAGGATTGATTGGGCGCGGTCCACCGTGCATCGTCGTAATTCATGAACGCGTTGTGCGCGGTGAGCCAAGTGTACTCATCGAAGTGTTTGGAGCGAGTGGTTGGGATCCCGGTGTACGTCTCCGGAAAGACCCGCGGCTTCGGCGGGGTTTCATCTGTCTTACAGAATGCGATCGCCTGCTCCCAATTATTATTGGCCGCGATCTGCCGCCGAAAGCAGGCGACCGTAACGTCGGGACTCGTCGTGCCCTTGCAGAGGTCCTTTACGTTAGTGGGGGACCAACTTTTATTGCCGGCCTGATTCCACGCCACCTTTCCCTGGACCATCTCCGCACAGGTGAGTTCGCCCGCCGTTTGAGCTCTCAACGACGTGCTGGCCGCCGCGAGCATGAGAACGAGCCCGAAACAATATGCGAATACTTTCATTTGACCTCCATTTGGCCGGAATAGTCGCTGCTTATCGCCCGGATCCGCATACCAACGGGAGCGGAGATCAAAACAGATCTGGATCCGTCGTGATCGACTGGGCACCTTGCGGCGACTGTTGTTGGGAAATTGCGCTTGATGGTATGCCAGTTTTCGGGCGGGCGCAATCAAAAAACATTTTCCGGGACCCTTCGATCCTGCGGAAACGGCGGTTAAGACTCAATTTCGAGAATTTTTGGTCGAAGCGGTAAGTTCGCTTGACTACGAAGTTTGCGTTGATATAACGTTGTTCAACTACTACCCATTTCCGTAGTTCGGTCGAGTCTTAGTCATTTTGGTGCTGCTTCCCCGGCAGCAAAAAGTCGGCCATTTGCTGTACTCCGGTGAGGCCGCCGGCGTAGTTATTTCCACATCAGAAAGGAGACTAGCGTGAAAAAATTCGTAGGTTTGTCCGTGATAGTTATCGTCGCGGCTCTTCTCGTGTTTGGCACGATCGCCAAGCGAGCTGGCGCCCGTGACAATTCAGAGCAAAATCAGTCGATCGACTCGCCGGGGGCCGATCTCACAAATGCAGGGGTACCGGTTGAGCCGACAAAGGACGGTGATGTGATCTCGGGCAAGTCTTATAAGAACGACACCTCGATCGCCGTACGGGACATGGTCCCCAAGCCGATCCTTTTTAAGGACAAGGACCGGGACGCAGCCGAAAATCCCAAGATCCCGCACCAGAAGCATAAGGACACGCCCGATCAGGCCGTGCAGGACACGACCGCATCGATGATGGCTACAATGGCTCCGCTGATCGCGAGCTCGCTGCTGAACTTTGACGGGATCGTCTTCCCAGGTGTCGGCTGCAACTGTGCACCGCCTGACACGGATGGCGAGGTCGGCCAGACGCAGTATGTCCAGATGGTCAACGAGGGATTTCAGGTATTTAACAAGACCACCGGTGCCTCGGTGTACGGCCCTGTAGGCATCTCGACGATATGGAGCGGATTTGGCGGCGTTTGCCAGAATAACGGCAGCGGTGACCCGATCGTGATATACGATCAGCTGGCGAACCGATGGGTGATAACTCAATTTGCCGGAACCAGTGTGCCGACCGACGAATGCATCGCGGTCTCGACCACGAGCGACGCCACCGGGACCTATAACCGGTACGGCTTCCACTTAGGCTCCAACTTCTTTGACTATCCGCATTTGGCAGTATGGCCCGATGGCTATTACATGAGCGACAACGTCTTTAATGCCGCCGGTACGACCTTCCTGGGACCGCAGCCTTTCGCGTTTGATCGAGTGAAGATGCTTGCCGGGCAGCCGGCGACATTTGTTAGCACCGGTGCCTCGGGTGCAAGCGAGAATTCATATCTGCCGGCGGACCTGGACGGCTCGGCCCTGCCACCGGCGGGAGCTCCGGCGACATTCGTCTCGGTACCCTTTGGCGGCAGTTATAAGGTCAGGCATTTCCATGCGGATTTCGTAACACCGGCGAACTCGACCTTCACGGTCTTTGCGCAGCCGGCGGCGGCCGGCTTTACCGAGCTCTGCCCGACGACCCGCTCCTGTGTGCCGCAGTCGGGTCAGACGTCATCCAGCAAGCTTGACGGCATCGGCGATCGTTTAATGTATCGATTGGCGACGCGCTTTATCGGCGGTCATGAATCGACGGTCGGCAATTTCTCGGTGAGTGCGGGCGGGGTGGCCGGCGTTCGCTGGTTCGAGTTGCGGAATGTGACGAGCGGACCGGTTTCGCTATTTCAAGAGAGCACCTATCAGCCGGACACAACCTGGCGTTGGATGGGTAGTGCGGCGATGGACAAGGACGGCGGCATTGCGATCGGGTTCAGTGCATCGAGTGCGACCATCTTCCCTCAGATCCGTTATGCCGGCCGTCTTGCCACGGATCCAATCAATACGATGGGACAAGGTGAGGCAACACTCTATGCCGGCACCGGCAGTCAAAGTGGTACGGGCAACCGATGGGGCGATTACAGCGATCTTACCGTCGATCCTGTGGACGATTGTACTTTCTGGTACACGCAGGAGTATTACCAGTCGACCGGCACCTATAACTGGCGGACGCGTATCGGTTCGTTCAAGCTCTCGACTTGCGGAGCGTCGCCGACGCCGACTCCTACGCCGACGCCGACGCCGACGGTAACACCGACACCTACTCCAACCGCGACGCCGACACCGCCCACGCCCACGCCGACACCTACACCGTCGCAATTGATCGTTAATGGCGGATTTGAGGGGTCAGCGAGCCCATGGATCGGGTCGGGCACGGGTTACTTTTACACTGCTGCCGGCAACTATCCGCACGGCGGTACGGGTTACATCTACTTTGGTGTCAACAATAGCGTCACCGGTCAGGCCTATCAGACCGTGACGATCCCGGCTTCGGCCACCGGCACCTTGACCTTCTGGCTCAACGTGACCTCAAGCGAGACCACGACGACAACCGCCTATGACAAGTTGTTCGTTGAGGTACGCAACTCGGCGGGGACGCTGCTCACTACTCTTGCGACCTACAGCAACCTTAACAAGGGAACTGCCGGCGTTTACTCGCAAAAGTCATTCAACCTCGCCACGTATCGCGGACAGACGGTGCGGATACAGTTCCGGTCGACAATGGACAGTTCGATCACCTCGAGCTTCCGCGTGGACGATGTGTCGCTGAAGTAGACCCGGTTCAGGGGCGATATCCAGGGACGGCCGAGGGGCCGTCCCTTTTTTGTTACACTCACGGCAAGTGATCCTCGATCTAATATCAAAAGCGTGGAAGTTGCTGCCGAGGCAGGGCCGGACCTTTGTCGCACGGCGACTGGAGCCCAAATTTACGGCCTCCGTCACAGGCATCATTACTAACGAGCGAGGCGAGGTGCTGCTGCTCGATCATCTGCTGCGGCCAAAGTCAGGATGGGGACCGCCGGGCGGTTTTGTCGAGAAGGGCGAGCAGGCCGAGACGGCGCTTCGCCGCGAAATAAAGGAAGAAACTGGGCTCGACGTCAGAAATATTCACCTCGTCAGGATCCGCACATTCAAGCGGCATTTGGAGATCGTCTTTACCGCCGAGGCGATCGGCGATGCGGTTGTCGGGAGCCGCGAGATAAGGTCGCTCGAGTGGTTCGATCCCGACAAGATGCCTGAGGACATGGGCCTGCATCTTCATTTCCAGATAAAGAACGCCCTCGCCGCAAAGCAGGACGATCCCGAGACGCCGAAATTGGTTTAGCCTCGCCACGGTTGTATAATCTTGCTCTTAGGAGAAACGACAATGGTCAATCTGGTTCCGCCGCCCGAGGCGGTCATGGACATTCTTACCAAGACGGGAGCATATAGACATGGGCACTTTGTCTATCCAAACGGCAAGCACGCGTCGCATTACTTTCAGATGCCGCTCGCATTTAGGCTCTATGACAACGCCAAGATCCTGTCGGTCGGCCTTAGTCGGCTCTTTAGGATGGAAAAATCCATCGCGAAGGTCATTCCAAAGGTATCGATCGTAAGCCCGAGCCCGGCCGGTATCATGGTCGGTTTGGGTGTCCGCGAGGCGCTCTCTGCGGAACAGATCTACTGGGCCGAAATGGAGGACGGAAAGCGGCAGTTTCGCCAGTACGTCTCTAACTATCCGATGAATCCGGCGATCATCGTCGACGACATCAATCGCTCAGGCAAGGCCATTCAGGAGACGATCGAGCTTCTGCATGAGCTTGGGACTGAGGTTATAGGCATCGGGACGATCGCGAAGTTTGACGACGCTCCGATGGACTTTGACGGTATCCAGGCAAAGTCCCTGCTGAGCTTTGACGTTAATTTTTACGGCACGGCTGAGGAGTGGAAAACGTCGCGCAGCGCGTCGGATGCTCAAGAGGAATCGGTTCGTTTCTAGCGAGGTATATATGAAATTGCCAGGCGGCTTAGATATTGAGTCAATGATGCAGCAGGCCCAACAAATGCAGGAGCAGATGGGCCGCGAGATGAAAGAGATGACCGTCGAGGCTGCTGCCGGCGGTGGTGCCGTCACGGTGAAGATGCGCGGCGACTTTGAGGTGATCGCGCTTACGATCTCACCCGATCTTGTAAAAGACGGTGATGTCGAAATGATCCAGGACCTCACGGTCGCTGCTCTCAATGAAGCCAAACGCAAGGTCGAGGAATCGCTCAAGGGCAAGCTCGGCGGCATGCTGCCCCCAGGACTGACTTAAGAAATTAACAGGATGCACAGGATCGGCATGATACCGGTCTTATCTTGTTCACCCTGTCCATCCTGTTTCTCTATATTCAACCAATGCTCGACTACTCAGAGCCGGTCGCTAAGCTGATCGACGAATTTAAACGGCTGCCCGGCATCGGGGCAAAGTCAGCTCAACGGCTGGCTTTTTATGTGTTGCGCCGACCGATGGCTGAGGTCGAGCAGTTTGCACGGTCGCTTATCGAGGTAAAGGAGAAGATCGTTTTTTGCGGGGTTTGCAATAACCTGACCGACGTCGATCCGTGCCTTTACTGCTCAAACCCAAAGCGGGACCGCTCGATCATCTGCATAGTCGAGGAACCGTATAACCTCGTCGCCGTCGAGAAGACCCGCTCATTCCGCGGCATGTATCACGTGCTGCACGGCACGCTCTCACCCATGCGAGGTATCGGCCCGGATGAGCTGATGCTCGCGAACCTCCTTCCTCGCCTACGCCCCGAGAATAACGACGGCGTCGAGATCGCTGAGATCATCGTCGCCACCAATCCCACCACCGAGGGTGAGGCCACGGCCAATTATATTGCCCGGCTGCTAAAGCCGCTCGGCGTGCTCGTCACCCGCATCGCGATGGGAATGCCGGTAGGCTCCGACCTGGAGTTTGTCGACGAGGTCACGATGGACCGAGCTCTTGCCAATCGTCACGCTATCTGAAAAACTTTGTTGAAAACTGTTGACACTGCTTTAAACATTGTGGTAACTTTCATTGGCGGTGTAGTTCGCTATGCCGCTGCCCACACATTAACCCCACAAAATTAGAGACTTACGAGGCAGTACTTTGTACTCGTTTCCACGCGGCCAGTTCGTGCTCTGCAACACGACATCCGACGCGAGCGAGCAAGGCGGCAGTGCCATTTCCCAGTTCGTAAAACTCCCGTGAGTGCGAAGCAGGTACCGGTCTGTGACTCCGAGGTCCGTCCCCAAAAAACTAGAAGGAGATCAGTTACTAATGTTCAAATTACTCAAACTCGCCGCGTTGACCGCTGTCGTTGCCGCGATGTGCGCGATGACGGCGACGGCTCAACAGACGACCGGCACGGTGTCGATGAGCGCTACGGTTTCGAAATTCGTCGAGATCAACTCCGGCGGTGCGGTGACGCTTAGCGGCAACACCGGCGGCGGCGTTACGACCGACGGGTCGGTCAATAATCCGTTGGCGGTGGTGGTCAACTTGGGCGAGCTTGGCCCGGCAAACACCAGCAGCTTCGTCACCGCGAATGTCCCCCTTAAACTCCGCAGCAATGCGGCCTATGTGCTCTCCATGAGCGGATCGGTCACAAGCTCGGGTTCCACCGCAAATAAATTGACGGCCGCTGATGTGGGATTTGGCCTTGGCGCGGTGTCCCGCACGGGTGTGGGCGTAAACACAACGGGAGCCGATACTAATGCGACGGCGGGCGACCCGACGCTCGCAGCAAACGGCTCGGTCAATGCAACAAGCGGGCGCTACGAGTTTACGGCCACACGGTCAAATCTCGGTGCGTTCGCCGCGTCTACGACCGCTCTCAACGGAGCTTTCATCATGAACGCGGTTCCCCGCTCTAATGCGAACGGACTCGTGGTGCCGGCGATATTTGCCGTCAAGCCGCAGTTCTTTGAGAACGGCACATCGACCGTCTCGGTCACATTTACCGTCACCGCTCCGTAACAGATGAGGACTTTTAAGTTCATCTTTTTCGCGGCGCTCACGCTCGCGGGACTGGGCTGCACATTCGCCCAGTCCCTCGACATTTCCTCCGGCGGTGCACCGACGATCACCGGCGCGATCGGTGGCTCGGTCACGGGCAGCTCCAGCGTGCTGAACAACCTGGCCGTCACCATCAATTTTGGGCAGGTCGGGCCGATCAATACGAGCACGCGCGTCAAGGTAACGGTACCGATCGCCGTTCGCAGCAGCGGCCCGTATAAGGTGACCGTGACCTACTCCGGCTCGACCAATGCCAACGTGCAGGCGGTGCAAAAGTCCGATATAGGCTTTGGCATGAACAACTGGCACGCGATGGGATCCAACTCGCGTGTTTGCACACAGAGCAGCCATATTATCTATTCGCCCTTCAACAACGACCCGACATCGCTTGTAACGCTCTCGTCCGCAGGCCGAGCACAATACGTGTCGGATCTCGCGGACGTTACCACGGCGACGACGATCCTGAGCGGCCCGCGGCTCTCGAATGGCGGCGCCTCGCGAGCCACGGACGACGGCTATATCTTTGACGCGATATTCGTTATCACGCCCCAGTTCTACGCAGCAAGCACTACGACCGCGAATCTTGTTTTCACTATCTCTACCGGGCCCACCGCCCCTTGCTAAACCAATGAGAAGAGCAATTTTGCTGATATTGACGTGCATTCCTGTCCTCGCTATCGGACAAGACGCAGGCTCGATGGCCATTGCGCCAGCCCGTTTTGAGCTTGAGATGAAGCCCGGGTCTGAGACGACGGTCGTCGTCAATGTCGATTACAAGTCGGCGGGCGATACAACAAAACCCGCGCGCATCGTTGCGTCGCTCAACGATTGGACCATGACGCGAGAGGGACAGGTCGATTTCTTCCCCGCCGGTACCCGCGGTGATTCGGCGTCGTCCTGGATGATCTACAGTCCGGGCGAGGCCGCGGTCATGCCCGGGACGGTCCATAAGATCCGCGTCACCGTTTCCGTACCGGCCAACGCGGCTCCGGGCGACCACGTTGCGGCCCTGATCATTGAGCAGCGGCCGGAGAATCTTCGCGCGGCGGTGAACGCAAGGCAGATGGTCGTCAGATATCGGATGGCGTCTGTCTTTTACATTAAGGTCGGCGGCATTACGCGAAAGGGCGATCTAAAGGACCTTTTTGCCGAGGCGACGCCCGACGGTATCGTTGTGACGCCGCTTCTCTCAAATACCGGCAACAGCGTGGTGCGGCCCACGTCGTCACTTGCCATCTTTGACGCGGCAGGAACGCGGGTTGCCGACATTCCCGAAGCCGAGTCTCTGCCTGTCCTCGCAGCCAGCGAATCTGCACAGGTCCTACGGCTCGACAAGCAGCTGCCGATGGGCAAGTATACGGTCAAGTACCGAGTCGACTTTCAGGACGGCCGTCCTGCCGTCGAGGGTCTCACAGACCTCGTCATTTCCGCTCACCAGATCGCGCGCGGCGCGTCCGTGCCCCAAAAGCCTTAGTTCCTCGCACAACCGGTTGTCTAATGAAAGCCCTGCTCTACAGGTTTGCGGTGCTAAGCTGCCTCCTAGGCACGCTGCTTTCGCACGCCTCGGCGAGCGAGAAAGGTAGCAACAAGGCGACAAGCGGCACGGTAAAGGTCATCGTCGATGGACGCGTGCTCACCGGACCAAACAGCACCGGGGCCGCGGGATCCGGTGCTCCGATCCTGCCCGTCGCGGCCGTTGCGCGAGCGGTCAGCGCAAGCCTGTCTGCAGATGTTTCCGTCCGGCTTGTGACGGTCCGCCGGGCTAACGGCGTCGAGGCGGTCTTTGACGCGTCGCTCGGCCAGGTGCGCGAGAACGGTAGCGTCATTCTCACGATCTCAAATTCACTATCCCTTATTATCGCACCGCGGGCGGACGACGTAATGCTACCCGGTGAGATCGTCGCGGCCCTGCTGGACGTATCGATAAGATACGACGTGAAGCAAAACGCGATCGTCGTCGAGAGCGGCCACACTACCCGCGGAACTACGGTAACCGCTCAAGGCGGCGCGAGCTTCCTCGATATTTATCGTGTCGACGGCGAGTACGCTCTCACGAGATACACTTCTGCTGCATCGGCCGACATGCTGCTCGCAAGCATCGGGCGGATAGGCGACGGTCGTTTTTACTTTAGGGCTAATATGGCTGGCACGCCCGCGAGACCGCGATTTGCCAGCGGATCGCTCGATATCGAACGGGCAAACGGTCAGAGACTTGTCGTAGGCGATCTGAACTCGGGTGCGCGGCTGCAGTTCCTCACCGGGCAGGTCCGCGGCGCCAGCGTAACGGCGCCGATAGCGGGAATGACCTTGACGGCTTTTGGCGGCCGAGTGAACTCGGGCAACATCCTGTCGATCGCATCGGAGGCCATTCAGCTACGGCCGGCAAATAGATTTGATACGGGTGTCTTTGGGGCAGCCGTCTCGAAGGCCTCAAGATCAATGATCCTGTCCGCGGGTGCTATGCGGTTTTCCGGTCCGGCCGGAAGCGGCTCCGTCGCCGCGGGTTCCGCGAGCTACGACGGAGCGAAGGTCCGATTTACGGCCGATGCCGCTGCCGGCAACTCTGCAAAAGGTTTTGGGGGGGCGATCGACGTCTCGGCGAGCATCCAGGCGACAGATGACCTGGGCTTTCAGGCACGCTACACGCACGTTGGCCGCAACTTCGTCTCACCGCAGCATGGCTCACGCGAGGCGATCGACCTCTCCTCGGCAGGCGTATCCTGGTCGCCGCGCAAATGGCTTAGCACAACGATGAATTTCAGCACCGCTAGGCGGCCCGGTGAACCAGGACGCGGTGAGAGTTTTGTTACGGCGGCCGCAGGCGCCACGCGCGGCGACGGACGCACGCGATTCTATATCTCGCACACGGCGAGTCGGTCAGCGGCATTTCGCTCCGGGGCGTTTACCCTCGTAAACGCGTCGACTGAATGGCGGCATATCCATTTTTATGCCAACGCGACGCGCATCAAGACCATCGGGCCGGTGAGCATGAACGCTCAATTTGGTGCGGCTTACGCGCTGAGCGATACGCAGCAGCTTGAGGTCAGTCAGGGCTTTGCGAGGGGCGGTATGCTGAACGGACAGGTCGATTGGCGTTCATCCGGCCTCGTCGCGAGGCATCTCAACTTTTCCGCGGGCGTCGGCTACAACCGATCCGCAAACGCCGCGTTCACGCTGAATCAGCGTCTGACGGCTAGCCTGCGTCTGCCGCGTGAATCGACACTCGCCGTCAATTATCTTCGTACGTCGACCGGTGTCGCGTTGGTGCTTCAGCTTAAGACGACGATCTTTAAAAAGCGTAACGCCGCGAGTTATCTCGGGTCCTCGATCGTCGACGCGACAAGGCTCGGCAACATCGCTGGCCGTGTTTATCAGGACAACGATAGCAATGGTAAATACGATGCGACGGTCGACGGTCCACAGGCAAATGTCGTCGTTCGCGTCGATGGCAGCCGTTACGTGATGACCGACGCCAATGGCGTCTACGAGTTCACGGCCATGTCCGCGGGCGAGCATCAGGTGATGCTGGATCTGACATCGGTGCGGGCAGACCTGACGATGGTTGACGGTGACTCGAGGCAACTAGAGGTCTCCGGCGGCCGAAGCTCTAACACCGATTTTCGCCTAGTGAGGACCGGACGCATCGCCGGCTGTGTCTTCCTCGATGCAAACGGCAACGGTCGTCTCGACGACGGCGAGCTGCCGCTTGCTGACATCAGGATCGCCACGGCGAGCGGACGTGACGCGATGACCGACAATGACGGTTCATTCTCCATCGCCGATCTCGCACCGGGCGAGCATGCTGTTCTGATCGATGAAAAGACGCTGCCCGACAAACTTAGCTCAGCAAGCGGCAGCCTAACGGTAAAGGTATTTGAGGGTCGCGAGACCGGCGGCGTCTGGCTCGCGGTCGTTCCGACGCCCGCCGAGGTCAAGCGTTTTGGTCAGGTTTCATCGCATCCGTGACGGGCGGAATCGCATAAAGACCTGCCAACCGCCGTGGGTCGTGCCGCCGTAATACGATGCGAGAGTGGACGGATTTGTGTTGAGCGTAAATATCGATCCGAGGCCGACGTCGATCCCTTTGCCGCGCACGATGTCGCGAACATATCCCAGCGAAAAGGCATTCACACGAAATATCTTGCCGTGATCAATCGGGTTTAGGACGAGATCGTGACCCGACTTTTGCACCGTCTCGACCCGGCCAAACATGGCGTTTTTATAGAAGTCGAAATTACTCTCGAAAAGGACCGCGTTCGTTGTCTCGCGATTCGCACGATTCTGTCCCCAGACGAATGTGCTCGCCCAGTTATGATCCTCGTCAAATTTCTTGTTGTAGATGGCCGAGCCCGTGGTCTTTCGCAGAATGCGGATCTCGGGTTCGAGCGGCTCGGGGTTTCGCAGATAGCCATGCGAGACCTGCAGCGACCAGTTGTTTGTAGGGCTGAACGATACGCGGGTGCTGAATGAATTGAGACGCGGCTTGTCGAAGTTGTAGCGATTCTCGTTTGGCTCTGTGCCATTGAATGCCGAGGCCTCGATCTTTGCCCTGCCAAATGAAAATCCCGCCGTTACGACTCCAAACGTAATATGCGTCGCATCCTGCCAATGATGGCCGATCGGCGCGTCGGGATTATTCATACCCGAGTTTCGGTGCAGATACATAGGCGGTCCGAGAGCGGGCTCGCCCGGATAACCCGCATATACATACACCGATCTCTTGTCGTCGAACTTGTGCGAGAACGTAACCGCAAGCTCCGATATCAGGTCGTGCGGATGCTGGCGATCATGTAATGGACGACCGCGATATTGCTCACCGCTTTGATAAAGCAGCGGATAGCCAAAGCCGCGTTCGATTATCGGATCGAGGCTCGCCATCGCGCGAAATCCAAATTGGCTGTTTTCGCCGATCGGATGCGAGTACATCGCCATGAACATCGTCGGCGCGTCGATTTTCGCACGGCTG
>DASYKW010000177.1:0-4159 GCA_035995005.1 Pyrinomonadaceae bacterium
GCGCTCGGGAAGTTGAAGGTACGTGTATTTGCCGTTCTGAGCGTTATAAAAGGACTCCATCGCCGGCGTCGCCGAGCCCAGAACGACTACCGCACCGGCAAGGCTCGCACGCATTACAGCGACGTCGCGAGCGTTGTAAAAGGGCGACTCGTGCTGTCGGTACGAGGTGTCGTGCTCTTCATCGACGATCAGGAGCCCGATATTCTCGAGCGGTGCAAAAACGGCCGAACGCGTGCCGATCGCAACGCGAGCGTCACCGCGGCGAATTCGTCGCCATTCGTCGTAACGCTCACCGGTGGAGAGATTCGAGTGCAGGATCGCCACCTCTGAGCCGAATATCGCCCGCAAACGCCTCGAAAAAACGGGCGTTAGCGCGATCTCGGGCACAAGCATCATCGCTGAGCGGCCCTGATCGAGGGCGAGTCGCATCGCACGAATGTAGACCTCGGTCTTCCCGCTGCCGGTCACGCCGTGGAGCAGGAAGGCGGCGTATTTGCCTTCATTTGCGATCGCGATCGCTATCGAGTCGAGCGCCACCTGTTGGCCGCCCGTAAGATCGTGCTCATCGAGGTCGGGCAAGTTGGCATTCGCCAGCGGGTCGCGATGCAGATCCTGTACATAGGCCTCGACGTATCGGCGTTTGACGAGCGTGCTGATAGGCGATGCGCCAACGTCGGCCTGCTCGATGATGTCACTCCAAAGCATTTCGCCGCCATTCTTTTCAAGGAGGTCGAGGATGCGTTCTTGTTGGTCGGTGAGTGGTTTTGACACCTCAGGCTCTTCGTTGCGGACAAGGCGGACCGCCTTGCGGAGTTTTGGGCGGACCTTTTTTGTGTTTATGCCGGCGGGGAGCGACGCCTTGAGCATTTCGCCCCAAAAGGAGGCGTAATAATCTGCAGTCCACTGCGTAAGCTTTAGGATCTCAGGCGTGATGAGCGGTTCCTCGTCCTGGACCTCGATCACGTCTTTTAGCTTCGATTCGTTGATGTCCGACTCGGCCGGAAGCTCATCGAGGAACCCGACAGCGTAACCGGTGAGGTCGCGACGGCCGAACGGCAGCCGGAGGCGAGCGCCGACCTTAATGGTCCCTCGCATCCCGTCGGGAACTCGATAGGTAAATGCGCGTCTAATGGGGACAGGTAGCACAACCTCGACGAACTTTTGCGTTGATCCGGCCATTGGGTGAGCAAATAGTATCGCCGAAATGACTGATAACGGATAACGGGCAACTGATAACTGGTCGGGTCCTGACGCGGAAATTACAGTTGCGAGTTAATCCAGTAGAATATGAGCATGGACGACGAATTGTTTCGTATCGAGAAGGGCAAGCGCCGCATCAACCCGATCTTCGTCGCTGGTGCGATCGTCGGCATGGTCATAGTCGGAGCTGCGATCTGGTATCTCCTGCGCACGCCGTCGTACGACGACCAGACCGCTCGCATTTTGCAGGGAGCTTACCGCGCCGGGTCGCCGGAATTTGCGGAGCTGGCAAAGAACGTTCAGATCGCGCGGGACGACAACAATACGGTCGAGTCGCCCAAAGGCACCGGCAAGATCTCGATGTACATTCGCGGGAATGTCTACAACAAAACGGGCAAGACGATCACCGTGCTGCTCGTGAACGTGAGCATTATCGATCAACAAAATCAGTCGATACGCGACAAGGATGTTCTCGTGGTGCCGATCCAGCAAACGTCGATCCCGCCCGGCGAGACGGTACCGATCACATGTACCCTTGACGGTTTTGATCGCAAGGACGACCGGGCGAACATCAATTTCAAAGTAACGGCGTTAAAAGTGGAATAACGGGACCCAAGTGCTATCGTCGGTAAGTTATGGCTGAAACAGACGTCACGCTGCGGGTCTCGGGCGTCACAAAACGCTTTGGAGATTTCACGGCCGTCGAGGACCTGAGCTTCGATGTGAGAGCCGGACGTGTCTTCGGATTTCTCGGGCCGAATGGCGCGGGCAAGACAACGACAATTCGAATGATCGTCGGCATCACGGCGCCGGACGAGGGAACGGTGGAGCTTTTTGGCCAGGCAATGTCGCCAAGCCTACAGGACAGGATCGGCTATCTGCCCGAGGAGCGAGGCCTTTACAAAAAGATGAAGATCGTCGATCAGCTGCGGTACTTTGCCGCACTGAAGGACGTGCCGCGCGCCGAGGCAGATAAACGAATCGACTTTTGGCTTGGCCGAATGGGCCTTGCCGAATGGAAAAACAAAAAGACGACGGACCTCTCGAAAGGAATGCAGCAAAAGATACAGTTCATCTCGACCGTGCTGCACGATCCCGATCTTTTGATCCTCGATGAACCTTTCTCCGGACTTGATCCCGTGAATGTGGAGTTTATGATCGAGGTGCTTTCAGAATTTCGCACGCAGGAAAAAACGATCATCTTCTCGACGCACCTGATGGAGACCGCAGAGCGACTGTGCAGCGACATTCTGCTCATTAACAAATCTCGGAAAGTTCTCGGCGGCAGTCTGCGACAGGTCAAAGAAGCCTACGGTAAGAACTTGATCGCCCTACGGGTTACGGGCGGCGACTCGGTCTTGAAAGACAAAAATCTCGTGGCCAAGGTCAATGAGAGTTCCGACGAGATCGAGGTCGAGCTTGCAACCGGTGCGGACGTTCAGGCCCTGCTTCGCAAGCTGATCGATGCCGGCGCGACGATCACCAAATTCGAGCAGGTCGAGCCGAGTTTGAATGACATATTTATCGATCACGTCGGAGGCGAGCGATGAGAAAGTTTCTGGCCGTCGTTCGTCACGAATATCGAAAGATCGTCCTCAAATGGACGTTTCTGATCGGCACGCTTTTGTTTCCGTTGCTTGGGCTGGGATTCGCGGTGGTGCCGGCGTTGATCTTTTCGTTGAAGGGCGAGCCGACAAGGCTCGTTGTCGTCGATCCGACCGGACGAATCGCCCCGCGCCTCAAGACGAATTTGTCGCAAGAAAAGATCGAGGAGCGGGCTCGTGAGGCGGCCAAGGACCAGGTCAAGGATCTGGGGGCTACGCAGGACAAGAGGATGAGGGACGGGGCCAAGCAAATGGCCGAGGGCTTTGTCTTTGTCGCTTACGATGCGAAAGGTAAGCCGGCCGACCAGATCCGTCTGGAACTAAACCGGATGGCCGCGAATGACGAGATCGACGCCTACCTGATCGTGCCCGAGAATATTCAAGATTCGGATGCGAGGTACGAGTTCTTATCGAGGAAAGCTGGTGATTTTGTCGTTGGTCAAATGCTCAAGGACGCGCTCAACGAAGCGGTGCGCTCGCAGCGGCTCGCCGAGGCAAACATAAGCGAGACCCAGCTCAGGCAGCTCAGCCGAAACGTCGATCTTGATTCAAAATCCATCAACGACAAGGGCGAGGAGAAGGACAGCGACTCGCTCTTTATCGCATCCCTCGTGATCGGGATGATGATCTATATCACGCTCACTATTTACGGCCAGGTGATCATGGGCGCGGTCGTCGAGGAGAAAGAAACGCGGATCGCCGAGATTCTTTTCTCGTCGGCGACACCAATGCAGCTGATGTTTGGCAAACTCGTCGGCGTCGGACTCGCGGGACTAACGCAGCTCGGAATATGGGTGCTGTCGCTTACCGCGATCATCGGATTCCTTTCCGTTCAGGCCGGAACGGCGGACCTTCTTGGCGGGCTGCCGCACGTGACGCCGCTGATGATCGTTTACTTTCTGGTGTTCTTTCTAGTTGGATACTTTATCTACGCGTCCATCTTCGCGTTGATCGGGGCGAGTGTAACGACGACGCAGGAGGGCGGGCAGTTCGCGTTTCCGGCGATCATGCTGCTTCTGATCGGCTTTTACTTTTGTTTCATAGTGATCCGCGACCCAAATTCCGATATGTCGTTCTGGGTGTCTGTCGCACCTTTCTTCGCACCGATCACGATGCCCGTGCGAATACTTGCCGAAACGCCGCCGTTCTGGCAGATCGCTCTCGCGATCGTTCTCAATCTCATCACGATAGTTGGCCTGGTTTGGCTGGCGTCACGCGTCTATCGCGTCGGCATGCTCATGTACGGAAAGCGTGCGACGATCCCCGAGATATTGAAATGGATCAGGCAGGCATGAACGACCAACAAAAAGATAACCGAGACTGTGAACTGTGAGAAAATGCTCACATATTGTTAA
>DASYKW010000178.1:0-10101 GCA_035995005.1 Pyrinomonadaceae bacterium
GAGACCGCCAAAGACCCTCTGCAGCAGGAATGCCGCCCCAAGCACGGCCAGAACAATGCCCCAGAGCTTTGGATTACCCGAGAAACGCTTTACTAGAATGTCGTCGGCAACATCGGGCGTTAGCCCGGAGCGGATCATCTGGGCCGTTCGCCATGAGTCGAGTGCGGCGAAGAACCACATTCCGATAAAACCGAGTACGAAGATCGGCGTTCCGGCCGTGAGCACCGCCATTTGGAATAGTCCGACAAACGTTGCGAAATAGACCAACGCCTTAACAGATTGTCCGTTGTACGCCGCACCGAGGCCGGGGCAGATCATCGACAAAAGCGTTGCGATCACCGGTGAAGTGCGTTTCTTTACAAACGGAGCGTGATCCGAGCGGTTTTGCTGTCTAAGAAGGTCAACGCCCTGGACGATACAGTCGGTGCAAAAGGGAAATCCCTTGATGCGATGGTCGCAGGCCGGGCAGAGCGGCCGGCCGCAGCCATTGCAGCTTACCGTCGCGGCGTTATGTGTGTGATACGCACAGTTCATTACTTGCTCGTTGTGTCTGCCGTGGTTGTCTCGGTCGCCGGCTTTCCGTTGAGAGCGTCCGCGCTCTGCTGATAGGTTGATTCTGCAAGCTCAACACCCTGTTTATAAACGCCGCTTAGCGAGCCGTCAGCCGAGACCGTCTGGCTAAACACCAGGAATGCGAAGAGCATCATCATCGCCACCGGAGCCAACTGCGGAATGCCGATCGGGAAGCGAAGTCCTCGGACCCACTCGCCGACTCGTGCCGCGAGCGATGCCTTTATCTCACCGGCGTTTTCCGTTCCGAGCGTCAGATTCAGGATCCTCTCGTGCAAGCCGGCTGGAACGGCCAGCTCCTCCATCTTGTACGTGTAGCAGGCGGCGATCGAGCGGACGACCATTCCGGGCATGTCCTCACACGTGTTACAGAGTGCGGCGTGGCGTTCCCAGCGATGATAAGTCTGGGCAGGCAGAAACCCGTCCAGATAATCCGTCAAATGCTCCTCAAAGCGATCGCATGTCATTCCGGCTTCCGGCGTCGTACCCGCAAGGATGCGAGCCTCCAGACGCGTCATCGGCGTCGAGGGAGCCGAAATAGAACGGCAAACTTCCAAAGATCCTTTTACTTCGTTGAGCAGAGAATGGCAGAGCGGGCAAGCGATGGCGTGGGATGCGACCGACTGATTTACAGACGCTTCGAGCGTCTTGTCGAGATAGTCGGTCAGCAGCTCCTCAAACCGTGTGCAATTTAGAATGTTTTCCTGCTCCTTCATGGTTTTAACCCCTTGTTAAATGGTCACAACTCTCATCCTTCTCAGGACCTTCGCGAGCTCGATGCGGCCGCGATTGATACGCGATTTGACCGTGCCCTCGGGAATTTTCAGTACGTCGACGATCTCCGCGTAGGTCAGCTCCTCGATGTCGCGAAGAATGACGCAGGTCCTAAGATCCTCAGGCAGCTTGTCGATACCCTCTTGCACTTGCGAGGCGAGCTCCTTACGCTCGACCTCCTTGTGAGCCGAGGTGCCGACAGCCCGTAAGTGGTACGAGTGATCGTCGACGGCGTCAGCCATCGAATTCTGCGGATTACGCTGCCGGTGCCGGTAATCGTCGATTATCAAGTTGCGGGCGAGACGCATGAGCCAATTCGACAGGTCCCCTTGTTTGGGATCGTACTGGTCAAGCGTGCGGTAGATACGGATAAAAACGTCCTGGGTAAGGTCCTCAGCGCCGTCGACGCTGGAGGTAAACCGGTAAGCCAGGTTGAAGATACGTCTCGAGTACGAAGAGACGATATCCTCCCACGCGGTGCCATCGCCGGCACGCGCGCGTCTCACGAGTTCCGCACCATCTATTTCGGTCACAGCCTTTAGCGCTTCCAAGTAAGTGTCTCTCCCGTGAACCTATCCGCTTCTGCGATCCGCCTAAATCGGCGGCCCGCGTTGTCAAGAATTGGTTACGAGGCCTGAAAAACAAAAGTTCCCGTTAAATCGTTGCCGCAGTTAAGATAGCAGAAGTAGCGAGATCCGTGGGACAGGGTCTTGGGCTCCGATCCGCTATCTTATTGATCCGTCAATAGTTATCTAAATTCCCGCCATCCTTTGTCCCAGACTGTCCCAGGCCTGTCCCAGAACCTTCTGGGACAGCGAAGTGATTGATCCCACAGGATTTAGCTCTCAAAAATCTGCATTTTTCTTCAATTTTCAAAAAACAATTTCTATCTGTGCGCGAAAATGCGCTAATCAAAAGCCCGCCGTTGCGCTAATGCTCGGAATTTCACTTTGATTATGTCAAAAGGCTTTGGTCCGCTCGAGGCTCAATTCTACACTTCAGTCGCTTGGAAGGAATACGATGAGCTCCGATAGTCGCTCGACTGCTCCTGCAGATCTGACGTGAAGCGCATCGTGATGTCCTGAGACGGCGAGACGGCTGCGTCGCGGTAATTGAAGCTCGTGCCAGGGTAGTGATCGTCCCAGAACGCCTCGCCTGCCAGAAACTCCTCGGGGAATCGATCCTCAAACTTCGCGTCCACCGATCGCTTCTTATCGCCTTTGCTGCGTGATTTGCTTGAGCCGCTGACGGCTGTCGATGATAGAACGGGCTTATGTCGCGGCATCGGCCTGCCCCAGTCCGGATCGAACGGCCAGATGTTGAGTCCGCTCGCGGTCTGACGCCACAGCTTATAGACGCAGGCGATGTACTCGTACATGGCCGCGACCTCGACGTCGGCGAGGATCCTCGACCACATGATGTTTAGGACGAAAGGACCGTTCCATTTACGATCGACGTGGTCGCGATGCTGGCCGATCTCAAAGTCCGTGAGCGACAGGCCGTCCGAGTCGACGACCTCCATGATCATGAGGCTGTCGTTCATCGGAGCCTGCTGGTCGGATTCGGCCAGGGCGACCGCCCGTCTCTTATATGAATAGTTCGCTCCGTGCGTGAAGTTGAAGAATTTCGTCCCGCCGTCTTCGCCGACCAGAATGTCCGCACCCGACGTTATCGGGCCGATGAGGCCACTGTAGCCCGCGAATGTATCGTCGTCATACGCCGCAATCGTGAAGATATGCTTCGGCTGGTCCAACGCCGATCCGTAGATCAGCGGGTCGTTGGACCCGTCAAACATGATCGCCTCGCGGCCGTTCGCCCTGTCGATATCGAGCGTCGGTTTGTTGGCCGCAACGGTGAGTGTGACGCCGTGTCCTGAATGGTCAGGCACGGACGAGATCGCTCCGGCATTCGCGACACCAGTGATAAAGCGGGCTTCATGCCAGCTGATCATGCCGGTCCGCGGAACTATGGTCTCGAGGTCAGATAGGATGCTCATACGGCGTCGTAAACGGTAAAGTCAGGCCACTCCTGCACGGTGAACGTTCGCTCATCGGCTGTGCTCTCGCTGGGTGAGTCGTTCGACTCGAGGACGAGTGTGTCTATATTGGTCAGATCGCGAAATTCAACATCGAGCAGCGTGCGATCGCCGGCCAGCACCGGAAAGGTCTCAGGCATTCCAGTGAAGGTGATCGGCTGCCATTTGCTGTCGACGTTGCGGCGAACGATGTTATCAAGCGTCCGATAGCCCTGATGGATATTGCAGTTAAAAAGCTCGATCGCTTCGCCGTCGATCGTGCGGCCGGCAAGCTCGATCAGGTCCGGACGCTCGATCAGGACCGGGTCGATCGGCTCCTCGAGATATTGCGAATCGACGTCCCGCAGGTGAGCCTTCCACGAGTTTCGCATCGTCCTGAGATCCCGCGGTTTGAGAGTAAGCGACCCGTCCTTTACGGCGTCATTATCAAAATGATAACGATCGTCGGTGCCGAGCTGTTCGAGGCAGAAGAACCGCAGCTTGCCGTTGACCTCCTGGACGACTGAGTTGCACAGGCTGAGGATCGTCTTAACGGCATCATCGAGCCGCGTCGGTGCCGAAAAGAAGGGGTGCGTCTCGTATCGCGGCCGGTCCTCACTCTTTGGATACAGGCACCGGTGATTGATGACTTCGCGGGTCTGCGATGTGCTCTGCCATTCGAATTTGAGATCGGCGTTGCCGGTCGTGTGTTTCCACTCGATCTTGATGTCGTACAACTGACCGGCCGTCAGTGCGATCGTCGCCGAATGCGTGCCTGTCGAGGACCATTGATCTATCAGCGGCGTCCCAAGATCGTCAACCCAGACCTTGGCTCCGTGCGTGTGGCCGATATAGAAGGTATAGGTCTCGGTGAAGAGGGCCTTGATCTTGCCCTCAAACCGCACGCTGAAGTTGTCCACATCGACACCGACGCCTGGGCTGCCGCTCGACGTCACAAATTCGATCACAGGATCCACTCGCTTTGAGACGAAGGTATCGAATGCCGTTCCGTTGTAAAGGCTCGTCAGCAGGCCGATGCCGTCAAAGTCAGTGAGGGCCGTGTAATCGTGGGCGATGTTCTCGCCGAGAAAGTCACGCCAGTCGCACCAGGCACTCCAGTCGATCCGCGAACCCGGCCGATTACCGAGCCGGATGATCAGGTCCGCGGTCTCTCGAGCGGGACTCGCCGAATACGAGTTATCGGTGACATCGCCGTCCGAGTCGTGATCGTCAATGACCATCGTCTCGAAGATGCCGCTCAGGCCGACAGGAGGCGAGGTTTTGGTGTCAAAGTCACCGACGCCCGTCGCGAGCTCGGCCTCGATCCACGCGAGCAGACTGTGCGGGACATCGGTGTCGAATACCGCACTCTGCCCCTGCACCGGATCCGACATTCCGCTTGAGAACGTTCCCGGATGAAAGATGTATTTATCGCTCTTGACCTCGAGTCCCTTAAACCACAGGCCCTTGCAGGCGTTCCACTCGCCGCGGCCGAGCATCTGCTGCAGCGTGATAACGTGCGTCGGGTCCGAGCCGGCGACACTCGATTTGGCGAGGTTGCCGGTGACCAGATGCTTGCCATAGGCGACGGCATGATAGATCCGCTGTGCGTCGAGGCCTTGGAGATGATTAACGATGGTCATTTATTTATAGGTCATCAAAGTGCGGCGGCAGTTTCGAATTATGAGCGACGACAAATAGCGACGGCGTGTTGCCGGCAGCATAAATGTGGCCGTCCACCATCTTGATCCTGACGACGGCCGCACGCTTTGGCTGCTCTGATACGAGACGGGCGACGGTCTGCTCGGTGCGGCCTTTTCGCACCGTGAGCATCGAATATCCCGCGTGCATGATCTCGATCGGCGTTCCGGTCTCATCCCGCTCGGTCCGGATGATCGGGTGCATCGACGACGAATAGCACGTCGCTCCGTTGTCGCCGACGATCAGCCAGATCTCCTCGTCGGGCACGATCGCGACCGAGGCGAGCTTGTGAAACGTCTCCGTCGTCGGCATAAAGACGCGGTCCTTGATCGACAGCTGGCCGGCGAGCTTCGCCTTTGGCTGGCCGTCCGATCCCTCAACGAGGACGTACTGATCAACACGCGGGCATGGCGGTTGGTAGCCTCCACCACCTCCGCCAGTGGTAGGTGGATCGTCGCCGCCGACACCGCCGCCACCGGCCGGAGCTTCTGGAACCACCGGATCGGGATACTCCATCCCGACAAAATGCTCCTCATTATTGTTGCCTTGGCAGCCTCCGGGCGAACGTCGTTTTTTATTGCACGTCGCTCCGGTTAGACCGCATTCCGGGCTGTTGACCGCCACTTGGCACGGCGGAGCCAGCGTCCAGCTCGCGATGCAGTAACCGGCTGCGACGAGATCTGCGAGCACCTCGAGCGTCGCCTGGCCTTCGTCAAGATCCGTAGGAAAAGCTTCGCCTTGAAACAGCTCGACCCAGACGCTCGGCAGCACGCCGTGCTCGTCCTCGTAATAACGGCCGACGATCGCGATGGCATGCGTCAGCAGCTCACCGTCGACCTGGCCACCGAAGAGCTTATCGACGTTCTGGATCCCGACCGTGCATCGATCCGGAGGCGAGAAGATCGACTGCTTTAGGTCGCTGATGACACGAAGGTCCGGCTGGTAATCGTTCCCGTCGATCGTAAGCACGCCATCGCCCGTTGACATGCGAATGACCGACTCGTTTGTCAGCGTCAGCTCGAGCGTCGTCGTCGTGCGGCATGAGGCCGCATCGAGCAGGTTCTGCAGATCTGTAGATACTTCGCGTCCCTGGGCCATTCCTTTATCGCCGTTTGGTGTTGATCTCGTCGTTGCGATGAGCGTCGTTTACAGTCCGCACGAAAATCTTGCGGCCCTGCGGTGAGGTGACCGCCGCCTCAAAGAGACCGTTTGCGTCCGGCCCCTGCAGCGAGAGATAAAGTTCGATCGGCTCTGGCTCCATCATTGCGGGTGCCTGCATCGCGACACCGCCCGCGTATCCTGGAATGCCGGCATCCGCAAAGACGTCACGGCCGGCCGACGCGATCACCCGCTGCTGCTGCATCGGATTGATCACCATCTCGCCGTGGGCGATCATCGCCGGGATCGTATCGCGGCCGGTCCACGCACCGCCGAGCATGCCGTTGTAACGCCTAAACGCCTGGAACGCCGGCGACATATACACGCCTCCGGCAAACTCCGGCAGCATTCGTCGTTCACGCTCCCCCGCCGCTGTCGCGACGTCGGCGACGGCACGCAGCTCGCCCATCTTTTGAGCGATGATCGTGTCGATCCTCGAGACGTCTGCGAGGGCGATGTTGCGAGTCTTTTTGTCCTTGAGCGAGTTGGCCATCTGCAGATAATTCGACCGGACCTGATCACCGAGCGAAAGGCCCTGAGCGATGCCCGACGCCGGATCGATCCTGAGAGCACGAACGTCGTTGATCAGCGAGTCGAACTGCTTGAGAGCCGCCTGCGAATCGATCATGCCCTGGTTGCGGGTCTTCTCATCCGCCTTACGCTGGCCACCGCCTTTGAATAGACCGATCAACGCACCGATCGCGGCACCGGCGATCGCACCGATCCCGCCAAACATCGCACCGATCATCAGGCCGGTGCCGGCACCCGAGAGCACCGAGCCGAGTCGTCCTTTCACCATGGTGCCGGCGAGAGCGACGAGAGCACCGATGCCCGACGCCATCTGCATGTTCTTGCTCATCTCCTTGCCGGTGAAGATGTTCTTTGTCATGCCGAGCCCGCCGAGCGGTCCCATGCTGCCGCCGTCCGAGCCATCGACGTTATACGCAGGCTCGCCGTTCGGCAGCGTGATCATCGAGCCGGTATTCCCCGAGCCCGCGGCGTGAAAGATCATCGGATTGTTGCCATCTGCTCCGCCCATTGGACCGGTGCCGCCGCCCTGACCCTTGCCAAAGATACCGTTGAAGATCCCTCCGAATATCCCGCCCTGCTGGCCATTCTGCTGTGCGGCCTGGTTGTTGCCGCCGCCGTAAAACATCTTGAAGAACTTGCTCGTCAGCCACTCCGAGACCATGTCCAGCAGGAACGATTTGAACTTCCGCTTGACGTCGCGAAACAGTCCGCCAAAGCCTTCGTCCGCGAGCACCTGCAGCGAGTCGCGGATCGAGTTGCGAAAGTCCTCATAGGCACGCTTCATGTCCTCCTGGGCTTTGATCGCAGCTCGCATCTGGTCGGTCTCCGCCGCGAGATCGATCGCCCGCTGACGCTCTTCCGGCGTGAGGTCCTTATAAACGTCCTTTAGCAGCTCCTGCTGAACTCGATAAACCTCGGTAACGTCGGCACCGGTCCGATACTGTTCATTCAGTTCACCCAATTGTGCCGACAGGTCCGTAGTGAGGTCCTTATACGCTGCTTGAGCGGCCCTCTGGTCCTTGAGTATCTGGACCCTTTTGACAAATTCGCCCGTGATCTCTTGCTCGTAGCCGAGCTGGGCAATGAGATCCTCGACCTGCGAATCCGAGAAGCCGGCACGCTGTGCCTCGAGGCGTTTTTGCGTAAGCTCCACCTGATTCGCGATCTGCTGCAGCTCGACGTCGTTGAGATCGCGGCCGAGTTCGAGCTCCTTTGTCAGCTGACGCTCGTCACCGCCAAGATTTACACGGTTATCGATGCCCGTATTCTTGATCTCCTGCAGGGCCTTGTTATATTCCTCGAGCAGCTTCTTTCGCTTTTCGTCGGCGTCGGCATCGGCCTTCTTTTTGTCGAGCAGACCGGCTAGGCCGATCGCCTGTTTCGCCATCGAGTTATTGACTATGTCAATACCGTCGCGGAGCAGTGACTGCTTCGTAGCCGCGACCTCGCTCTTGTCGCCAAAGAATTCGATCTGCAGGTTGAGGTCCTTGATCATCCGCTGCAGCTCCTGAGCCTGCTTTTGCTCCTCGGTCATTTTTGGAGCTCGAGCCTTTTTGGTTTTCGGCACGGGCGGAATGAAATAGGGCGACTGAGCTTTTGGCAAAAGGCCTTGCTGCGCCGCGGCCCAATCGTCCGGCTGTGCATTAAGACCTTGATACGGAGCGATCGGCTTATCCTTCGCACCGCGATCGCGGAGCATTCGAATGCCCGTCATCAACGGATTCGCGGTGACGGCGTCCCACAGACCGACCTGATCCATCGCGACGCCTCCGGGACCGACGAGCATTCCGAAGCTGAGGTAGTCCGCCTTCGCCTTCGCCAGATCGTTCCAGCTGCCTATAAGGCCACGCAGGACGTTCGCCGTGTCGTCGGCCCAGTTGTGAATGCTGGATTTATTGTCGATAAGCCACCGATTGAAATTGTCAAAAACGTTCTTAACGATCGGCATGAACTCCTGAGCGAACGTCATGCCGGCCGAGCGGACCGATTCCTCCATGTCGGCCATTGACTTTTGAAACTCCTCCGCAGCTCGTACATCGTCCTCAGAAAGCGAAACACCGAGCTCCTTCGCCTTCTTGATAAGGCTGTCGATATCGCCATTAAAGCTGCGAATGAATGGCAGCAGTTTGTAGCCACTGTCGCCAAAGGCGTCCATCGCGGCGTTCGCTTGCTCGACTGGCGTCGGTAGCGAGACGATCTTTTTGAGGATCTCCTTGAGCGCACCGTCGAGGTTCGTGATCGCCTTTTTTGGATCGATCCCGAGACGAATGAGTTTAGCTACCGCCGTGTCGCTGCCATTCGCTGCATCGCCGATCGTCTTTGTGAGGTTTTTCATTCCCTCGCGAAAGTCGTCGGTTGACGTATGCGTCCGGCGCAGCTGCATGTCGAGAGCCGAGAGCGTCTGCACCGATAGCAGCGTCTCTGTTCGCATCTTGCCTATGCCGACGACATGCTCGGCGTAGGCGGTCGTCAGTTTCACGATCGCAAGGACGGCGGCGATCGCACCGGCAACTATCGTCGTGAGGGCCGTACCGATGATCGAGCCCATTTGAGACGAGGCTTTTGACGCTTCGACTGCGGATTTCTCGATCTGCTTGATGTCTTGGGCGGCTGCGGATGAGGCGGTGCGGGTGCGTTTTTGGGTCCGTTCGGCTTCGTCGGCGATCCCCTTGATCTCAGACTTAGCCGCGGCGGCACCGGTCTTGGTACCGCTCGCGTCAATTCCTACTGAGATCTCAAGATCGTGGGCCATTTGTTCACTGCTTTACTGCGTTACCGTTCGCGGTGGAGGGCTACTCCGTCCACTTTCCTGCCTCGCCTATATAAAAAATTCGAGTGGCTGAGGTTCGTATAAACATCGATGCGGTTGGTCCACTGGCGGTCGCCACTTGCCCATCCGGTGCGGGCTCGATGGCAGATCCGCTCCCCGCGTCGATAGTCGCTCCTCCGCCTTCCACCACCACATAACAGTAGAAACCGACCGACACGCCGCCTAGATCCAATGCAATGGGATTTAGGTAGAGCTTGCCAATATCCGCATCAGCGAGGACATGGGAGCCGCCAGACACGGGCGTTATGAAAGCCGCTCCGCCGATCGGGGAGCCGTTGACCGTGACGCCGTTTGCGGCTTGTAGATCGATGGTCTGGGCATCGTCATCGACGCTAACTTTTGTACCGTTCCCATTCGCTTCGCCATCGCCCAAACTAATGACATTAGGGTTATCAGAAAATACTTTTGCGGTGTTGAAGCCGAAGGACGCGTATTCCGTGAGTCGAAACTTTGGACCGTCTGGGCTATCCAGCGAAACAGGTGCTTCCACGTCGTTTCGAACTACAGTCGAACCATTCACGTT
>DASYKW010000179.1:0-15719 GCA_035995005.1 Pyrinomonadaceae bacterium
CATTTTTATTGGTGGTACGAGTGTCGCAACGGGCTCTGCTTCAACGGCAGGCTTTAGACGTGTAACCGGTGCGGACATCACTGATTTCCGCGACAACATCGTCGTCAATAATCGTTCAAACAGCACAGGAACGGGCAAACATTACGCTATAGCCCTTATATCAGGCAGTACAACTTTTACCTCAAACTACAACGATTTTAATCAGACGGGAACCGGAGCCGTCTTTGGAGTCGTGACGGCGGCTGATTCTGCGACCTTTGCGAACTGGAAAACCAATACCAGTCAAGACTTGAACAGTTTCTTCAGCGACCCGCAATTCCTAACACCGACCGGCACTGCGGCGACGGTCGATCTTCATATCAATCCTGCAGTTACAACATTTATTGAAGGTAACGGCATACTGATCTCGCCGCCGACCGATGATTTCGACGGGCAAACACGTAGCACGCTTACACCTGTCGACATCGGAGCCGATGCGGGCAACTTCATGGGTGTTGACCTTACACCACCGGTCATTGCATACACCGCATTAGGTAACACGACCTCGACGGCCAACCGAACGCTTACGATCAGCGTGACCGACACCGGGTCGGGCGTGCCAATCGCGGGCGTAGGTCTGCCAGTCCTCTATTACAGAAAACCTTCGGGTGGATATGTCGGTTCGCAGTGCGTTTTCGTGAGCGGCAGCAGTTATACCTGCGTGTTCGACTACACGCCAATTGCGCCGGTAACGACGGGCGATAGCATCCAATACTACGTTGTGGCCCAGGACAATGCTGCGACGCCGAATGTGACCAGCAATCCGGCTGGCGGACCTTATACGGCCAATCCGCCGGCATCCGCACCGATGGCGAGTCCAAACAGCTATTCAATAGTTGCGGCGATACCGACGAGCCTTACTGTTAACTCGGGCGGCGGTGGCAGTGCAACCTCGCTTACAAATGCGGGTGGTATCTTCTCTATACTCAACAGCGGTGCTCTCACCGGTAATACGACGGTAAACATCGAGACGGATCTCCTGGCTGAGACTGGCACGATCTCGCTCAACCAACTGTCCGAGGATACGGGCGGACCGTTCACGGTCACATTCCAGGCGAGCGGCAGCGCGCATGTTATTTCTGGCAGTAACACGACTGCCCTCATCAACCTGAACGGTGCCGACCGGATCACGTTCAGCGGTAATGCCTTTGGCGGGCAATCGTTGTTATTCCGAAACACGAGTGCGACGACGGGAGCGGTGTTCCAGTTGACGAATGATGCATCGAGCAATCTGATCACCACTTGCACTATAGAGGGGCAGAACTCGAACACCAGCAGCGCGCTTGTACTGCTTGCCACCGGAACGACGACCGGCAACGACAGCAATGTCATTTCGGGCAACATCATTCGCGATCGAACGGACGCAGTGGGCGTTCCTGTAAACATCATCGCGTCGCTGAACGGGAGCGCGACAGCTCTAAACTCAAATAACACGATCTCGAACAACAAGTTGATGAACTTCATCAACAACGGTTTTGCTACCTCAACCGGAGCGACCAGTAACAACTGGACGATCACGGGTAATGAAGTTACGGAGAATGCCGCTCAGGCGGGTAATACGTTTGCCTTCAATACGGGTGGTATGACCGGAACGAATACCATCTCAGGAAACTCGATACATGGTCTGACGAGTACCGGCACGAACGCGATCCTTGGCTTCCTTGTCGGTAACTCTCTCGGCCTGACGATCTCGAATAACCGCATTTACGATTTCCAGACCACGGCGGGAGCAACCGGCGTGATCGAGGGGATGGAGTTTGACGGCGGAAGCGGTACTACAGCAAATGTGATCGTTACAAATAATTTCATTTCGCTGGCCCCGACTCTGACCACGGCACAAGCGGTTATCGGTATTCAGGATTTCGCATTTGGCGGCAACGTATTTACCGCTGACCATAACACTGTTTACATTGGCGGCACGTCCACAAATACAGTAAGCTGGGCGATCAAGCGCGGTAACCTTGCCCCGACAACCTATACGGCACGCAACAATATTGCGTTTAATAATCGCTCGGGCGGCACAGCAGCAAGCTATGCCGGCGGTGACGATTCCGCAAATACGGGAACGTTTGTCTCTAACGGCAACTTCTTTGCCGGAACAGGTGCAACAGCAACACCGGCCTCCTTTATGGACTATGGTTCAACCTCGACCGGTACTCCGGTCACGTTTGCGGCGTGGCAGGCAGGTCCGCCGACGCGCGATGCCAATTCGAACGGGGCCGTGGCATCCGCCTTCACGCTAGCCAATATCTTTGTAAACGCGGCCGCGGCCGATCTGCATCTCCTGCCGGGAGCCGGCGGTAATTTCATCAGCTCCGGCCTACCGCTCGCCAGCGTCACGACTGATATCGACGGCGATCCGCGTCCCGCGAGTCCGGACCGCGGCGCCGACGAATTGGTCCAGGCCGAGAGTGGTCTAATACCGGCTGGTACGTTCTACAACGTAAGTGCGACCTCCGGCGACACATTGGGCGGCAATGTGACCGTTACGAATGCATTCTATCTCGGCGGCATATTCAATACGAGCACATTTACGCTGACCATCAACTGCGCAGCCGCTGTCAGCGGTGCAAGCCCAAGCAGTTATGTCAACGGCAACCTGCAGAAACAGTACTGCGGCCCGAGCGTCAAGGGCTTTGAGGTTGGGACCGCTAATGGGTACTCCCCTGTATCTGCAAATGTAACCGGCGGGACGTTCCCGTCAACCCTGACGGTCAAGGCCGTCGAAGGACCACAGCCCAACGTCCCGGCCGGAACCTCATTGCAGAGATACTGGACGCTGACGGAAGGCGGCACTTTAACGGCGAATCTGAACTTTAACTACCTCGATCCGCTGGACATCATGGGTACCGAGGCGAATTACAAGTTGATCCGCGTTGAGAGCGGAACCCCGTTCTATTTCCCGAATACTTGTCCAGCTTTGGTTGCCGGCGATGCCTGCGTCGATTTTGTCGGTAATCAGGCAACTATCATCGGCGTGACTGACTTCTCCGACTGGACACTCGGAGAGATCGTAAACGCGACGCCGACGATCTCAAGCGATACGATCGCTCGTCAGGCGGGAACGACCACAGGGATCAACTCGACAATCGCCACGGTGGCCGATACAGATACGGCGGTGGGAACCTTGGGTGTCACGGTGACCAGCGCCAATCCGTCGAATGGAGTTACCGTTTCGAATATCGTTAACATCGGCGGCACGATAACGGCGGATGTGGTGGCGGACTGCGTCTCATCGAATGCAACCTTCACGCTGCAAGTTAGCGACGGCAGCACGACGTCAACCGGAACATTAACGGTCAACGTCAGTGCCAATACTGCGCCCACCGCGGCGGCCTACAACAACGTCTCGGTAAACGTCGGAGCTAGCGGCAGCAATACTCCGACTTTGGCTGCGACGGATAATGGTGCGTTCACTTACCAAGTCTTTGACAAGGGCGGGTACACGGGTACTGTTACCGTAGATCCAAGTACAGGCATAGTAAGTATCCCGACCGCCATCGGGCCAGCCGGAAGCTTCATTATCACGATTCGTGCTAAGGATGCCTGCGGACTGACGACGGACTCGACGTTTACATTGACGATAAGTACGGCAAACGTAACCGTGGCCGGTTCGACCGGGGCGGACGGCGGCTATGCGACCTTAAAGGACGCATTTGACGCCCTTAATCTCAATGCGACCCAGACGGCCAATGTCATTACCGTCACGATCAACGGCGATACGACCGAAACGGCCCCGGCGGTTCTTAACGCCCCGACAAGCAACTGGACATCGCTAACGATCAGCCCGTCCGGTGCGCGTACTGTTTCGGGTAATCTGGCGGCACCGCTGGTGGACCTCAACGGCGCGGACAAGGTCACGATTGACGGCCTAAACACAGGCGGAAACTCGCTGACGCTTTCAAATGCGAGCACGGCGGCAACGGCGGGGACGAGCACGATCCGTCTGATCAACGGCGCGACGCAAAATACGATCACGAAGTCGTCCATACTCGGTTCGTCAACCGGTACGGTAGCAGCCGCCACCGGAAACGTCCTGATCAGTACAACTGCGGCGGCCGGCAACAATAGTAATATCATCTCGACCAATGCTATTGGCCCGGTAGGTACCAACCTGCCGACCAAGGGCGTTATGGGACTCGGTACTGCCGGACAGTCGAATATTTCGAATATTGTTAGTGGCAATAACATATTCGACTTCTTCAGCCCGACCATCTCGGTATCCGGCGTTAGTATCCAGGCGAATAACGCTTTTTGGATCGTTTCGAATAACCATATCTATCAAACGGCTCCTCGAGTGTTCACTGGTGCAACGGTACGTTACGCGGGCATCACGCTGAACTTCGCGGATGGCACGACGGGTGTTGGTGGTAACTTCACCGTCACCGGTAACACGATCGGCTTTGGTGCCGCCAATGGCACCGGGACGACCACGATCAGTGGCTTGGCCAATGAGTTCAGGGGCATCGATGCTCCGGCCGTGGACTTCACCACCCCGACGAGCATTCAGAACAATACGATCTCGGGTATCAACCAAACGACCTCGCGCAGCTCTACGGCGTTGGCTGTGAACGGCTTTATTGGCATCCAACTCGGCGATCTCGTCGGCGGTTTGTTCAATGTGGGCAATACCACCGGAAACAAGATCGGCAGTCTCGATGGCTCATCGAGCATTGTCATTAATGCGACCTCGACCACGGCCAACACGTCGCGAGAAGTGGGCATCTTCGACTGGAGCGGCGGTGATGACAACATCTCCAAGAATCAGATGGGGACGATCACCATCAACTCGGGCGGGACGGGCACGAGGGTTGGATTCGATGGTATCCAGGTCATTTCGTCCCCGGGCCAGAGCATGGTGGTGTCTAATAACATCATCGGCGGCACCGCAGCCGGCTCAATTACCGACAATCAAACTGGCTCTTACCTGATGCAGGGGATCGCTCAACCATTCCTGTTCATTGGTGGAAGTGGACAAATGACCGCGACCGGAAACGTCATTCGGAACATGACCAGTTTCGGCGGTGCTGCCGGGGCGATCACAATGAGGGGCATTGCTCTCACTGGAAGTCAAAGCCCGGACGTGAATGTGGTTTCGCAAAACACGGTCCATTCCTTGGTCAACAACTCAGGGACCTTTGCGACGTCCATTTATGCGATCGATGTCGCCTTCCCGACCACGGCAAATGTCGTGGAGCGGAATTTCATTCATTCCAATGTGGTCAACAGCACCTCTACAACTGCTCAAGTGTGGGGAATCATCATGAGAGGTGGGACGGTTGCTTCCAGCGGAGCTGCCGGTCCCGGAGGCGCTACGTTCAAGAACAACATGATCCGCCTCGGCCTTGATGCCGCGGGCGGTTCCATCACCACTCCCTACTCGATCATCGGGATCAGAGACATTGTCGGGGCGGGAAACAACAGCAGTTTCTATTCCAACACCGTCTACATAGGCGGCTCTGGTGTCACGGCTGGAGGATCCAATACGTACGGCCTCTTTAGCGATACTGTCACGACTGCGCGTAACTTCCAGAACAACATCCTGTGGAACGCCCGCAGCAATGCTGTCGCCGGCGGTACCGCGCAGGCGGCGATCTTCCTTGCCGGAACGACGCCAAATCCGGCGGGAACCACCAGTAACTTCAACGACCTGTTTGCCTCGGGAACGGATGGAGCCGTCGGTGTCTACAACTCGACCGTTCAAACTACCCTGGCCAACTGGCGAACAGCGACCGGCCAGGATGCGAACTCAATGTCAGTCGATCCGTTACTGATCGCTCCGACAGGCACGGCGGCCACGGTCAATTTGCACCTTGTGGATGATACCGGTCCGGCGTCGAATAGTGGTACGCCTATAGGAGCAGTAACGAACGATTTCGACAACGATCCACGCAGCGCGACGCTGCCGGATATCGGGGCCGACGAGGTGGCCTCAACCGGAACAGCCGGAGTGCTTGCCCTTAGCTCGGCGACATACACGGTCGGCGAGGCTGGAGGCACGGCGACGATCACAGTCAACCGCACCGGCGGCTCCATCGGAGCGGTCGCTGTTAGTTACGCCCTTACAGATGGAACGGCCACGGGCGGAGCGGCATGCGGCGGAACGGTTGATTTTGTCAACACCGGCGGCACGGTCAACTTTGCCAACGGGCAGACGAGCAAGACCTTTACCGTCGCGATCTGTAACGACGTGGCGGTTGAGGGCAACGAGACCTTTAACGTTACTCTTTCAGGCCCGACCGGGGGAGCGACGCTCGGTGCGCAAGCCTCGGCCGTAGTCACGATCACCGACGACGAGGTCGCACAGCCCGGAACGCTTGCTTTGAGCTCGGGGACCTATTCCATTGGCGAAGCCGGCGGAACGGTGACGATCACCGTTAACCGTACCGGCGGCACCGACGGAGCAGTCGCCGTTAATTATGCCTTGTCGAATGGCACGGCCACGGGCGGAGCAGCATGCGGAGCGGGTGTTGATTTTGTCAACACCGGCGGTACGGTCAACTTTATAAATGGCCAGGCCAGCAATACCTTTACAGTCGCTATCTGCAACGATGCGGTCTTCGAGGGTAATGAGGACTTTACCGTGACGCTTTCAGGGCCGACCGGGGGAGCTACGCTCGGTGCGCAAACTTCGGCGGTGGTCACGATCACCGACGACGAGGTCGCACAGCCCGGAGCGCTTGCTTTGAGCTCGGCGACATACAACATTGGTGAGGCCGGCGGAACGGTGACGATCACTGTCAACCGCACCGGCGGCACCGATGGAGCGGTCGCGGTCAACTACGCCCTTACAGATGGCTCGGCCACGGGCGGAGCAGCATGCGGCGGAGCGGTTGACTATGTCAACACCGGCGGGACTGTCAACTTTATCAACGGCCAGGCGAGCAATACCTTTACCGTCGCAATATGCAACGATGTAGCGGTTGAGGGTAACGAAAACTTTAACGTTACTCTTTCAGGCCCGACGGGCGGGGCGACGCTGGGTGCTCAAACCTCGGCGGTGGTCACGATCACCGACGACGACACTGCAGCGGCGCCGAGTGTTAACTTTAGTGCGGCTAGCTATATCGAGGACGAATCGCAACAGGCGACGATCACTATCAAGCGGACTGGCGACCTGTCGCAGATCTCAACGGTGACCTTTACGGCGACGCCGAACGGAAGTACGACCACTGCTGCTGCGTGCGGGGCTGGTGTCGACTATGCGGTAGTGGGTGGTTCATCACAGGTGGTCACCTTCCCGGCAACCATCGGTTCGCAGAATGTGCTGATCGATGTCTGTCCGGACATGGTAGTTGGCGAGACCGACTCGGTGTCGCTGACGTTGGGTGCCCCTTCCTCCAACGCGACCATCGTTTCGCCAAGCGCGGTGACACTAACGCTAAACGACTCGGCGACGCAGTTCCGACAGTCGGCCGCCATTACAATGACTACGACCGGGGCGACGCCATATCCGTCGATCCTTAGCGTGTCTGGTCTCCCGACCAGTAACGGCGGGTTCCGCGTGACGCTCTTCGACGTTTCGCAGCAGGTGCCGGACAACATGGATGTTCTCCTCGTCGATCCCACCGGGAAGACGTACGTGCTGATGGCAGATGCCGGCGGCGTTCTACCGCCAATCGATCCTTCGGCGCCGGTCACGCTGACCTTTACAGATAACTCGTCGACAGTGCTGCCAGACTCCAACCCTCCGGGGTTGACAACAGGAGTCTATCTACCGACAACGTGGACGAGCAATATCTCGAGCTTCCCAGCAGGTGCACCAGTGGCGCCTTACATGGAGCCGGGCAGCGCGGTGTCGCGACCGGGCAAGACATTGTTCGATCGCTTCGGAGGGTTAGATCCGAACGGCGACTGGAAGCTCTACGTCCGGGACGATCAGACCATTGATCCGATTACCAACAGCCCGGCCGTCCTTACAGGCGCTATCGCCGGCGGGTGGGGACTGCAGTTCTTTGCCCCGACCGCCGCAGGTGTGAGCGTGTCGGGACGCGTTAGGACTGCAGGCGGTGATGGCATCGCGGGCGCTCGCGTCACGATCACGGACGGGCATGGCATTATTCGAACGGCCCTTACCAATGCCTTTGGGTATTACACGTTCTACGGCGTGAGTGCCGGCGAAGGCTATGTTATGGGTGTCTCGGCTAAGCGGTACCTATTCACGCCGAGGCTGCTGCAGGTATTCGACAATGTGTCTGATGAGGACTTTACTCCACAGTAGACATCCGTAATTTACTTTGTATTGCCGCCGGGTCTCGGCCCGGCGGTTTGTTCTCACACCAACGAGAGATGCGGGCCATCGCTAACAAGCTGCGTCGTCCCCGATCGGGGCGCAGCAGCACGAGTGAGTCCATCAGCCACTTGATCGCATCAGCCTCGCTCTCAAAGCCATGTACATTCCAGCCGGTGGCTCTCGAGGCCTCAAGGGCTCGTTGCGTCTGTTCGGGGTCGTTGCCATAAACGTCGACGATCGCAAATCTAACATCTTCGCTCACGAGATTTTTGATCAATGCGGCAACCAGTGCCCGGGCGGCGTCGGACTCGAGAAGCGGGCCATTACGCGCGAGCAGGACGCGAGTGTAGGCATTCGCTCGTATCGCCTCGACAACTGCATTGATAGCGTCAACGATCATCTGCAGCGTGACCGTATCTGCGCCGTAAACAACGTACAGATAGCCGTCGCGCGGTTCTACCACGAGCTTTTGAGGAACTGTGTCGTTCACACAACTCTAAGGGCATGGAAAACTCAGCGGAAGATGGGCAAAAAGATTATCGCGATAAGGTAAGTCGCTGACAAAGCTCGCGATCCGTTTTCAATCAGCTAAAATCTCGCACCACTTTAGCGGGCCGCCGCCAACAGGCTTCAGAGTGCTTGTTCGCGGTTTTTTGTGTAAGATTTTGGCTAGTTATGGGTCTTTACGACATAGAGCCGATGGATCTGAGCGGCATCGAGACTTACGAATTGGCCTCGCGGCCAAGCAAGGTGACGGTTGCGGATCTTGCGGTCCCACCTGCGGAGAGCGATTCCATCAAGGACTTTCTCGGCAAGCTGCCGAATATTCTCGCGGTCCAATCGATGCGACAGCTCGCGGAACAGGTTCGACGGGCGCGCGAAATTGGAAAGCCGATCATTTGGGGCTTTGGCGGGCATGTCGTAAAGACCGGGCTAGCTCCGATCGTCATCGACCTTATGGATCGCGGCTTTGTTACGGCAATAGCCTGCAACGGATCTGTTCTTGTGCACGACGCCGAGATCGCAATGGTCGGATTTACAAGCGAGGATGTGGACGCCACGCTTGGTAAGGGTGATTTTGGTGCGGCACGCGAGACCGGCGAGTTGCTCAATGGAGCAGCGAAGAAAGCTCATGCCGCCGGCAGCGGGCTGGGCGAGGCGATGTGTGCAGCCGTATCGGCTCTCGCGCCGGTACACGCCGACAAGTCTCTTCTTTGTGCCGCGTACACGCGCAGGCTTCCTGTCACGGCCCATCTGACCATAGGTGCCGACATCGGCCATTTTCATCCGGACGCAGACGGTGCGGCCCTCGGCGCCTCATCGCACACGGATTTTCGGTTGATGTGCTCGCTTGTGAGGGAGATGAACGGCGGCGGGGTCTACATCAACTATGGCTCTGCGGTCGTCCTGCCCGAGATCTTTCTAAAGGCCGTCACAGTCGTGCGCAATCTCGGAAATGACCTCACGGATATCACGACTGCTAATTTCGACTTCGTTCAGGGCTACCGTCCGATGACGAACGTCGTTCGACGGCCCACGGCTAATGGCGCAGGTCGGGGCTTTTCGATCACTGGCCATCACGAGCTTACTATGCCGCTATTCGCCGCTCAGCTCATTTGCGGTTGAGGCATACCGGGCAAATTTCCGCTATATCTCGCCGCAACGCGGCTTTTTCCACACCAAAGATGCCAGGTTTCCCCGTAAAACCTGTATTTAAGTGTGGAATGCTTCTTGTCATGTGTTAGCGGGCGGCTTTATTACTCGATAGTAGAAAAACTAATTTGCTCTAAAAGGCGACGTTTGAAACCGCGTCTGTAAACAATGCATCCAATCCGCTAGAATCGTGAATTTAGCCCTCTTCGAGGCACGCGACATTGCAGGTGAACTCATATGTATAAAGGCTTGAAGCTATTCTTTTTAGTTCTATGTCTCTCAATGGCGGCCGTTTCCCAAGCCCCACGACAACGTTTAGAGATCCACATAAAAGATACAAATGGTATGGCGATACCCGGGGCCGAGGTGACGCTTACCCTCGGCGGCGTGGGTATGCGAAGCGCCGTCTCGAACGACGCAGGCGTCGCAGTTATAGACAACGTAGCTGACACTGACTATCGCGCCAGCGTCTCGGCCAAGGGGTTTGCGGATACGATCCGCGACGTTTCGGTAAACGGCTCTTTACTCGTGACGCTCGACGTAGTGCTTTCTCCCGGTGAGATAGCCGAAACGGTTAACGTAACGGCCGAGCGGCGTCAGGTCTCGAGCGAGGAAACGACCGCGCCGGTCTCAGTTCTCGATCGTGAGCAAATCGATCGCAAGGCCGTCAATACCATAGGCGATGTTTTTCGTTCGCTGCCCGGCACGTCGTCGGTCAATGAGGGCGGGTTTCAGGTGCGTCCGCGTATACGGGGATTCGACAGCAATCGTGTTCTCGTTTTAGTCGACGGTGAGCGTCTAAATAATAGCCGAACCGCTACAGCACAATCCGGCGTCGAGCTTGGTCTTGTGGACACAGGCTCTGTCGAGTCGATCGAGGTCGTTCGCGGCAGCGGCTCGGTCCTTTACGGTACGGACGCGATGGCCGGGACCGTAAACATCATCACGCGTGATACGCCGCTGCGTCGGGATGCCGGGTTTCATTTCGGCGCGGATCTCGATACGTTCTACAGCTCCAACGAAAATGGCCGCCGCGGCACCGCCAGCGTTACAGGCGCAAGCAAATATTTCGCTTTCCGCGTTTCGCAGTCGCTCGAACGTTTTGGCAATTACAAGACCGGCCGGCCGGGAACGGTCTTTCTTAACGACTTTCGCACGGCCGGGGGAGCGATCACCAATGACGGCGAGGTCCAGAATTCCCAGACCCACGGCGGCAATACACGCGCGATCGGCCGGTTCTTTGTTAACGACAAGAGCTCGCTAAAATTCAGTTACGACCGCCGGCGCGAGTCGAATATCGGCTCAGCCGGACTTGTCGGCACGTTCACGGGATTTTTCCCGTTCTCGGATCGAGACAAGTTTAGCGGCCGCTATGACACGGTGGCGATCAACAAATATCTCCAGCGCGTATCGGTGAGCGGCTTTTATCAGAAGCAGCAACGTGATTTCACTAACATTCTGACCGTCCCGCCCGTCCTTCCGTTCTTCCCGGGCATATACCAGCGAAGCGAGACGATCACGAATACGCGAACGACCGGCTTTGACGTGCAGACAGACTGGCTCCTCGGTAAGCGTAACAACCTTATCGCCGGGGCGAGCTACTTCCGCGACAATAACAACGACCGCCGCACGGTTATCTCGGCCTCAACACCGACCTCAGCAACGCAGCGGATCACGAACACCAAGAGCGTGCCCGACGCGCATCTCGCAAACATAGCGGCGTTTGCTCAGGACGAGTTTCGCGTAAACAATCGCTTGATGCTGACCGGCGGTTTTCGTTTTGATAATTTCAAGACCGTATCGGCACCGACGACGGGATTCGCACTCCCGAATCTCACCCCTTCGCAGGTGGCCTTTCTTGGGATCGGCGGCTTGGCGAGCGGAATGAACGTGACCAACAACGCCGTCACCGGCGACGCCGGGGCGATATATAAGATCGACCGTCACTTTACACTATCGGGCCGTGTCGGCCGCAGCTTCCGCACGCCGAATATCTTCGAGCTGTTCTTTTCGGACAGCGGTTCGATCGCGAATTCGTTCCAGGTTGGCAACTCTCGCCTAAAGCCGGAGACCGGAACTAACGTGGACACCAGTCTTAAATTTAAGAGCGAACACTTTGTAGGCTCGTTCACCTTTTTCCATAACAGTTACAAAAATCTGCTCGCGACCGTACCGGCGGCGGATGCGGCTGGAACGCCGATCTTTATTACCGGCTCCGGTGCCCGCGTTTACCAGACGCAGAACATCGACCGTGCCACCATACAAGGATTTGAAGGTGAATTCGAAGCACCGTTCAAGATCCACCTCGGTTACCTCACGCCGAATGGCAATGTCAGCTATCTGCGTGGCGACGATACGGCCAAGCACGAGCCGCTCAACTTTATCAGCCCGCTGAGGACGAACGTCGGCGTCAGATGGAACAACTTTGGCAAGGCATACTTTTTCGACTACAACGTACGGATCGCTACGACGCAGCGGCGTCTGTCGAACTCCTTTCTTGCCCCGGTCAACCAAGGCGGAAACGGCGGACCCGAGCCAGGCTATGTCGTTCACGACATGAGCGGCGGGTACTACTTCCGAAAGAACGATCGATACAACTTCAGCATCAATCTGGGTGTGTCGAATCTCTTTAACCGTGCGTACAGTGAGCAGTTCACGTTCGCACCGGCGCGTGGACGGTCGTTCACGATCGGCACAACCTGGCAGATCAAGTAGATCTGTTAATTGGTAGTAAAAAAAAAGCCCGCTCGACGACGAGCGGGCTTTTCTTATGCTCTGAAGACAGAGGCTAATTCTTAACGCCGACAAAAGGCAGGATGCCAAATCCCGGTACATTCATCGAGCCCGAGATCTTGCCGCCGTCGATCTTGCCTTCGATCTTGATGTCAACGGCCTGACCCTGCATGTCCGCCTTTAACAAGGCCGTAAACGCAGAGCCGCTCACCTTGCCGTCAACTATCGTTCCTTGTCCCAGGGGCGAACTCGATGTGCCCGTAAAGGCTCCTGCGTCCTGCTTCAGGTTGATGTCTAACGGTATCTGCTGACCGCCCGCATCGACCGTCCACATCCACTTGCCGGTAACATTTGCAACGGGGGCGGCGGACATATCCGCAACCTGGGCGAGAACTACTGTCTTTGGATCGACAGTGATCTCGGCGAGGCGCTTGGTGACCTCGGGCGTCGCCGTTTCCTGGTAGCGGCCGCCAAGGTGCTTGGCGAGGAATTTCTCGGCCGCGGCAACCATTGCAGAGTTGTTCACGGGCCGGGCAAAGCCGTGTCCCTCGTCGGGAGCGACGAGATATTCGACAGGATAATTCCGATCACGAAGTGCGATGACGATCTGGTCGGCCTCACGTTTGTTGACGCGAGGGTCATTGGCACCTTGCACGACCATCAACGGCGTCTTGATCTTGTCGGCGGAGAACAGTGGCGACTGACGCTTCATCTGGGCAAGGCCCTCAGAAGTGTTTGGATCGCCCATGCGTTTGTAAAAGATAGTTCGGATCGATTCCCAGTACGGCGGGACCGATTCAAGCAGGGTCTTTAGATTTGACGGGGCGACGATCGCGACCCCTGCCGCATAGACGTCCGGCGTAAATGCAACTCCCGCAAGCGTCGCATAACCGCCGTAGCTGCCGCCCATAATGCCGACGCGTTTTGGATCGGCGACGCCTTGGGCGATGAGATATTTTACGCCCCAGGTGAGGTCGTCCTGCATCTTCTGGCCCCACTCGTTGTTGCCCGCGTTAAGAAACTTTTTGCCGTAACCGGTCGAGGCACGAAAATTCGGTGACAGAACAGCGTAGCCGCGATTGGCCAGAAATTGAGCGAAAGTACTGTATCCCCATGAGTCGCGGCCCCACGGACCGCCGTGCGGGAACACGACAAGCGGAAGATTCTTGCCCGAGCTGCCTTTTGGGATAGTGAGGTAAGCCGGAATCTCCATGCCGTCGGACGACGGGTACTTGATCGAGGTCATAGGCGAGAGAGCCTTGCGATCCAAGCCCTCGCGGACCTGATAGAGAGTCGTCAGGTTGTGCGACTTGCGGTCGTAGAGCCAAATGGTTCCGGGATCGACGTCGCTATGCGTCGAGACGGTAAATTTGGTTTCGTCAGTCGTATTTGAGGTAAAATCGACCTCGCGGTCGCCGAGCTTGGACTTGATAAAGTCGTAGTCCTTCTTATATTCCTTGTCATGCCAGACGATGCGAACTCGATCGTCCTCATACGCGGTTGCGATGATCTCATGCGTCCGGTCTGAAATGCTTACGTTCCCTTGATCCACCTTTCCAAGCGGATCGGCTTCGATCTTCTCTGTCTTGCCGGTCGCCAGATCCAGTGTGTCGAGCTCGATCAGATCGGTGCCCTTATTTGTCTGGATCAAGGCCTTCGCATTGTCCTTTGTAAAGCCGACCGGTCCGCAGCTCTCAAATACATCGCACGAATAGATCTTAGCGGTGGTGCCGTCAGCATTTACGCGCAGCAACTCCGTCTCGCCGCTCGGGGCCGAGCGCGTCGCCATTCGCAGCTTGTCAGCATTGTCAAAAACATAGCTTGCCAACCGGTCCTTGTTCTCGACGAGCAGCGTCTTGTCGCCGGTCGAGATCTTGACCTTGTAGAGGTCGTGCCAGGCCGGATCGCGCTCATTGAGCCCGACATAAATGGCATCCGGATCGGAAGCGGGAGTAGTCTGAATTATCGCGCGCACCTTCTTACCAGCCGTGATGTTTCTTGCGGTAGGTACCGGCGAGCCGTCCGCTGCCTTGTCGCTCGGATTTACGGCATAGACGTTAAAATTCTCATCGCCGCCGTTGTCCTGGACGAAGAGTATGTACTTCCCGTCGCGCGACCAAAAGTATGACCGGACGGGTCGCTTTTGATCGTTGGTCATCGGACGTGCCGCAGAGAAGGGCTCGTCGACGCCCTTTACCCAGACGTTCATGGTCCCGGTAAGCGGCTTTACGAAGGCGACATATTTGCCGTCAGGCGAGATCTGGGCGCCCGCATATTCCGGGTTGCCAAAGAACACTTCGCGGTCGATAAGCGGCGGCAGCTGGGCCGTCGCGAGTCCCGCGGAACAAAAGAGTAGAAGACTTAGTAGTAATGTTTTCATAGATTCCTTTTGCTCGCCTTACGTCGAGCACCTCTCGCAGGTTTCAGGGATATTCCTGCCACGCCTGATCGTTCCAAGTTCTTTTCGCAAATCGGGCTTCGCTCCAAAAATTCTTAATTATCTCGATTGCCGGCTCCGAGTGTTTTGGCATCAGTACGGTCACAACATCAAACCGGTGCGGCATGTCCCAAAGGTTGAAAATACGCCGGTAGACCTTCGCCGTGCGCGTTATCTGCCTTTGTTTGCGGAGGTCGACATTCGTCGTTATCCGTGTAAACTCATCCGATCGCCGCGTCTTGACCTCAACAAAACACAGTGTTTCTCCGTCAAGAGCAACGATATCGATCTCGCCCGTAACCGCTACGCCTTTGCTGTTGCGGCCGACCGGCACCTTGAAATTCGTCATCACCACTTGATAGCCGTTCGACCCGAGATGGCGGACCGCGAGCCGCTCGCCATGCGCGCCGAGACCTGTTGTGTGGGAAATTATCTCGACATTGTTCTTTACAACGATTGAGAGAGTATCCGACATTTCTATTCCGAGATCGAGATCTAAGACGAAACGGTAAGTGTTAGAAGGACGGTGGCCAATTGGCTCGCGGCGGCAGCCCACCAGAGGGCTTCTCTCCGGCGCACGATGGCAACGATCAGACAAACACAAAACAAGGCGAATGATAAGAA
>DASYKW010000180.1:0-10549 GCA_035995005.1 Pyrinomonadaceae bacterium
ACCGCGATAGCATCAGGTCCGGAGTAGAAAGTCTGTCCATCTTTATCGATCGCGGCAGTGCCCAGGATACGGAGCACGTCGGCTTTGGTTGAATGTAGCGGGATTATTCCTTTCCACTCCGCGGCCATCGACGACGTCGCACAGGCTAGGAACAAAAGACACGCTCGAACAATCTTCATGGCGTTATACACCAGCCTTCTCAAGGCGGTTGTAGACGGAGTAGCTGTGGGTGAGCTCGCCGCCGTCGGTGATGGTGCTGTTGAAGCGGAAAGATGTCGACATCATAGATTCTTGAACTCCGATCCCGTCAGATGGGCGCCTGTCAAAGGATACTCCGGAGTGTAGCGTGTTTGCTACGATGGTCGTATGGGCAAGGGGGACGGGAAAGCTCGCACCGAACGGGATGATGCGCGCGGGGTAGGGTTTATGTTCCGGGCGTTGAGGCACCGGAATTACGCGTTGTTTTTCTCGGGGCAGATGGTGTCGATGATCGGCACCTGGATGACGCGGATCGCGACGGCTTGGCTGATCTACAAGCTGACGGGCTCGGCCTTGCTGCTGGGCGTTGTCGGGTTTGCGGGACAGATACCGTCGTTCGTGCTGGCGCCTTTTGCGGGCGTGCTGGTAGATCGCTGGAGCCGGCATCGAGTGCTTGTCGTGACGCAGGTGCTGGCGATGCTGCAATCCGCCGCGCTTGCGGTGCTCGATCTCACGGGCACGATCAAGGTCTCGCACGTCATCGGGCTGGCGATTCTTCAGGGCGCGATAAACGCCTTTGACATGCCGGCGAGACAGGCGTTCGTGGTCGAGATGGTGACCGACCGAGCGGACCTGCCGAATGCGATCGCGCTCAATTCAAGCCTCGTGAACGGCAGCCGTTTGCTTGGCCCTTCAATAGGCGGCGTCATCATCGCGTGGATCGGCGAAGGCTGGTGCTTTGCGGTGGACGCGGTCAGCTATCTAGCGGTGATCGGCTCGCTCCTCGCGATGACGAACCTGCCGGCAGCGATCTCGCGCGGCAAGGACGTGAAGATGCTTCGGCAACTGCGCGAGGGTTTTGCCTACGCCGCGGGCTTTTTGCCGATCCGCAATATTCTCATCCTGCTCGCGATCGTCAGTCTCGTCGGATTTCCATACACGGTGCTGATGCCGATCTTCGCTAATGAGATCCTCGGCGGCGGCCCGAACCTGCTCGGTCTTCTGATGGCGGCTTCGGGCGTCGGTGCTCTCACGGGCGCCGCCTGTCTGGCCGCGCGAAAGTCGGTGCTCGGTCTCGGCCGCGTCATTCCCGCGATGAGCGCTCTGTTTGGGTTAGGGCTCGTGGCTTTCTCGTTCTCAAGGCTTGTATGGCTTTCGCTGATCCTGATGGTCGTGACGGGACTCGGATTTATGGTGCAGATGGCCGTCAGCAACACCCTTATCCAGACCATCGTCGAGGAGGACAAACGCGGCCGCGTAATGAGCTTTTACACGATGGCGTTTATGGGAACGGCGCCTTTCGGCAGTTTGCTTGCTGGTTCGCTCGCCGAGCGTATCGGTGCACCTTACACGCTGCTGATCGGCGGCGTCGGCTGCATTCTGGCCGCCGGCTGGTTCTATCACGCGCTCCCGCGGCTGAGGCAGTTCGTCCGGCCGATCTATATCCAAAAGGGCATCATCAGCGAGGTCCGCACCGGCGTGATGTCCACCTCAGAGCTAAGCGTCCCGCCAAACAGTTAAGACCGTCTTACCGGCGGCGCGTTGGCACAAAATTCTGACTTCTCGCTTTTATTAACACTATTGTTCCCGCAAGCAGGGTCGTAAACGGCAATAGAGCTGGCGCCGGAGTTATTCATGTTTCCTCGGCGGCGCTCGCGGCCCTGCCCACTTCACCGTCGGCCCTTCCTCGTTCAGCATCGCTCACATCCCGATAAAACGCTTGATTTGTAGGCGTTCCGTGCCATAATTCCGCTGTTCACCTCCTAGTCTTATCCTTCGCGGTATTTATGGATCAGTCACGCGACAAACGCATCATGGATCTCGTGCGGGAATGCGCCGAGTTAGATGCCGACGCGCGCGGGACATTTCTCGATGCCGAATGTAACGGCGATGGCGATCTGCGCTCGGACGTCGAGGCCTTGCTCGCCGAGGATGGCGACGCGACCGGAGCATACCTCGGACCGCAGCATCTGAAAAAGGCTTTGCCCGACCATTACCACCTGATCGACATGATCGGCTCCGGCGGAATGGCCGAGGTCTTTCTGGCGGAAGACACGAGGCTCAAACGAAAGGTCGCGATCAAGTTTCTGAACGATGCGTTTCGCAGAGATCCGGAACGGATGCTGCGATTCAATCAGGAAGCGCGCTCCGCCTCCGCCCTGAATCATCCGAACATCATCACGATCCACGACATCGGCGAGCAGGACGGCATTCAGTACATCGTCAGTGAATTCGTAGACGGAGAGACGCTTGCGACCCGTATGACGCGAGGACGGCTGTCCGTTTCCGAGGCGGTCGACGTCGCGATCAAGGTCGTCTCGGCACTCGACGTGTCACACAAGGCCGGTATCATTCACCGCGATCTCAAGCCGGAGAACATAATGCTCCGGCATGACGGCGGCTTAAAGGTCGTGGACTTTGGGTTGGCTAAAGGCAGCTCGATATTTGGCCACAACGGGGAAACGCTGGAGGTCATTACGACTTCGCCCGGAATGATCCTAGGGACGCCGCGATATATGTCGCCCGAGCAAACCCGCGGCCTGCCGCTGGATGGCCGCAGCGATATCTTTAGCCTGGGCATAATTTTGTTTGAGATGGTCACGGGCCGCACGCCATTCCCCGGTAAGACGACGGCGGACACGCTCGCGGCGATCCTCGGCAAAGAGCCCCGGCCCATTGCTGAATTCATCAAAGACCCACCAAGGAAGTTGGTGTCGATCATCGATCGGACACTCAAAAAGGACATCGAGGACCGCTATCGTTCGATGGCTGCGGTTCTCGCCGACCTCGAGGACCTTCGGATCGATCTGACGATCCCGACGAGGCGTTTTACGGAGCAGTCCGAGGTCGAGAGGGCTCGTCCGTGGGCACTGATCGCCGCGGCCACCCTCGTTGCGATACTGATCGTCGCGGGTGGTTTGTGGTATTTTGCGGGCCGCGGGCGAGGCGCGGTCCCAACCGCGGGCGCCTTGCGAAACGTTCCGATAGCAAGCTGGGCCAGCGTCTCAGCTGAAGGCGCTAGCACCGCGTCATTTTCCCCCGATGCGAGAATGGTCGCTTTCGGATCGACCAAATCTGGGGCCAGCGAGATCTGGTCAAAACCCGTCTCCGGCGGCGATCCGATCCAGGTCACGAAGAACGGCTTTTACAACCAGTATCCCGTCTGGTCGCCGGATGGACAGGAGCTAGTCTTTTTTTCGAGCAGGGGCGAGAATCGCGGCCTCTGGAAGGTTTCATTCACCGGCGGGCAGGAAAGCCAATTGCTCGGCGGGGTTTCGCCGCTGGCGCGGCCGCTGAGATGGGCGAGGACCGGCGGCATCTACTTTCAGGATGGCGAAGACATATCAGTGGTCGATCCGGCATCAGGGATCCGGAAGAAGCTTACCGATCTCGCCGGCGCGAGCCTTAGGGCACGTTCCTTCGCGGTCTCACCGGATGGGACCGCGTTTGCGATCTCAGTGAAAGAAGCCGATACCTGGAAGCTAAAATTCAAACGCTTCGATGACGCGTCATTCGTCGATCTTTTCAGCTCTAAAGAGCCGATCGACACGATCGCTTTTCACCCCAACGGCACCTCGATCTTTTACGCCGACGCGATAGACGGAACTCAGCAGATATTCGAGACGACAACCGAGGGAGCGGCGCCGGTGCAGGTGTCGAGCGGCGCGACAGATCTCGCCCTGCACGACATTTCTCCGGATGGCAACAAGATCCTGTACGGATCGATCAACGAGACGTCGGACCTTTGGCTGCTGAATGTAGCCGAGAAGAGCTCCCTCGTCGTCGCCAACGATGTTTCAGAGGAGTACTGGGCTGATTTCTCGCCGGACGGGCGAAGTATTGCATACGAATCGGCTCCACAGGCGGATCGGCCTTTCCACGGTGCGATACTTGTGAAACAGGTCACTGCCGCCGCATCCCCTATTGTCGTCTCCCAAGACGGTTTCTCCCCGGTTTGGTCGAACGACGGTCAGTGGATCGCTTACTTTAGGCGGACGGATAAGGGTATCTCGATTTGGAAGGTACGGCCGTCTGGCGCCGACTCTCTCCAGATCGCTGATGGCGCTATTACGACTCCTGGATACCTAAGTACGCCGTACCTGAAAACGGGTATCAACCACATCAGCTGGTCGCCGGACGGTCTGGCGATCGCCTATTCAGCGAGAACTGGGACTGCGTCGGACATTTGGTCTGCCGCAGCCGACGGTTCCGGCTCACGAGCGATGTTGAGCAACAGCGACGCACGTCAGAGTTACTGCTGCGTTACTTGGAAGGCCGATGGTTCGCTCATTGCCTTTACCGTCGAGGCCGCGGCCGGCAACGGACAGCCGCGGTCCTCGCAGCTTCTGATCGCACGTCCAGATGGATCAGACGCAAAGCCGGTATTTCGCTCAAAAGACCAATTCCGGTTTCTGGGTTTTAACGCGAAGGAGGGAGATCCGGTCATCGCTCAAAAGGGCGATCCCGGCGATCTCTCGGCGACGCCGGCCGTGATCCGTGTCTACGTTGTGTCGCTCAAGAGCGGCGAGGCCAAAGAGGTCACTTCGCTGAATAATGCCTACTTTCACAACATTCACCTCTCCCACGATGGCCGTACAATCGCTTTCGTAACCCGAGCCAGCGGCGCAACGGAGCTATGGACGGTACCGGTCGCGGGTGGTACGCCAAAGCGAGCATTCGCCGAGGACGATCCAAAAGTGCTTATTTCGAGCTTGGTATGGTCGCCGGACGGGCGGTCGATCATTTTTGGCAAACAGACCCGAACGAATCTTCTATCGATGCTTACAAACTGAAAACTCTTGGAGGGAAACCATATGAACTTTTCAACGATCCGATCCACTACCACTTTTCTAATATTGTGGTCTCTTGTGATGCTGGCGGGCTGCGGCCCGCGAACTGAGAATGGCAATGCTAACGCGTCGAATAACGCGAATACGACCACTAACACGACCGCGGACAATGCAAACGCTTCGAGCATTACACCACTGGCTGACCCGTGCAACGAGGGCAACATTAATGACCGCTTGGCCAAGGTCGATCAAAAGATCAAGGACAAGATCAAGAACTCAAGCCTTAACGATCAGTACATAGGCGGCACGTTCAAATATCAGCTTGTGATCGGCCCCGGAACGCCGGGAAATTCGATAGATATGTTCGTTGAGGGAGCGATCACGGGTAAGGACCAATTTCCCGATTTCGTTGGCATTGTTAAGACCTTTGCAAAGGCAAAATGTACGCAAAAAGTGACCTTTGTGAAATCGGGAACGCTGCCCGTCAAGCAAGGGTCAATGACAGGTGGCGTTGGTTTTGATTGGGTGAGCGGCTGTGATTACCCGAATGTTGCATGTCCCGGCGGCGAGTGCTTGCCGGCGTGTACGACAGTGAATCCAACCCCACCACCGGTGCCCCCAGCTAACAGCAACAGTTCTCACAACTCGAATACACCGGGAAATAAACCCTGATCCCCAGATCTGTCGCAAGCGCACTGCCACACGCGGTGCGCTTGCGGCTATTTCACTCAACATAAACTGGCTTGCCTTTGAGGGGCTAACTGGATCCGGAGCTTGGCCCGAACATTGAACATACCGGGGAGCGCTTTCGTACTCACCCACAGACACCGATCATGTTTTGCCCAACCTGCGGAAAAGATAACTCTCTCGATCTAAAGTTTTGCGCGAGTTGCGGGACTAACCTCTACGCTGTACTTCAGACGCTGACCGGCCGCGAGGATGATTTTTTTACAAAGATCGATTCCGGGATGGACTCGCTGCTCGCTCGTTACTCGGAGCACGTTTTTAGACACGCTCCAAAGCGTGCCGCCGAGCGACGGGTTCTGCGCTCGTGGCAGATACTCGGCCAATCGCTCCTTACCTCGGTCCTCGACCTGTTGCTTTTTACCCTGATGGCAACATTGCTTCCCATCAGGCTGCTTCTTCTTATCGTCTCGACGCCGTTTCGGCTCTTAGCTGAACGGGGAACTCGTGACGAGCAGAAAAGGGCCGAACTGACAGAATACGAACCGCCCGCTCTAGCCGCTGGTGTCTGGCGGCACGACCCGTCGGTGAGCGTGACCGACAACACAACCACGCTCTTCGATACCGGCAAGATCAAGCACTGACTTACCGACCATCTTTTACCTGCCCGGCGGCGACCTCGGTCCATGCACAGATGGCCCTGATCTCGCTTTCGCCGAGCACGGCGTCGCGGTGGATCCAAAGGTAGGATGGCAGCGGCATCGCACCACTCTTGACCTCGTCACAAACTTCCTCGAGTTTCTTGCGTTTCTTTTTGGCCGGATAAGTATTGAAGACGCTGAAGTTAAGATGCTGCCGGCCCTCGGTGATGTGGCCGCTCATAAACCACGCCGCGGGCTGAATATTGGTGTACCACGGATAGACGGTCGCGTTGCTGTGGCAGTCGGCGCATGAGCGCGTAAGGATCATGTCGATGTCGGGCGGCACCTCGATGCCGGCCTTTATGGTCTCGGCCTCGACGATCGGTATCGGCGTCTGATCGACCCTAACGAACTGAATAGCGATCACCGCCAGGACAAAGACGCAGACGCCGACGAGTACGCCCTTTTTCCAAAGTCTCTTGCCTTCTGAAGCCATATTTTGATGCTACTATAATTCTTCTCCCCGAAATCATTCTGTGCTAAAGCCTACAGTCATTGCGATCCCGTTCTTTGCCCTGATGATCGCCGTCGAGGCCTTTTATGCATGGCGAAAGCGGTCGGACGAATACAGGGACAGCCGTGACACCTGGGTGAATATCTTTCTCGGTTTTATGAGCGTCGTGTGGGGAGCGGCGTTCGGACTGGTCACGGGCTATGTCTACATATGGGCGTATGACGTCGCCCCATTCAAATTTCCGGCGGATGCGTGGTGGACGTGGGTCGCGTTGTTCTTTATCGACGATCTCGCGTATTACGTTTTCCATCGCGTGAGTCACGAGTCGCGGCTATTCTGGAACTTCCACGTCGTCCATCATTCGAGCGAGCACTACAACCTGAGCGTCGCAGTGCGGCAGAGCTGGTTTTCGGGCGTTCTGCACTGGATCTTTTATACGCCGGTGATGCTGCTTGGATTTGCACCCTGGATGTTCGCATTGATGCATGGGTTCAATCTCATCTATCAGTTCTGGATCCACACGCGATTTATCGACAAGCTCGGCCCGCTCGAATGGGTGCTCAACACACCGTCGCATCACCGCGTACATCACGGCGTCAACGACGCGTATCTCGACAAGAATTACGCCGGCGTGCTGATCATTTGGGACAGGATGTTCGGCTCCTTTGTTGAAGAGACCGAGACGCCGCGATACGGCATTGTAAAACCGATCCAGAGTCACAATCCGCTGTGGATCAACACGCACGGCTGGGTCGAGATGTGGCAGGCGATGAAACGCCAGCCCACATCCGGCGGAAAGGTGCGGTGCATATTTGCGTCCCCGAATATGGACACGAGATCTCTCGAGACTACCTATGAAACTTAAACTCGCCCTGTTCCTCTTCGTCGCCGTTTTTTCTTCTACAGCGTCCGCGCAGACCGTCAGGGTCACTGGTAAAAAGGTCACTTACACGCGGCGGAAGCCGCAGATGGATTTTAAGAAGACCTTTACGATCAATTATCCAAAGGTGCGGGCGTCCAGCCCGGGACTGTCGCAAAAGATCGAACGAGCAGCCTCCTATGAGTCGGTTCTCGGCCTCAACCTTAAGGAGGAGCTTGGCGAATATCAATGGCTGGAGGAAGCGGATTACGAGGTCAAATACAACAAGAACGGTCTGTTGTGCCTGAGCCTGTGGATGGAGGGAAGCGCGGCTTACCCGTCGAGCACTACAAAGGTTGTCGTAGTAGATACGCGGACTGGCGTGAAAGTGCGGCCGACGGACGTTTTTACGAATCTGGCGGGCCTCGCGGCGATGGTGCGACGCGATCAGCTCAAGGAGATCAAAGAGAGCATCGCTGAGATCAAAAAGGAAGAACCCGATGAATCGGACCCGGCGAGCTTATTCACGGACTCGAATTTCAAGCCTAAGGACATCGAGGGGTTTGAGGTTGGCGACAAATGGGTGACATTCCATTACAACTACGGGTTCCCGCATGTGATCATGGCGCTCGAGCCATCCGGTGACTTTACCTACACGTGGGCGCAAATGCGGCCTTACCTAAAAAAGGGCGGTTTGCTGTCACGCATCGCCCGCTAATATACTCGTTGCATGGCTGAGAGAAAGATCAGGGTCCTGGTAGCAAAGCCCGGCCTCGACGGACATGACCGCGGAGCGAAGGTCATCGCACGTGCCTTGCGAGACGCCGGCATGGAGGTCATCTATACGGGGCTCCGTCAGACGCCCGAGATGATCGCATCGGCCGCGTTGCAGGAGGATGTGGACGCTGTCGGCATCTCGATCCTGAGCGGAGCCCACAACACGCTTTGTCCGCGCATCGTCAATTTGCTTCGCGAGAACGGTATGGACGACACGCTCGTGCTTGTCGGTGGGATTGTGCCGCAGGAGGATATTGCGGACCTCAAGGCAAAAGGCGTGTCGGAGATCTTTCTGCCGGGCACGTCGACCGAGGACATCGTGACGTTTATTCGTGCTAACGTGCGGGCGTCATAACGTATGCTCGCTGACGGAACTTCGAGCGTTAGGCCATTATAATTATCGGGTACATTCTAAGAGGTGAGGTAATCCAAATGAAAAGAATCCAAATACTGACGTTCGCCATAATAGCCGCGATCTCCCTGATGACGGTGACGACCGCGTCGGGCCAGATCGTGCCGAAGACAAAGCACTATTCCAAAAAGGTCTGGCACAAGGGCGGCTATTACACCGTCACGACCTGGCACCACGGCAAGCGGATCACGAAAAAGGTCTGGCACAAGAGCAAGCACATCGGCAGCAAGGTCGGTCACAAGACCCACGATATCGTGATGGGACCGAGCAATCCCAAGCCATAGGAAAGCAAGAGTTATTCAACCGCGAGGGGCGTTTAGTTTCGGGCTTGTCCTGAGACGCAACGCCTCTTTCCGCGTATAATCTGGACTCGATATGAAGGATATCGTCCGCGTCGCCGGAGGCCAGGGCTTCTGGGGAGATCTGCTTACCGCACCCGTCGATCAGGTCCGAAAGGGCCCGATCGACTACTTGATGCTCGATTACCTCGCGGAGGTGACGATGTCGATCCTCCAAAAGCAGCGTGCCCGCGATCCGCAGGCCGGATATGCAAAGGATTTCGTCGAGCTGATGCGCGAGATCCTGCCTGACTGCGTCGAAAAGGGAATTAAGGTCCTCTCAAATGCCGGCGGCGTGAACGTCAACGGCTGTGCGACGGCGATCGCGGATGTCGCAAGGGAACTCGGCCTGCAAGGAAAGGTAAAGATCGGCGTCGTCACGGGTGACGATTGTTTGGATAAGTTCGACGGCTGGATCGCCGACGGCATTGAGATTACCTCAATGGACGACGGGACGCCGCTCGCGACAATTCGCGACAAGGTCCAGTCCGCAAACGTCTATCTCGGAGCCGCTCCGCTCGTCGAAGCTCTCGACAAAGGTGCGAACATCCTCGTCGGCGGCCGCCTGACAGACACCGGCCTGACGCTAGCTCCGCTGATGCACGAGTTCGGATGGAAATTTGATGACTGGGATAAAGTCTCCGCCGGGACTATCGCGGGCCACATTATCGAGTGCGGCGCCCAGTCATCCGGCGGCAATTGCCAGTACGATTGGCAATCGATCCCGGACATGGCGAACATCGGTTTCCCGATCGTCGAAGCCTCGTCCGACGGCAGCTTCGTCGTCACCAAACACGACGGCACCGGCGGACGCGTCAATGTCCAGTCGATCAAAGAGCAACTCCTCTACGAGATGGGCGACCCGCACGAATACATCACGCCCGACGTCGTCGCCGATTTTGCTTCCATACAACTAGCGCCAGACGGAGATAATCGCGTGAAGGTCTTTGGCATCACCGGCCACCCAAAGACCGATTTCTACAAAGTATCTATCGCCTACTCTGATGGCTATAAGAGCGTCGGCACCCTCGTCTATGCCTGGCCCGACGCCTACGAAAAAGCCCAAGCCGCCGACCGCATCCTTCGGACGCGTCTCGACAACCTCGGCCTCAAATTTGACACCATCCTAACCGAATACGTCGGCGTCAACGCGACACACGGCCACCTCGCCGGAACGCGGGCATCCCTGCCCGCAACGGCCGACGCTTCGTTGGCTGTAACAAATCCCGGCACCGATGTCGCCGGAGGAATCGGCGATGCGGGCAAGGATGCCCGCGTTCCGGCGGATATTCCAGAGGTCCAACTCCGCATCGGCGTCCGCGGCCCCGACAAAGAC
>DASYKW010000181.1:0-10320 GCA_035995005.1 Pyrinomonadaceae bacterium
ATCTACGCCAAGACGTTCGCAGAGCCGAAAAAAATCCTCCTCCGTGAGCTGCCGCTGATTCCATCCGCAACTGAGGCCCTTAAACTTTTCTACGTAACTCTTCATTAGGTCTCGTGGTCCGTACGGGTCTTGGCAAGATCCCAGAGCGTTCTAAGCTCTCGGATTGCCCCGGCCTTGTCCGCGACGGTCGGATAGGACCTCCAGCCGCCCATGAGACGCAGGCCGACCGTCTCTTCGGGCATCTGTTGCTCGTCAAATTCGTACCATTCCTTCATCACGTCGAGCCAGTTGTCCGGATGGCGTTCGACTGAATATTCAAGATCGAATAGTCGCTCGACCTCGCGTGCTCCCTCGCCGGTCAACAACCAGTGAAGTGAGGCGTTGCCTGACCGTGATATGCGGAGAAGGTTCTCAAGCGACGGTACTGATTTTTTCCAATCATAGACCGACTGCTTGCTAAGACCCAGTATTTGTGCGGCTTCGGGAGCGTTCTTTGCACCGAGCGTTTGTAGAATTCTCGCGAACACCCGTTCCGCATCAGGCAATGCCTTATTTTTCACTTGACAAGAGTAAGGAGCTGCCTTACTATCCATTCTGCCGGTCAAAAAGTTTACTGGCGAATCCGAAGAAATAGTACCGATGACACCGTCTGAAATCAAGGGAGCGCTGATATCTAAAGGCATTTCGCTCACGGAAATCGCCAATGCGACGGGCACCTCTGTCTCGGAAGTTTCACGATGCATCAGTGGCGACGGCCTGTATCTGAAGATCCGCGAGGAGATAGCTCGACGACTCGCGAAGAGCGTGAAGCGAGTCTTCTCAAAACGAACACACCCGCAACCGCAAAAACGGTCATGGTGCAAAGCCGCTTAACTCTAATGGGTCTGGTTTTCATAGTTTTTCAGAGTCTCTTTGCGGGTCTTTCTTTGCTCGCACAGCAGGATCAGGCCGAGCAAATAGACGGGTGGCGGCCAAATGAGATCCGGGCGGAACTTCTACGAAAAGGTCTGAGCTACAACGTCATCGCACTAGAAACAGGCGGTAGCTTGCCGGAAATTTCGATGTGCGTCAGCGGCGAGCGGATTTATCCACACATCCGCAAGGCCGTCGCCCGGCACCTGGACCGGTCAGAGTCAGAAATATTTGGAGCGTATCACGCTCATTCAAAAACAGGACGCCTCAGGGCGGCCTAATTACATCACGTTTTAGGCCGAAGTTGCATTTCAAAATGGAGGGTAAATCTGAAATGAAGCGTAGCAGCAAACTTAGCCTCGTCACCGAGAAACCGGAGACGATGCATTCACCGCTGGCCCTAACGTTCGACGCAGAGATCAAGCGAATGACGTTAGAAAAGGGCATAGCGATCGGTCATGTAATGGCGAAGCTCGCCGCCGGGACGGGCATCACTGAAAGACACCTCTACAACTACCGGTCGGGCAAGACGGACATCCCCGGATGCGAGATCCCGATCCTTTGCAAACATTTTGAGTCGAATGCTCTGGCGATGGCCTTGGTCGGAATGTGCGACGTCGGCGAATTCGACGCTCAGGACGCATTCGATCTCGCCGACTTTTGCGCGGCATCGGTGAGCGAGATGCTCGCCGGCGGCAGGGTCTTTATCGAGGCCGCACGCGACGGCACGATCGACGGCCATGAGCTGATCCAGATCAAAAACGTCGTCGCGATGATCGTCAGGAATGCGCACCGGACGCTTGAGGTCGCAACCCAGATGCGCGAGCGGAGGGTGGCATGAAAAACGAGTCAAGAGTTTTGAGTTCGAGGCTGCGAGTCAGATGTCCCGAATGCCGATCGTCGAAGGTCGGCCAGGTGGTTTACGAGTCCGGCGAAGTGGATGACGAACAAGTGTTTTGTATCGCCTGCGATTTTGTATTCGCCCCGGACGAAAGGGGGGCGGCATGAAAGACAACCTTCTGATCATTCTCAGATTCGTCGCCGGGTGTGCCCTTGCTTTTGCGGTCGCCGCGTTCTTCGCAGCTCCGTGGCTGATGGAGAAATAGCTATGCCCAGGGCCGACTCTATCCGAACCGACGCAACAACGTTTTATCAATGCCGACGATGCGGACGCGTGATCCTGCACCGGCTACCAAGACTTCAAGGCGAATTCGCCCATTTCCGCTGCGAGCGAGGAGAGCTTGCATTGGGGGGGGGCGACATCTTAAACGCCGAATTTTTGACACTCTCGCGAAGGCCTGAGGCCGCGCCCGAGTAGGTCGTTTGATAGCAGCACTGACGAATGATTTGGCTTAGTCCCGAACAGCTGAAGGACATCGGTGTATCCAAGGGCATCTTGCACCGGAACGGTGACAACTGGAGATGGCGGGAGACCGGCGTTCGCGGACGAAACGGTAAGCCGGTCAAAGAGGCCTTACTCGAGTCGCTGCCACCGAAGCTTCAGGACCAATACCTGAGGAAATTGAAATCGGAATCCGAGGACGACTCGGAAAGCTCTTTGACAACTGAACAATCTCAGCCGGCGGATTTGGATCGATCTGCCGGTGATGGCGTCCCGAACCCTCCGGACGCCGAGCGACGGTTGGTGGAAGCCGTCTCGCGATACGAGCCGGGCGTGCGTAATGCATTCCTAGCCGAGGCGACACGGCTTTCATCGATCGTCGAGAAATACGAGGGCATCAATCCGAAGCGGCTCAAGAACGCCGTCGGCAAACATGAGTTCGTGGCGGCCGTGATGGATCTCTGTCAGGAGGCCCAATGTACGGACCCAGCGGTCCTTGCGATCGAGCCGTCACGGGGCAAGCCAAAGTCACCGCACACGCTCAATGCCTGGATTACCGAATACCGGGAACTCGGTCTCGCAGCGTTTCTTCGCAAGCCGGCTACGCCGACGGGCAAGGTCGACAACCGCCTCGCCGAGATCTCGGCCGAGGCGATCGAGTGGATCGAGAAGAATGTCAGGAAATATCCGAGCCCAAAAAAGTTACACGACGCGTTGAAGAAGGCAGCCTTGCCGGCCGGCTGGTCGATACCCAGCTACGGCTGGATCTACCGCAAATACGAGACGCTGCCCAAGATCGTCAAAACGCTTTGGTTCGAGGGTACCAAGGCCTACACCGGCAAACACGCTCCATTCACGCCTCGCGACTATCGTGATCTTGCAGCGCTGCAGATCCTCGTCGGTGATCACTCGGTTCGCGACGTAACGGTGATGCTGCCCGACGGCACGCTGACGCGACCTTGGCTCACCCTCTGGCAGGACATGAGGACCGGGCTCATCTGGGGATCACATCTGGACCTAACGCCATCTTCAAACACGATCGGGCTGGCATACGTCGACGGTGTCAGGAATTTTGGTGCCCAGCCGCTATCGAATCCGGACGCAGACTTTTACTCATATCTCTACACCGATCAGGGAAAGGACTACCGCTGTAAGCAGCTCACCGGCGAGACGCTCGTTTTCAAAAACGCGGCACGAATTGAAGGTGGTCTGAACGTCCTTTGCACGCAGCGGAAAGTCGGCTTTATGGAGGAGCTGGGTCTAAAGCACCTGATGGCTCGCGGTTACAACGCTCGCGAAAAGCCGGTCGAGCGGACGCACAAGGATATCTCCGAGTGGGAGAAGAACACTTTTGAAAACGAGTATTGCGGCAAGGGTACTGAGCATAAGCCCGAACGATGGCAGCGGTCATGGGCTAGACACCAAAAGCTGCTGAAGAAGGTCGGAATGCATAGCGACTGGCTGCGGTCGGAGTCGCCTTTCATGATGATCGACGACTACCGCGACGCGATCGCCGGCTGGATCCTCGAATACAACCGGGCAGAGCATACGCGGGCGGTCCTCGGCGGCGCGAAGGTCGTGCCGATTCAGGAATACGAGCGGCTTTATACGACTCGTTACGAGATCTCAGATGACGCCCTCGCCCTGCTTCTGATGAAGGCGGACCGCCGCACGATCGGCAAGAACGGCGTCCAGTTTTTCCAATCAAATTGGTTCTTCCTGCATGAGGCGATGTCGGAGTTTAAGGGACAGGACGTCGAGATCCGCTACACCGATGGCGACTGGGAAAGGATCTGGGCTGTGCTACCGAACGGGCAAGTCATCGAGGCCTCGGCAGTCGGCAATTCAGGTGTCCTCAACCGCAACAAGAAGACCATGGGCCTTGTGGCAAAGGTGCGGGCACAGGAGACGAAGATGGCTCGCGACTTCCAGTTCGTGCAGCAGTCGACCTGGCGCGGCGAATCTGTGGAGGACCGCGTGGCCGCCCAGCTCGCGGCCGAGAATCCAGAGCCGCCCGAGGCTCAGCGGAAAGCGGTCAACGCGAGCAATCCGAAAGTGATCACGGCAACACGTTTTGATCTTTCGAGGGCGACAGCCGGCCGTTCGCAGGTGACCGCCGACCAAGTCGAGAAAGCGAATGTAGTCAAGGGGATTTTCGGCAGCGGCGATGAGTCGTCGACGTCACGGATCAAAGACGAGTGGGAGGACTAAATGAACCAAGTTATAACCGAAAGACCGGTCGAGAGTCGGGTAAAGGCAGTTTTCTCGAGGGAACTTGGCTTTCGGGTTGACCAGATCAATATCACCGACAAGTTGTGCGAGGACCTCGGAATGGATTCGCTCGACTTCGCCGAGGTGGCTCTCGCTCTGGAAGAAGAGTTTGGCCTTGAAAGGGTCGACCTTTCCGCCGCGAGCACAGTAGCCGACACGATCAATGTGATCGACGAGCTTACGCCTGTTCCTGATATTTGAAAGTTTAAGTTTGGGCCCGCACCGGTCTAAAGGAAACCGTCCCGGTAGTCATGCCGGTTAAGCGCTCTGGGTTTTCGGATGTCTTTCCATAGGGAGTGCGCCTCAAGGGTCGGTGGTCATCTTTGACGGTTGAAGATGCCCTCGGCGGGCCAAATTGAAAACTTAGTCTCTGGTCCGCGCCGTCGGAGAAACCGCTCCGGTTCTGGCTCTGTCTCCGGTAGCACGCCTTTTGTAGGCAAAGGCAGTGCGGTCATACACGGTGGCGGTCATCTTTAGCGGTTGATGATGCCCGCGGCGGACCAGCCATTTTTAGAACGAACTATGGACCTAGCAGCAGTCCAACCAGCAAAGCGAGTATACCCGGCGAGCCGATCGGCATTCTGCGATGTGTGCGGCCGGAACGCACCGGCGAAGGATCCGGCCGCAGACGTAATGTTCCGCGGTCGACGCATGAGGATCTGCCCGACGTGCCGGGGTGACCACGCGCTGATCAAGGAACAGGTCGGGGAGTTTGGCCGACGCTTTAGGTTTGTGAGAAAGGCGGAGGTTCCTACGCCGCCGGTATTTGACAGCGACTCGGGCATAAAGAAATACCGCCTTTTCAGACAGCTCTACATGATCCTGCTGATCGCCAAGGAGCGACAGGAAATACGAGAGAAGGAGGTGCATTGGATGGTGGACGACATGGCCAAGAAGGTCCTCAGGCTGCCGGACGCGATCGCGAGAGTGATAGCCCAGACCTACACGGTCTGCGGCGACGATTTCAAACTCGGTGACGACGTTGCCCTGCAGCAGATCAGGGATCTTCTCGAGGAGATCGATCCCAACATAATGACCAGGCCAAAACGAAGAAGAAAAAGGCTTTCCTAAGCCTGAGAACAAAGGAAAGCCGGCACGTCTCGGTAGAGACAAAACCATTGTCAGGATGTTTATACCACGGGCCGGCTATTCCGAGTCAATTACAAAAATCGGAGCAAAATTGCAATGCCTACAGCAGCAACAAAACCAAAGGGATCTATACACATCGTTGGCGAGAGTAAATCGATCGGCGACGAGGAGCTGAGGCTATGGCTTCAGGGATATCTCGACGAACACCCTCATCTCTCAACGACCGAGCTATCGCGGTCTGATCACATCGGCCTGTCGCGCACCGTTCTCGATGCCTATCTCAACGGCACGTACTTTCTGGGTAAAGTGGCCGGCGGTCACGGTGTAAACCCTGCGAATACGAAATCCGAGCAGGCGATCCGTAACTACCGCGACCGTGTCGAGGGCGTCATCCGTCACGGGTATAAAACTACATTCCTCGAGACGCGAAGCTGGAAGCAGTTTCAGCACGCCTGCAAAACAGCGATCGAGGAGAACGTGATCGTCGTGGTCTATGCACGTCCGGGCGTCGGCAAGTCTACGTGCCGCCGAAAGTTCTCTGCCTCCAACATGAAAACGCGGCCGATCGAGATTCTTTGCTCGACGAACATCACAACCAAATACTTTGTCCAAAAGATCGCCCGAGAGGTAAAGGTCGCCGATAACAAAAACACCGCCGAGATGGAGGACCTAATAGCCGAGAAGCTAAAGAAGAACCCGAGGCCGCTATTCGTCGATCAGGCCAATTACCTTCACGAAAAGGCACTCGGCACGATTTGCTATCTCTGGGAACAGGCCCAGATGCCGGTGGTCCTAATCGGCACAAAGGATCTCTTCGAGCTATTCAACAAATCCACGCTGACCGAGGACGTACGCGTCCAGCTGTCGAGCCGCGTGGCGATGCATTACCCGCTAATGGATCTCTCCATCGACGAGATCAAGACGATCGTCACTGGCGTACTCGGTCCTAAGGCGACGCCTCAGGTGATCAAGCAAATTGCCGATGCGACTCATGGCAACCATCGACACCTCGATATGGTGATGCCGCGACTCGCAGCTCTGATCGAGGTCAACGAGGAAAGGATCGCCCGCGGTGAGACGCAGGTCGAGGATCTCGTCGATCGGGCGGTAGCCAGGCTGATGGTCGGGTAGGAGGTTTGGATGAAGGTTCTTAACAGACTTAGTCGACGAGCCGTGCCGATCGTGTCGGCCGTCAAGATCATTTGCGGCGACTGCATGGGCGGTGAGCCGCTCCCCAGATCCACGTTTTTAACGACCGACGGCAGGTGTGCAAAGTGCGGCGGTCGTTCATTTGAATTTGCCGCCCGACTCGGGGCCGCACTGGCACGTCACTTAACTCACAACAATTATCACGGAGAAAAAACCAATGTCACAAGAATCAGCAGCAGTCCGGGTAGGCCTGAGAACCGCCCAGACGGAGAATCTCGAAACCCTACGCAAAAACTTCGGGTTGTCGGACGGCGAAGTTAGCCGTTGCCTCTTCTTTCGGAAGGACCAGGATGAGCCCTGGATACCACCCGACCTGATCGAGGCAATCGCTCGCAAGACCGGCAAGTTTCAGGGCATAAATGCGCTGTTCGACCAGTATGTCGAGCCTCTAAAGCAGATTGTCTATACCGCATCAGTCACCGATGAGTTTGGGCGTCAGTATGTCCGATCGGGTGTTGCGACGTTGGGGGAAAAACCGAACGGAGCCGACATCGAGACGGGCACGCTCGCGTGCGGCCGCGCGTTGACCGCTGCTCTTACGGCAGCCGGCTACAACCCTTTCCGGGCCAGCTCGATCGTTGATCTTGATCAGCGTCGATCTGTGTCGCCGACGCCACCATTCAGCGGTCAACCGCTCGATGAGGCGGCGAAGCAGCTTCACGCGACCGAGGACGCCGCCGCTCTGCGCAAGAAAGACCTTGCCCAGATCCATAAGCTCGCCACTGACAAAGGCTTGATCGATTATCAGGTTGGTGGCGACAAGGACTTGCGGCGATACCGGAACTGGCTCGAGGCGAATTTTGGTGAGCGATCGGCAGTCGAATTTGACGCCACGAAACGTGCCCTGGTGATCAACAAGCTCACCGAGTACAACCGTGACGACGATTACATTCAACACCTTTCGGCGGAGCTGCGCGAGGACGCATTGATCGCATGAGCGAATCGGTCTCACAAGACCTTCCATTCGAGATCCTGGAGGAGGAGGTCCTCGCGCCTATCCGGGGCGTGGACCTCACCTCGGGAGAATTCTTCGTTGCGTCGAAGCTCCTGACGGCAACGAGCGAGAAGCCGATGCTTCAGGAGGAGTTGATCGTTTCAGCTCTTCGGGAGCAGGAGCTCTCGCTCAGCCGGCGGGGGATCCGCACGATCGTCCGGTCCTTGCGTCGGACGCACGCCTTCCCGATCTGCAGCCGCAAGGGCAAACCTGCCGGTTACTGGTGGGGCCGATCGGAAGAGGAGCTGGCTGAGTTCGCAAATGTTTTTATGGCCCAGATCGAGGACGAGGCCCAGACCGTCGCGATCATGCTGCGGAAAAACTATCCGCGGCTGGCCGGTCAGCTGAGGCTGAATCTGGGACTGGAGGAATAGGTGATCGATCTACCGAAAGAAATCTGCATCAGCGATAAGTACGACCCCGCGATGGAGGTCCAGACACAGGAGGAAGCGGACGAGATGTTTGGGATGTTGGTCCGACACTCGGAAGCCTGGGGTCTAACTCGTGGCAAGGCCATCGAGCAGGAGAAAGCTAACCTTGGCTACTTCGCCGGTTATTGCGACGCCGAGACACGCGAGCGAGTTGAGCGGCTTTTCAAATGCAAACACCCGTTCTTTGGTGCGATCGCTGAGAAGGGTCCGCCGGATCCTGAGACGGCATTCAACATCGGCCGGGCGATCGGGACGGCGATGAGCAAAGGCGAGGAGGCGTGATGCGACGTAAGCAGCCGAAATCCCTCCAGCGGAAAGTTAGCCGGGTTCTGACCCAGGCATTTCGTAATTGGCTCTCATCAGAGGGCGATCAACTTCTCACGCTTAATAGCGGGAAGCATCCGGAGGGACTGCGAATGACGTTCATCGTTAGCTGCGGGCTTTCACTCGGTGACAGAAAGGCCCATCGGGACATCCAGCGGACTTTCCGAGTTGGAAAGCCGACGAAGGTTCCGGCGGTCGTTGCTCACGAGTTTTTGACAGGCGGGAGTGTAGTCAAGTGGGTGGAACCGACAGTTGACGACATTCTCGACGCGACGGAGATCTCATGACAGCAGCACGTAAATTCAATCAGCGTTCAAAGGACGCGCAATGGCGATCCAGGGCGTATGCAGCGATCAACATCAATTGGAAGCTGATCAGCCCGGACGGCGATCGTGACGAGCGCCTCGCGTGGATCACTGAATACCTCGGGCTTCGCGAATCCCTCACATCCCTCACGGACCTCACGGATGACCAACTAGGCGCCGTCGCCGGCGAAATGAAGAGACTGACCGGTCAGAGCAGTCAGACCGCTCAGCGCAAATATGAAAAAACTCATATTCCCGAACTTTCGGGAAACGTCGTCGCCGGCGACTTCGGCCGCGATCGGGACGAGATCCGCAGCCAGGATCACGAGACGATCCATCTGGCATCGACAGAGCAGATCTACACGATCGAGAAACTTATGGCTCACATCGGCTGGGGCAAGGCGGCGAAGTTTAACTATTTAATTCAGCGACACGGAGCCGGCACCCCGAAGTTGCTGACGTTTGCAAAGGCGACAAAAGCGGTTAACGCGCTGCTTCATATCGCCGGCCATCAGGATTTAAAGAGTCGCAAGGGCCAAGGTGAAAAGGTTAGCCGCGACGAGGTCAGCAAATACATCCCGCTGCTCAAGCAGCAGCTGAAGATCGATCAGAGGTAAAGGAGCCAATGGAACAGCAGGAATCTATCGACGTTTTGTTCTCGGGATCATGTGACGTTTGCGGCCACGCAAAGGCCGCGAAGACCGCCTTTTGCCGCAAGTGCTATTACTCACTGCCGGCCGACAAGCGCCAGGCACTTTGGCAGCCGGTTGGCCACGGCTTTGAAGAGGCTTACGACGATGCTCTCGCATGGATAACCGATCAGCGTGAACGCGCGGCGATCGCCGCTGCAGCGGGGGGGGGTAAGTAAATGGGGACATACGCGCAAAACACAGAGGTGTCGCAGGAGAAGAGTCGCGCCGAGATCGAGACAACTCTCCGTCGATACGGAGCCGACGCCTTTTCGTACGGCTGGGAAGATGGCCGGGCAATGATCGCATTCCGCGCCCAGAACCGACATATCCGGTTTGTGATCTCAATGCCAGATCGCAACGATCCTAAATTCTGGGAATACAGGCGAGGGACCGTTCCCTATCGGCGCAGCGATGACCAAGCCTACAAGCTTTGGGAGCAAGCGTCTAGGCAACGTTGGCGTGCCCTTGCTCTCGTTGTAAAAGCGAAGCTCGAGGCCGTCGACGCCGGTATTAGCGAGTTCGAGGAAGAGTTCCTGGCTCACATCGTTTTGCCAGATGGTTCGACCGTCGGCCAGCAGATCAGGCCCGCCATCGAGCAAGCGTATGTTTCAGGCAAGATGCCGAAGCTGTTGCTCGGAACGGGAGAAAAATGAGTCCGCAAAAGCCGCGAATAAATAACGCGGTCCCCCGTGGGGGTGATGGCAGGTGGCCGTCCGGTCGAGATACAGCCGCCATCATCCCCAGCCCCTTA
>DASYKW010000182.1:0-6097 GCA_035995005.1 Pyrinomonadaceae bacterium
TCGGGCACCCGTTCGCGGCTCGTTATCCTCGGCCCGCTCAACGCCGAGGTCTATGTCGATGACGAACGCCGTGCGAGCGTCGGCAGCTCAGGACGTGTCGTTCTCAGCGACATTCCGCCCGGACGTCACATCCTGCGTGTCTCAAAGGCCGGTGAGCGCGACGACGAACGCGTCATCGAGATCCGCGAGGACGCCGCCGAACAGGTCATCCAGGCACAGCTTCGGGCAATGCATCCAAGCCAGCCATCTTCGTCACAGGGCGGAGCGAGCACCGGCGGCTCGTCCCGCGGTCAGTCGAGCGTCATGCCCGGCATCGTAGCCTGCACGAACTGCGGATCACGATTTGCCGAGGGCGTCCGATTTTGCGGACGCTGCGGCGGCGGGGCCTTCGCACCTGTCGAGGCGGCCGCGCCGTCCACTCGTCCGTGTCCGCGATGCGGGACCACGCTGCGAGCCGACGCACGTTTTTGCGGGCGGTGCGGATTAAGCTCGATCGCTCCGGCCGCTCACTCAAGCCAACCGCCCGGATTTACCCAGCCGGCAACATTCCGCACGCCAGCCTCAGCATCACAGGCCGAACGCCTCTGCCGCCGCTGCAACACCGCCTATCCGCCGCACATCCGCTTCTGCGGCCGGTGCGGCCTGACGTTGCAATGAGATCTCGAGTATTTGTCTACCCTGTACCGGTCGGTGGACCGTTAATGAGCGATGGCAGTTTTTGCGAGGTCGAGCTTGATCTCGCAGGTATCACGGTCGAGTAGATAAGCGGCGTTCGAAGGGTCGGCGAGCTCGCCGCGTTCGGTAAGTGCAAAGTCACGGCCCTCAGAAAGCTGGGTGTGACGGAGGGCGGGCATGATCTCGTGCAGGTCTGACGGGCAGCGGCCATTCGCGATCTTGAATTTGGTAAGTTCGGCATTTACGGCATCGCGGTCATCGAGCCAATCGAGCTCCATTAGCCGAAGCCGTGCAGTTGTATTGACCATTTTGTCGTTGCTTGCGTCGAGCATCTGTCGAAAGATATCGCGTGCCGTATCGCGGCTGCCGCCTCGAGCGCGCATCTGGGCCGCCATTAGCCGCATAAAAGGGGCGGCTCCCTCGACTTGTGAGCCTCGCTCATACCACTCGGCGGCCTTCTCGTACTGACCTGTCTTCCAATAGATATAACCGAGGTGTTGGTAGAGCCGCCATGCTGAGGGGTTGTTGGCGATCCCTTTTTCGGTAAGCTCGATCGCCTTTGGCGGGTCGATCGCGGGTAGGACCAGAGCACCGTATGTATATGCCGCAATGAAGTGTGGATCGAGATCCGTGGCATTATCCAGATACGGGTAGAGCAACCGCGGATTTAGGTCGCGAAGGTCTTCGATGTTGATGAACGCTGATCTTGAGTTGATCAGTTTGTCGCCGACGTACTGCAACGAACGCATGTAGTACCAGTCGGAGATCAGGCTTTCGGTGCCGAGAGCGTAACCGCTAATGTCAGAGCCGTTCATCTCGAGATCACTGTCCCCGTAATTTTCTGGCAGTGGCGGACGCGTTGCTTCAATATAACGGCTTAGAGGTATCGAGGAGACATAGCCCGCAACGATCAGGACAACCGGCAGGACAAGAGTTGTGACGGCACGGCCAGTCATTTATTTGAAGTTTCGCCTGCTAAAGATCACGACCGTTATGCCAATCAGGATCGCGTCAAATGCCAACGCGTAAAGAGCCGAGCTTCCGATGAACGAGAGCGGAGCTGTCTGACCGTTTGCGGTGTTGGCGATAAAGCTAAAATGAGCGAGATTCGGCAGGGCGTAGTAGACAGCGTTAAAAAAGACGATTGCCGACCGCGAGCCCATCCCCTCCGCAAGATCACGAAGCGACGAGCTGAAGTGTCCGATCAGGAAGATGAAAAATGTTAACAATGCTGACAATGCGGGCGTCGAGAACGACGAGAACATTATCGCAACGGCTGTCGTAACGGTCAGCTCAAGGAAAATAAGAACGGCAGCGGCCCAAATCGGAAGGAAGTATTGCGTGCCGCCGACGTACGCCTCGGCGAGCGTCACGCCGAGTGCCATGACCGCGACATTCACCAGAAGCGTCGCACATAAGCCGAGGTATTTACCGATGATGAACTCGCCGCGGTTAACCGGTTTCGAAAAGATCGAATAGACAGTCTTTTTCTCGATCTCCTTCCAGACGAGACTAACGCCGACAAAGATCGAGATGAAGGTCCCGAAGATCAGCATCGAACTCAGTCCAAGGTCGACGATGACGCGTGCCTCCTGCCCGGCGGTCAGCTCGCCGAGAAAGATCGCGCCCGCCGTGATCAATAGGACGAATAGGATCAGGTTGTAAAGCACGCGGTCGCGGACCGCCTCGCGAAAGGCATTCCTGGCAATGGTTAGGATCCGGGGCAGGGAGCCTGAGCCGTGCATTTCCATTCTTCTTACTTGGAGTTAACGCCGTGGAAGATAAGTCGTCCAGGCGCGAAAGGGGATTTTATCACGGATCTAAACGCTCGCAATCTACGGCTGTGTGACATCGCCCGGAGTTTTGTCGAGGTACTGTAAAACGGCGGCACTTGGTTTCAACTCGTTGGGCTCGGCTACAGTTTCAGGCTCACTGCGTGCTTGATAGAAAGCACGCACGCTCCCTTTGGTCAGAAGAGCGTACCAGCCGTTCGTGGCACGCGGATCGACTTTTCGCGCGACCGCGAGATTCTCTTCTGCGAGGTCCTCATGTCCGATCTTCGCGAGGAGTGTTGCGTACCGTACCCGAAGGAAGATATCGTGAGGGTAGATCCGCAGGGCCTCGTCAAAAGTCCTTTGGGCCGCGACGAGGTCACCCATTCTCTCGTAACAATCGGCAAGTGCCGAATACGTTATGTCAACGCCAAGCCCTCCATCTATAGCGACTTGCAGCTTTCGTGCAGCCTCACCGTAGTCCTTAGCGGCGTAGCTCCGCACAGAGCTTTTCAGATTTGCGATCTCGTTATCTGGATCCAGAAAGGCAGCCTGATCGTACATTGCGATGGCGGAGGGGTTGTCAGGGATGCCGTCCGCTGCGTTCGACTCGTACTCAGAAACGCCTTTGAGAATGAGAATTCCAGCAACGACAACGAAAAGTATTGACAGGGAAATCATCGCTATGCAGGTCGGCAGCCATTTCTCGGGCTTCTTCCTCGCTTTGGTGTCGCGTCCAAGCGTCTTTTTCACCTCATAAGCCGCTATACCGAACACAATAAAGAAAACAATCCCGTTCTGAACGATCCTGAAGGAGAACGAGCTAGACATCGAGCTGGCCGCAAAAGCCGCCATGCCTCCCGCTGCCGCCCAGAACATCAGCGACAGTTTTCTTTTCGCACGTATTGTACCGATAAGCCGGACGACGAGTATGGTGAATGGTATCGCCGCAAGCAGTAACCCGACGATACCGAGCTCTGCGAGTATCTGGAGCGGCTCGTTGTGAGCACGCTCGACGATATACTCCGGGACCAACTCCTCCATCGGCGAGTCGGGACTCGTGGCACGGAACCTCGCGCGGGACTCATTAAAGGCCACCCCGAAATTATCGGCACCGACACCTATCAACCAGTGGTCCCGCACCATCTGAGATCCCACTCGCCAAAAGAATATCCTCGCCAGCGATGTCTCGCGAGTCGTATCGGCCTTCCCGCTGATCAGATCGACCGTAGCCGGCACTTCGGCGAGCCTGCTGCTGCCAAATTGGATCCCGGCCGTTAGGACGAGCCAGACACCCGCTGCGATTAGCAGCCTTTTACGGAATAGCTTGTCGCCAAAGAGAAAATAGCCTACGAAAGTAACCGCTAGACCGATCACTCCACCGATGAACCCGCTCTTTCCAAGCGACAACATCACAGCGATCCAACTGAGGGCCGTCAACAACCAGGCTAGGACAGACCTTGAAGCGTTACGGCCGTAGAGGCTCACCGCCAACGCGACCGGAACGATGGTCGCGATCATTTCGGCATACGCCGTGTACCGCGCCCGCAGAGCCTTAGCTTGCGAGAGAAAATCCGGCATCGTCGCGTAGTCGAAAAGTGTCAGCATCCCAACAATTCCTCCGGCAAGGAGGAGAGTGGATGTAACGGTGCGGATATTTCCGCGTTCAAGCCACAGGGTCGTACTTGAAAAAAAGAAGACAAATTCGCACCAAACAATCGTGTGATGTACCGCGGCGATCGGCTGTTGAGCCCAGATACCAGAAACCAAACCCCAAAATGCGAAGCCCGCCAACCAAAGCGAATATGCCCGGAATGCCGAAATATCGTCCTTGACCCTTGCGGAGGGATCAAATACGACATAGGACATCATCACCAGGAATGCGAGCGCTGCTGTCGTAAGCTCGGCCCGCCACGGCTGGCTTGAACCCACGCTCGACCGGACCATCCACAGCGGGGCGAGCAAGCAAAATGCAAAGATCACCGGAAACAACGTGTTCCAGTTTTTGCGGCCGCGCACCAGCACGGACGGAAGAGTTTTTATGAAATCTGGCATCGGGATCAGCGGCTTGTCTCGGCTAGCAAGAGAATACAAAAAAACGGAACGTTGTCCTCAACGTCCCGTTAATGAATATCGTTTTGTGCGGTTTATTGCAAAGCGGACGCGTTACTCACAGCCGTTATGTCGGCGAAGTGTGACAGAGTCGTATCGGCTTTCATAACACCTTCTGTTGCGATACCAAAGCGACGTGCCCCCGTCTGAGTTACACCCGAGGTCGTCGCGGGAATTGTGGTCCACATAAACTGGGCCGGCGCGCTCGATGAGGACGCGACACGCAATCCCTGAAAGACATACCCGGCCTTTGTGCCTCCGGCGAGGACCGAGTCAATAATACCTGGCGTCCCGAGTGCGGTGAGGCCGGTTGCGCCTAAAGTCGTGTTTCCGGCGTAATTGCCGTTGCCATACGTCGCGGAATATGTGAATTGTGCTCCGTGCAGCGTGCGGATCGCAGACACCGCGGACCCCTCATTTGCCGAGCGCCGGGCCGCCAGCAGGTTAGGGATGGCGATGGCTGCTACGATACCGATGATCACAACCACGATGAGTAGTTCGATGAGAGAGAAACCGTTCTCCTTGTTCGTCATTTCCAGATCTCCTTTCCGATCGTTCGACGCGATCGAGGCGAATCAGGTAACGGTCGTGGGGCGTTACTTGATCAAGTACATGAACCGTTTGGGGCGGTTAAAAAAAGGGCGGAAAACATGTGGGATGTCCTCCGCCCAGCTTACGTGACGAACGCTGCAGCCTACTGAAGAGCAGTCGCGTTGCTAACAGCTGTAATGTCGGCATACTGACTCAAGGTCGTATCTGCCTTCAGAACACCATCTGTCGAGATACCAAAGCGGCGCGAACCCGTCTGGGTAACGCCCGAGGTCGTTGCCGGAACGGTCGTCCACATGAACTGAGCCGGAGCACTCGACGAGGAGTCGATCTTCAGACCCTGGAACACGTAGCCGCTCTTTGTGCCGCCGCCGAGGACGGAGTCAACAAGACCAGGTGAGGCAAGAGCCGTAAGGCCCGTGTTGCCAAGCGTCGTAGCACCGGCGTAGTTGCCGTTACCATATGTCGAGGCATACGTCATCTGCGCGCCGTGAAGGGTACGCACTGCCGATATAGCCGAACCCTCGTTAGCCGAGCGGCGGGCCGCCAGCAGGTTCGGGATAGCGATCGCGGCGATGATGCCGATGATCACAACAACGATCAAAAGTTCGATAAGCGAGAAACCTTTCTGATTCTTCATGTCTAGTTCACAGTCTCCTAAGTTTTAAAAATCTATGTACCTTTCCCAGGCCACGACCTTTATTACAAGGGGCGTGCCAATGACACGCGGAGCTGTGCAGATTAAGGAAAACGCTGTGTTTTCAATAGCTTAGAAGCAACTGGAGCTGAGGTAGGGACGGTCTGGCGTGTTATGGACGCATCAGAATCACAGTTTTTGGTAACTGGCGAATGACAAAAAGTGTCAGAACGAGGGCTATATGTGGAGGTTTAGTTACCCATGGCCGGTGCCGCTAGCGTGGCCGCGGTGTCGGCATACTGGGCAGTAAGAGTTGTGTCAGCTCTGAGCACGCCGTCGGTAGCGATACCAA
>DASYKW010000183.1:0-38507 GCA_035995005.1 Pyrinomonadaceae bacterium
TGCCAACCTCAGAGTCGGATATTCGCCAGGTGTGCGTCCGTCAGCAAGATTACCAAGATTTCTTTGTATGAGATTCTCGCGAGTCCAAGTAATCGGAGCGGTGGCGATACTCGTCCTGATCCTGGCTGTCACAGCGCTGCGACTATGGCTCGCGACCTAGGTCTCGAGCGCGGCGTCCATTGTGATCTCGGCGTTGAGGACCTTTGAGACCGGACAGCCGGCTTTTGCGTTATTGGCGGCCGTCGTAAAGGACTCTTCGTCCGCATCGGGAACTTTAGCCCGCACGACCAGATGGACCTTTGTGATCGCGAATCCGCCGTCGAGTTTCTCTAGTCTGACCTCCGCCGTCGTGTTTATGCTGTCGGCCGTAAGTCCGGCGTTGCCGAGCTGTCCCGAGAGCGCCATCGAGAAGCAGCCCGCGTGCGCCGCCGCGATTAACTCCTCGGGATTTGTCCCGATCCCATCCTCAAACCGCGTCGAAAATGAATACTGCGTGTCTTTGAGTACGCCGCTGTCGGTGGAGATCTTGCCGCCGCCGTCTTTAAGACCACCATTCCATTCGGCTGTCGCTTTTCTTAGCATTGATAACCCTCCGTGGTTTTCTCTCTCATTTAGAATCTAGCGGACACGCCCGCCAGGGGACAACTTGCGCATCTACTTTCTCGCCAGTGAAGCCTTGATCTTATCGGCCACGCTCTTGAATTCCTCGGGAGTGACGTCGCTCCGGCCTTTTTCGAGGAGCTGACCGCGCCCCGTGAGCGGCACCATGTGAATATGCACATGATCGACGCCAAAGCCTTCTACGATCAATCCGATGCGTTTCGCCTGCATTGCCGAGCGAAGCGGCGGTTCGAGCCTTCGCACCCTCTCGAATATTGCCTGGTAATCATGCTTCGACATTTCAAAGAGATAGGAATGATGGTTCTTTGGCACGACAAGCGTGTGCCCCGTCATGATCGGCTTGTTATCGAGGAAGGCGAAGAAGTCCTTGTCCTCCCACAGCTTATAACTCGGTGCCGTGCCCGCGATGATCTTGCAAAAAATACAGTCGGCGTTAGTTGCAGATGAAGTCTGCGCGAGCAGTTCGTTAACGGCAGCAAGGCCCAATCCGCCGGCGATCAGGAATGTTCGTCTTGATAACTCGTTCATACTCTTTCGTTTTAGTCTGAACCCGAGGGCTGATCGGTCATTTGGAACACGATCCGACCGCCGCCCGTTATGTCTTGAAAGGTCAAATAACGGCGATCAAGGCGGCGACCGTTGATCGTCACGTGTTTTACGTAGACATTCTTTTCACTATGATCGAGCGCCTCGATCGTGAGCGTGCGTCCGTTCTCAAGGTGAAGTGCGGCGGCTTTGACCAACGGACTTCCAAGCATGTATTGGCCGGATGCGGGGGCGACGGGATAAAAGCCGAGGGCAGAGAAGATGTACCACGCCGACATCTGGCCGCAGTCGTCGTTACCGCCGAGCCCGTCTGGAGTTGCCTTGTACTGTTGCCGTAGAATGCCTCGAACACGTGCCTGCGTCTTCCACGGCTGATCAGTCCAGTCGTATAGATACGCGACGTGATGGGCCGGCTCGTTGCCGTGAATGTAGCCGCCGACGATGCCCTCGCGGGTGATGTCCTCGGTCTCTGCGAAAAACTCATCGGGCAGATGCATCGTGAAAAGCTCGTCAAGATGCGCCGCAAATTTCGTTTTGCCACCCATAAGCTCGATCATCGCCTCCGGATCGTGAGGGACGTAAAGGCTGTAGTTCCATGCATTTCCCTCGATAAACCCCTGGCCCTCGGTCTTGAGCGGGTCAAACTTTGCCAGGAATTTGCCCGACGAATCCTTTGGCCGCATAAAGCCAGTCGAGACGTCGAAAACGTTGTGCCAACTCTGCGAGCGTTTTTTGAACTCGTTGTAGATGGCCGTGCGGCCCAACTTTTTCGCCGCCTGAGCGATAGCCCAGTCGTCGTAGGCGTATTCGAGCGTCTTTGAGACCGACGATGAATTCTTGTCCTCCGGCACATAGCCGAGCCGCATGTAGTATTCGAGCCCGTCGTAATAACCCACCTTCGCCGTCTCGACGGCTTTGTCGAGAGCCTTGTGCGCCTCGGGGCCGGCGAGCGTGCCTGTAACGATCGCATCCGCCACAACAGACGCGCTGTGAAAGCCGATCATGCACCAATTCTCGTTGCCGTAATGCGACCAAACTGGCAGCATGTGTTCCGGGCTCTGATCGTGATGAGCCATCATCGAGCGGATCATGTCGCGGTTGCGCGACGGCTGGATGATGTTAAAGAGCGGATGAAGCCCGCGATAGGTGTCCCAGAGCGAGAATGTCGTGTAGTTCGTAAATCCGGCGGCCGTGTGGACGCTCTGGTCGATGCCTTTGTACTTGCCGTCCGTGTCCATGTAGACCGTCGGCGAGATAAAGGCGTGATACATCGCGGTGTAGAAATTGACCAGATCGTCGCGTTTGTCGGCCGTGATCGCGATCTTGCCGAGTTCGCGGTTCCATGCGGCCTGCCCGTCGCGTTTTACCTTTTCAAAGTCCCAATTTGGAATTTCAGATCTGAGATTTGAGATCGCTCCGTCGGTCGATACGGGCGAGAGCGCGAATTTGATCTTGACCTTCTCATTTGCCGCGGTCTTAAAGTTGAAATACGCCCTCAACTGCCGTCCCGCCATCTCGGGAAAATTGTGGTTCTGATCGAACTTGCGCCAAAAGCCCTTGTAATCCTGCTTTGCGAATTCCTTATAGCCGTAATTCGTAAATGGCTTTGAGAATTCCATTGCAAAATAGACGGTGCGCGTTCGTGCCCAGCCGTCGGTCTGGCGATAACCGACGACGGTGTGGTCGTTGACGACACGGGCATAGGTCCAGACGTTCTTGTCCTCGTAGTTGTAGATGCCGTGCATCAGATCGAGCACAATGTGAGCGCTGTCGGATGCTGGAAACGTGTACTGGTGAAAACCGACTCGGGCCGTCGCCGTCATCTCAGCGAGAATGTCGTTGTCGTCGAGCCGCACTTTGTAATAATCAGCCTCCGCGACCTCAGTCGAATGCGAGAATGCGGAGCGAAGGCCGCTGGTCGGATCGCCGCGTTTGCCAGGCTCTAGCTGAAGCTCGCCGACGGTCGGCATGATAAGGAAATCACCGAGGTCCGAGTGTCCCGTGCCACTAAAGTGCGTGTGCGAGAAGCCGACGATCTCCTTGTCGTCATACTGATAGCCGGCGCAATATCTGTAGGCGTCCTTGTTGTATTTGCCGCCGATGTTGTGCGGCTGCTCGTCGGTGTCGGGCGAGAGTTGCACGCTGCCAAAAGGAACAGTCGCTCCCGGGTAAGTGTGTCCCATGCGCTGCGTGCCGATCAACGGATCGACGTATTGGACGTAATTCGTCGCTTGCCCGAATAGCGGAGCCTCGAGCGTCGCGATGGCTATCAAGAATGCGAGATATCTCATAACTGTTGGCCCATTTCCGATGTAGAGGATAACTGATAGATGATAACTGAAGATGGCCGAGCGACGAGACAACGCGATATATGCGATAGCGGGACCAACGGCGTCAGGTAAGACGGCGCTTGGGGTCGAATTGGCGCTTAGACTCGGCGGTGAAGTGATCAATTTCGACTCGGTCCAGATATACAGGGGCATCGAGATCGCGACCGCCAAACCGACGGCCGCCGAGATGCGCGGTGTTCCGCATCATTTGATCGATTATGTTGATCCGAACGTGAATTACACCGCCGCAGATTGGGCCCGCGATGCGTCGACAAAGATCGCTGAGATCGAGGGTCGTGGCAAAACGCCGATCCTCGTCGGCGGCACAGGCTTTTACCTGCGGACGCTGCGGCAACCTCTATTCGAAGCTCCGGCAACGGATCTCGAACTTCGTGACAGGCTCCGGGTCATACAGAGGAAGCACGGTCCTGAACACCTGCACACGATGCTTTCACGAGTAGACCCGGAGCTAGCCGCGAGTTTAGCTCCGAGGGATTACGTTCGCGTGATACGCGGCCTTGAGGTCTACTTTCAGACAGGTGAGCAGCTCTCGCGAAAGCAGCCTCAACGCATGGAGCCGCCTGCGTTTGCGAAGCGAATTCACTTTTTTGTCCTAAACCCGCCCCGCGATGAGCTTTACGCAAAGATTAACGCCCGGACCGAGCAGCATTTTGCGGCCGGCCTTGTCGAGGAGGTGAAACAATTGCGTGAGCACGGCGTTAAAGACAGCACGAACGCCCTTGGCGCCCATTCATATCGGCGAGTTTGCGAGTATCTGCGAGGCGAACGCGATCTTGAGTCGGCTATCGAGCGTTCCAAACAGGACGTCCGCAACTACGCAAAGCGGCAATTAACGTGGTTTCGGGGTGAGGCCGATGCGACATGGCTCGATGGCTTTGGGACAGATAAGAGCGTTCGCGTGACACTTTTGAACGCGATAGGCACAGGCTGAGACAAAAGTATTGGTTACGACGGCTTTTTGTTATATTCTGAAAAACTACCTTAAATTGGGGGGGACGTAGATGGAAAAGCAGGCTGCTCAGAATATCCAGGACGCGTTTTTAAACTCCGCCCGGCGCGAGAGGCTGAATGTGATCGTTCATCTCTTACAAGGCGCAACGGCCGCGGGCCGGATAAAAAGTTTTGATAAGTTCTCACTCCTCATTGATGTGGGCGGGGCCGAGGTTTTGATCTTCAAGCACGCCATTTCGACCATTACACAGGAGCGAAGGCCGCCTTCACCTCCACCCCAGCAGCCCGAATCGACGTCTTGACAGGAAAATTCATCACTTTTGAGGGCATCGACGGCAGCGGCAAGTCGACTCAGTTGAGAATGCTTGCGGCCGAGTTGCGCTCGCGTGGACTCGAGATCGTCACGACCTGCGAACCAGGCGGCACGCCATTAGGCATACGCTTGCGAGCGGCTTTTCTGGAAACGGAAGAAACGGTTGCTCCAATGGCCGAGCTTCTCGCTTTTGCCGCCGACCGCGCTCAGCACGTCGAGCATAAGATCAAGCCTGAGGTCGCGGCCGGCAAGATCGTGATCTCCGACAGGTACGCCGATGCGACATTCGCTTATCAGGGAGCCGGTCGCGGATTTTCCGAGAACCAGGTAAACAGCGTTATCGATCTCGCCACCGGCGGCCTTAAGCCCGATCTGACGCTTTTCTTTGACATCAAGGTCGACGAAGCGATCAGTCGCATGGCAGCAAGGCCGCATAGCGAGGCCAAGAAGAATCGTATGGACGAGGAGACCGGAGAGTTTTACATCCGCGTCCGAGATGCCTATCTTGGCATCGCGAAGCGTGAGCCGGGTCGGTTCAAGATCGTGGATGCGACGGGCGATGTTGATGCGATACATCAGAGAGTTCTGGACGTCGTGCTCGGAGTCTTGGCGTAAATGTTTAGCAAACTTGCCGGTAATCTGAATGTAAAGCAGACGCTCGGACGTCTGCTGGATAACGACCGGCTGCCCAATTCGCTCCTGTTCGCGGGCCCGGATGGCATCGGCAAGCGGCAGTTCGCCCTCGAAACCGCGCGTGCGGTCCTGTGTATAGATAAGACGGCCGGCGAGGCGTGCGGCGTCTGTGCGGTCTGCCGTCGCATCGATAAATTTACGTTTCCAAAGGCCGACGCGAAGGGGGAGGATTACGACGTCGTTTTTTTCAGCGAGCATCCGGACGTCGGGACCGTCATTCCATTCAACCGGACACTACGCGTCGGTTCTATCCGTGCACTCGAGGTTGAGGCCAACTTTCGTCCTTTCGAGGCGAAGTCGAGATTTTTTATCGTCAACGATGCGGACAAGATGAATGACGCGGCAGCGAACGCTTTGCTCAAAACGCTGGAAGAGCCGCCGTTGACGTCCCACATTTTTCTGATCACATCACGGCCCGACAGCCTGCTCGCGACGATACGTTCGAGATGCCAGACGCTGCGGTTCGGCCCGGTCTCGGCGGGCGAGATCGAGGAATATCTGATCAATGACCGGGCGTTGGCTCATCACGAGGCAGCACTCGCGGCTCGACTTTCGCGCGGCAGCATCGCACGGGCGGTATCGCTGAACGTCGAGAAATTCAAGCAGCAGCGGGGACGGATGTTTGACGTCGTGCGGCATGCGATCGCGACCGGCGACCGAGCGGCAATGCTGCGGATCTCGGAGGAGATGAACGACGCCAAGAATAAAGACAACTTCGGCGAGAATCTCGAAATCCTTGAGTCGCTCATACACGACGTCTGGTCGGTGGCCGTGAGCGGCGACAGATCGCGAGTCGTGAACACGGATCTCGCGGACGAGATCGAGGGACTCGCTCAGGAAGCGCACGCCGCGCGTTTGCCGCAATGGCTTAAATTGATCCGCGAGATGCGGCTCAACTTTATCGTGAACATTAACCGCAAGGCCGCGTCCGATTCCCTTTTTCTAGCCATGGCCGGAGCATAGCGTGCAGGTAGAAGAACGTATCGCAGATCTGACAGCGTCGAGCACAGGCCGCATCACGGCGGCGTCTGCCGTCGTCGGTATGGCCGGTGCATTTGCGATCGTCGCGGCCTACGATCCCGTCCAAGCAAACTTCTTCCCTGTCTGTCCTTTGTATGCGATGACGGGCTTTGCATGTCCAGGGTGCGGACTCACACGCGGCTTTCACGCGTTGTTTCACGGCGATATTCTTGGTGGGATGGACTTTAACGCGCTGCTGCCCATCTGGGCAGTCTTGATCGGTTACGTGTGGCTCTCACTGGTCGTGTACACGATCCGCGGCAAAGGTTTGCCGATGTGGCCGACAAATCCGACATTCCTGTGGACGTTCATGATCGCGTTGCTTGTGTTTGGCGTTATCAGGAATATTCCGGTCTATCCATTCTCGATCCTCTTCCCGTAAGAAATGCCCACGAAATGCACGAAAGACACTAAAACAGGAGTCCCCTTTTTTAGTGCCTTTCGCGCGTTTCGTGGGCTATCTTTCTTACGTGATCTGGACGAGCTTTGCTTCGTCGGCGAGCGACTTGGCGGCCGAGCCTTCTTTGCGTAGGATCTCGACCTCTTTTACAAATTCCTCGACGATGTCCTCGCCCGCGACGCGTCGCATCGGCACGCCGTCCTTGAAGATCATCCCTACATTGCGGCCAAACGTGATGCCGAGCTGCGAGTCATGAGCCTCGCCCGGACCATTCACCGCACAGCCCATGATCGACAGATGCAGCGGTTCCTCGACGTGAGCCAATCGACGCTCGACCTCGGTCACGATCTCGACAAAGTTATCGATATCGAGGCGTCCACAGGTCGGGCAGGCGACGACGGTTACGCCGCGTTTGCGCAATTCAAGGGATTTTAGGATCTCCCAGCCGACGCGAACCTCCTCGTGTGGCTCGGCCGCCAGCGAAACGCGGATCGTGTCGCCGATGCCCTCGTGCAAGAGTATTCCCAGGCCGATCGCCGATTTGATCGTGCCGCCGAAAGGCGTTCCTGCCTCGGTCACGCCGAGATGCAGCGGATAATCGACCTTAGCCGCCATTAGGCGATAGGCCTCGACCATGCGGTTCGCATCCGACGCCTTTAGCGAAATGACAATGTCGCCAAAGCCAAGGTCCTCGAGGATGCGAATATGACGCATCCCCGACTCGACCATCGCCTCTGGCGTGGCGGTCCCGTATTTCTTGAGCAGGTCCTTTTCAAGCGAACCGCCGTTAACGCCAATGCGGATCGGCACCTTTTGGGCCTCAGCCGCACGGACGACCTCGCGAACACGATCGATATGCCCGATGTTGCCGGGATTGATCCGCAGCTTATCGATTCCGGCATCAAGCGCTTTCAAAGCGAGTTTGTAGTGAAAGTGAATGTCCGCGACGATCGGCACATCCGTGCGTTTGCGGATCTCGTACATCGCGGCCGCAGCATCATCGTCGGGCACAGCGATGCGAACGATCTCACAACCCGCCTCGACCATTTGTTCGATCTGACGAAGGGTCCCGTCGACATCCGTCGTGTCCGTCTTGGTCATCGACTGGACCGCCACCGGCGCACCACCGCCGATCTGGATGTTTCGGACCTTGACGGCTCTTGTCTCGCGTCTGACGATCATATTAGAGTTGCGCGTTCGGATCCGATTGGCGCCGTATGAGCCAATCTGAATGCTTGGCACGAAACTCGGCCATCTCACGATCAAAATCGTCCTGTTCCCGACTTTGCTCAAGGCGGAGTTTTTCCTTCTCGTTCAGGAATTTAACTCCCTTAATGTCTGAGTTCTTTAATGAGTCGATCCAGCCGTGCAACTGTTTCGAGATGTTGACCGCCATCCCTATCAAATTTGAGATTTCAGATCTGAAATTTGAGAAACGGTCGAGGCCTTCACACATTCGAAGCATCGATCGAGACTCGCCAGCAGATCCGCGGGCGATGTAGAGAAATTGGATCAGCTCAGTTGTTGTTCCTCGCTCAAAGCCCTCGGCGATATTGTTCGAGATCGATAGCGAAGCTCGCTCAAGCTGACTCCTCGTATCGCCAAGGCCTCGAAAGTCGGCCTTTTCTGTCAGTTCAAAAACCTTGAGGGCGAACGCGATCGACGCGTTCCACACCGGAAGTTCCTCGAACGTGGAATATTTCATATTCAAAATCTCAGATCTGAAATATCAGATCTAAGCCTGCGGGGAACTACTTTCCAACCAATCGCGACACGTCAAAAAAGATCACGGTGACCATGAGCAGCAACACGATCGCGAGGCCGGTGAGTTGAATTCTCTCCTTCGCGACCATCGACAGTGTGCGGCCAAACCACGATAGAACCTTCTCGATCGCGAGGACCATGATCTGACCGCCGTCAAGCATTGGTATGGGCAGCAGGTTCATCACTCCTAGGCTCAGGCTGATCATCATGAGCACAGGCAGCAATCCAAAAAAGCCGCCCGAAAGAACGGTCGTAACGATTATCTGACCGATACCGATCGGGCCTGAAACGGTGTCGCGTGCAGAGCGTTCGCCGGTGCCGACCTGTCCGAGAGCCTTGCCGGTCACTCGCAGGATGCGGAGGTTCTGGTCAACAGCCCATGCCAACGCGCCGCCAACGCCGACCTTTTCGCGGCGATTGAGCAGCGTCGGGTCAAAACCCACGCCGATGCGCCAGTCGCCGTCCTTTTGAGCGGCGTGAGTGGTGATCGAGAGCTTTTCGCCATTGCGGTCGATCGCGAGCTTGATCGGCTGGTCCTTTGACTCGGCGACGATCGATCTCATCTCCTGGGCATTGCGGATCGTTTTATCGTTCACGGACGTGATCCAATCGCCAGACTTCACGCCGTCACTCGCTGCCGGTAGGCTTGAATCGAGATTGCTCACGACGACCGGTTCGCTGCCGTTGTCGGCGTCCATGTCGAGGATGCCGCCGGATTGACCGTTCTGCGTGATGCGCGTCGGCGAGATGCGAAGGTCGAGCCGTTTGCCGTCACGCTCGATGGTGATGGGCGTCTCCTTTTCGGGAATTAGCAGAGCGTCGTCCTGGATCCGGTCCCACGACGGGTCTGCGACACCGTCAAAGCTCACGACCCGATCGCCGACCTTGATACCTGCCTGATCCGCCGCACCGCCCGTCTTTATCGCACCGACGATAGGAGCAGGATTTGTCGGCACGCCGTAAGCTAGCGCGAGGCCGAATGGGATCGACAGCGCGAGCACAATATTCATGAACGGCCCGCCGAGCATCACCAGAAATTTCTGCCAACGAGGCCGCAGCTCGTAGAGCTCGCTATCCGGAACGACGAATTCGGAATGTTTCTTCTCGTCGATCTCACCGATGTTGCGTTCCTCGAGAAATGCTTCGACCTTGTCACTGCCTTCGAGTGCCGTGTTCGAGTCATCGCCGTAAAGCTTTACGTACGCTCCCAATGGGATCGCGGAGACACGATAATCGGTATGACCAAACTTAAAACCGAACACCCTTGGCCCAAGGCCAAAGAATGAATACGCCTCGACGCGCATGCCAAAGAGCTTTGCGACGATAAAATGGCCAAGCTCGTGGATGTTTATCGCAATGCCGAGGACGAGAATGATGGCTAAAATTGCTATGAGAATATCGGGCATGTAAGGCGGTTATTTCGGGCAAATGGCCCGTCATTCAGAGTCTAAAGGGGCTGTGTAAGCGAGTCAAACTATTTTAGGACCGCGGCTGAGCGGCTTTTCGCCGAAATAAGCCGTCCGGCAGCTGCTCTCGACTCACTGTCAGCTGCAAGGATGGTTTCGATGTCAGCGGCTGGCGTAGCGTTGTGCCCGCTTATGACAGCGGCAACGGTCTCAGCGATCTCGGGAATTGAGATCTTACCGTCCAAAAATGCTTGCACCGCTACCTCATTGGCCCCGTTTAGCACGGCGGGCATTGTCCCACCATGATGGATCGCGTCATACGCGAGGCTCAGGCACGGGAAGCGGTCGAGGTCGGGTTCCTCAAAATCCAAGCGGCTCAAAGCCGCAATATCCAGACGCGGCGTGCAGTTCTCGCGACGCTCAGGGAATGTTAATGCGTACTGGATGGCGTGACGCATATCGGTTACGCCCAGCTGGGCGATCACTGACCCGTCTACCATCTCTACCATCGAGTGAACTACCGATTGCGGATGCACGACGACCGAGATCTCATCGGGTTCAATTCCGAAAAGCCATTTAGCCTCAATGACTTCGAGACCTTTGTTCATCAAGGTCGCCGAGTCGATCGTGATCTTGTCGCCCATGCTCCACTTTGGATGGTTTAGGGCCTCATCGCGCGTCGCGGCGGCGATCTGAGATCGCGTCCACGTACGAAACGGGCCGCCCGACGCGGTTAGTATGAGCCGTTTGACCTCGCCCTTGTTCTCGCCCCGCAGGCACTGGTGGATGGCGTTGTGCTCGCTATCGACGGGCAGTATCTCCGCCCCGGACTTTGCGGCCGCCATTGTCATCATCTCGCCGGCCATGACGAGAGTTTCTTTATTTGCGAGAGCAACGCGTTTGCCAGTCTCGATCGCTCGCAGAGTCGGTACAAATCCAACAGCCCCAACAGTTGCGGAAACCACAGTGTGAGCTCTCTCGTGGGTAGCGACGGCGATCAAGCCTTTTTCGCCGACCTCGATCCGTGGGATCGCAGCCCGGAGAGAATGCAGTTCACGCTCAAGCTCGGCAGCGCATTCATCCGACTCACAGGAAACGACCTCAGGTCGATATTTGGCGATCTGCTCTGCAAATTTGACCATATTCCGGCCTGCGGCCATCGCAACGACGTCGATATCGCCGAGATGATCAACTACTTTTAGTGTGTTGCAGCCGATCGAGCCGGTAGAGCCAAGAATTGCGACGGATATCATAAGAAAAGCGGGTTTCAGCTTATCACACGCACGCTATCGAATTTTGCCCCGTTTCCGTATGGTTGCGGACGGAGGGCACGGCTATGTTTACGATAACTTACAAATACGTGGTGAACGCCACGAGGCGCATCTCGCGTCCTATTCCTACTCTCCTCGAGTACGAACTAACCAGGAGGCAATCATGAAAAAACTTATACTTTCGGCAGCACTTTTAGGATCGATCGCTATCGCGGTTCCGGCCGCTGAGGCAAAGACGAGCTCGACGGCGAGTATGGACGCACCGCAGATCCGCGTGCAGATCGGCCGCAATCGACGGAATTTCCGCCGCACGCGTGTCGTAACCAGCACACGTATCGTAGGATTTGGACGTAATCGCTACCGCGAGACGATCCAGACGACGTATCACGCAAATGGACGTGTCACCGTCCGTGTCATCAGCCGTCAGCGGATCGGCTGGGGACGAGGCTAACCGTTCTCGTAGAAATAATCCTGAAAAGCGGGCTCACTCGGGCCCGTTTTTTTGTGTCTCGGAAAATTCGGCAACGACGTCGAGCGGATTGAGCTTCGCCTCGCCGCCCGCTTGTTTGTCCGTAAGGAATTGATTGAACCCAGCGGATCGGCCCCGAGGAACGCTGAGAGTTTTCCACTCACTTGACCGAAGGTGCTTTGCCAGGAAAACGATCTGACCGACGTGCATCGCGTAATGCGTCATTTGGCGATTGATCGCCTCGACCACCGTGTGCGGCTCCCCGCGGATCGTTACAGTCTTAGAAAAATCTTCCTCGGTCAGCGGTCCTATGTTGTCGAATAATGTCTGCCAACCGCTTTCCCAAAACTCCATCAGCGACCCGCGAGTATCCTTGTTCAACTCAAATTCCGTATCCCGGTTCCGGTCCGGCTTCTCTCCATCGCTTGTCAAAAAGTGCCGCCAACGCGAACGCGCATTCCCCGCGATGTGCTTGACGATGATCGCGATCGAATTAGATTCCGCGTCGATCTGCGCAAAGAACTCCTCGTCCGAGACTTGCTCGATCGCCCGCTCGGCAAGTTTTTTGTAGTTGCGAAAGGAGAGGAGGGCGTCGGCGAGGTAATTTTCGACGATCGAGGTCATGTTCCGAGTTTAGAAGCTACATCCGGTCGCGGCTCGCGAAACCGCTCTCGTGTTACCAGGTTCTGAAAGGAGACCATGCCCTCACCGAGGTCGGTCTCGTTCACGGTGCAGATCCAAGAAACGCCGATCGAATTAGCGTATTTCCACTGCTTATCTTCTTTATCCATTTGAGGATAGAGCGTTACGCGGAAGCCGGCGGAACGGAGCTCCTGAGCGAGTTTGAGTGACTCGGCAGCGGTCTCGTCGGACCAGATGGTGACAAGTACATCGGCGGCTGCAGACTCAGCTATCTCGGGCGGGAACATTCCGCGTTCATCCATCACGACGAGGATCCTTTCTAGCCCAAGCGAGAACCCACACGCCGGGATCTGCTCCTTGCCAAACATCCCGATCAGCCCGTCATATCGGCCGCCGCCGCCGAGGCTGCCCGCGAGATCCGGGACATTGATCTCCATGATCGTGCCCGTGTAATATGACAGGCCGCGAGCGAGGCTTGGGTCAATGCGAATACGAGCAGACCCGCAAAGCGTGACCAACTCGTCTAGCTTTTCGTTTGAGGTGGTTCCTAGGACAGAGGCAAGAAATTTGTCCGCAGCCGCGCCCGCAATCCCGCGGGATATAAGCTCGGTACGCACACCATCTGCGCCGATCTTGTCGAGTTTGTCGAGAGCGATGAGCGCTTCCGATTCGTTCTCGATGTCGGCATCCGCGACCATTTTCGACAGCAGCTCGCGATGATTGACACGCACGATAAAATCATCGAATCCGAGTCTTGTCAGGATCTCACTCGCGGCCGCGATGATCTCGGCCTCGACGACCATCGACTCCGAGCCGATCACATCAACATCGCATTGGTAGAACTCTCGAAACCGTCCCCGTGCGGGTCGATCCGCTCGCCAGACCGGCTGTATCTGATAGCGTTTGAAGAACTTAGGCAGCTTGTCGCGGCTATTTGCAACGACACGGGCGAGCGGAACGGTAAGGTCATATCTCAGCGCCAGGTCGGCGAGGTTCTCCCGCGAGTCAGCGTCCGGCTTATCGGGCCGTCGCAGGCTGTCATCCAACTTCTCGCCCCGCTTGAGGATCTTGAAGATAAGTTGATTGCCTTCGTCGCCGTACTTGCCGGTGAGCGTATCGAGGTTTTCGACGGCGGGCGTCTCGAGTGGCTCAAAGCCGTAGGACTCATAGACGGACTTGATGACGCCGATGACGTACTCGCGCTTGCGCACGTCCGCGGGCAAAAAGTCGCGCATACCACGGGCTGGATTGGTGCTCGCCATAGAACAAGAATTTAACCACAGATGAACACAGATCCGCACAGATGAGCCGGAACTCAATATCTGCGTTCATCTGTATCTATCTGTGCTTTCGGCTTCTTACCAGGTGTGGAAGGTGTAACCGACGTAGAACAGGTTGTTCTGAAAGCCGGGATTCGACGAGCCGCGGTTGGCGTTCGAAATGTGCAGGGCCTTGTAGCCGACTGTGACCGCAGTGCCGTTAGAACGGGCGATCTCAAGACCGGCGCCGATCGCTGGCGTAAAGTTAAGCTTTGTGCCGCCAAAATTTGGCGTCACGTGCTGAAAAATGAGGAGGCCCGCCGAGATATCAACGAATGGCTGATACATCTTTTTGTTGCGAAAATTGACCTGCACGCCCGCAGGTGTGATGCCATATGCGTAACGAGTCCCGCGAACGCTCCTGATCACCGGCGGCGTTCCGCTGACCACGAGGTCCGGATAGCTCAGGAATGCGGCCGGCACCGCATCTATCGTCCATCGGACTTTTACGCTGTCCCCGTCATGGAGTCTTCGCGCATAACGAAACGCCACCATTCCAAACCGCGCATCCGGTACGCGGCCTATCGCCCCAATGGCCGTCGTAGACTGCGGTGAGTAGCCGCCCCAGACACTCAACTCGTTCTTTTCGTCGCCGGTTTGAGCGACGGCCGCGATGCTGAGAGTAGCAGCGATGATGGCGATAAGCAGAAAATTCTTCATATATTTACCTGATGTAAATGGGATTAGACAATATCCACGGCACATTTTCAAAGCCCAGGCCGAGTCCCTCCCGATAGACCTCAACGCGGTACGCCGCCGGACCGGTCACATCCGCAGTGAGTTCAGTCGCACCGGAAGACTCGGCGAGTTTTTCACCGTTTTTTAGAATGACTATCCGCGCCGGTATCAGGGATGACGCCCTGAGTTTCGTTCCGGGCACCCAGTTTAGCTCGGCTCCCATACCTTGGCTCTGCCCACTGCCCTCGGCGGAGAACCTGAAACCGGTCGTGTCACCCAGCACGTCGAATCCGACAAAGAAGGAACCATTTTTTAACGCTGCAATGAGCGAGTCGCGAGTTAGCTGGCTTTTCGGGTCGGCCAACATATGCAGACGCGCGATCCGAAAGATGTCGGAATACGGGTCGACCTTGATGCCAAAAAGATGTTGGCCCAGGTCGTCGCCAAAAATGTGGAATCCGATGGCCGAATGTGCATCGAGACCGGCGGTGAGGACGATCTTGCGCTTTGCGGCGATCTCATCAAATGAGCGCAGGTTTGCATCCGGACGCGTTAGGTATCTCGAGATCGCCAGCGGCCTGTCGACCTGACCAGACCACGGATAATCAAGCGCGGCGACGACCGGGTTTGCCGCCCGAAGCTCGGTGTTTAGGTTAAACACCTCGACGCCGTCAAAAGCAGTGTCCCACGCCGCGAACTTCTCGGGATATGCGACGAAAGCTAAGGACGTTTTCGCATGGATCTCATCGATGGCCTCATTCGTCTGCTTGAGACGCATGCCGGCGGCTTCCGGCCCGCCGGGTACCATCAGAACGCGATCGCCGGGGCGCGAATTCAACTCGTTTCCCGCCACATACAAAGTCGAGCCGTACCAACCATTGAGTGTGAGGGCCGAGGTATCGAAAGCAGTCGAATAGTGCTCTGTCAGCATGACGAAATCGAGCTGGTTATCGCAACCCGCGTTCAACAGTTCGTCAAAACTGTCGCTGATCTCTCCGCTGTGCACGCTGTGCACGTGCATGACGCCGCGATATTCTCGGAAGCGGCCCGAGATCGGTGAACTCTGCACATTCGCTTCGCGGATCCTATTCGCGGTCGTGGAGACCTGACACGCTCGATAGGCAAAAGGTATCTGCAGCAGCAGGACGGCCACAGCCAAAATACCGATGATCCTCAGGAAACGCTTCATCGAGGCGAGGGACAAGATCGAGCCAATCTTAAGAGTAATGCTGCTTTAGTTCAACATAATTTCGCCACGAGCGGTCCAGGTACGCTAGCTCGTCGTCCGTCAGCTCACGCTTGACCTTTGCGGGTGCGCCCATGACGAGCGAGCGAGGGGGAATTTGCGTTCCCGTTGTGAGCAGGCTGCCGGCCGCGACGAGAGAGTTGTTCCCGATACGAACGCCATCGAGCAGGATCGCGCCGATGCCGATCAGACAACGCGACTCGACATGACAGCCGTGCAGCGTCACGCGGTGACCGACTGTGATCTCATCCTCGAGGATCGTCGCATGCGTCTTTGAGCTGACGTGGATCATCGTCATGTCCTGGATATTCGTCCGAGCTCCGACTCGGATGTAATTTACGTCGCCGCGTATCACCGACCCAAACCACACGCTCGCATCTTCGCCGATCTCTACATCGCCAATGACAAGAGCGGTGTCCGCGATGAAAGCGGAAGCAGCGATGCGCGGCACTTTGTCACGAAAATCTCTGATCATCTCGCGAGTTTTCTCTTAAATACTGCGAACGCCTGCTCAAGCTCGGCTACGCGCAGAAGCTTGGCCACTATGACGAATGCGACACCGCCCAGAGCTATCGGCAGAAATGCCTCGACCGCTCTGAGCGTCAAGCCGGACGATCCAAAACGGTCGAAAAGGAATCGATAGGACCCATAACAGACGACCGACAGCACGGCCGATGAGATCGCGATCTTTGCAAACGACGACGCGATGACGCGGCCGTTCAACCGTCCGATGCGCCTACGCATGATGAGAGCGAGGGCGAAGAAATTCACTAGTGCGACGATCGACGTCGCGAGCGCCACACCGACGTGACCGTAGCCGTACGGCGTCTCGGGCGTTACGCCGTAATGCGAGAACCATTCACGAAGGATGTAACCACCCGCGAAATTGATCGCGATCGATGCGATCGCGATGATCATCGGCGTCTTTGCATCATTCATCGCGTAGAACGCGGGCGACAGGATCTTGATCGCGGCATAGCCGGTAAGCCCGATCGAATATCCGATCAAAGCAACGGCGGTCATCGACGTGGCAGCGGGTGTGAAAACACCCCGCTCGTAGATCAATCTGATGATCGGCTCGCCAAGCACGATCAGGCCACAAGCGCTCGGCAGCGTCATTAAAAAGACGAGATTCATCGACGACGAGATAGTATCGCGAAATTCCTTTGTCTTGCCCTCGCTCGCGAGTCGCGAGAGAACCGGGATCGCCGCTGTTCCAATCGCTACCCCAAAGAGGCCGATCGGGAACTGCATTAGCCGAAAGGCATAGTTTAGCCAGCCTTGCGCACCGTCGATGCCGGAGACCAGCGACGTGTTGATCATGACGTTGATCTGCACGGCCGACGTTCCGAGGATCGCGGGGGCCATCAGAGCACCGACTTTGCGGACCCCTGCGTCCGCAAAGCTCAACACGGGCGAGAAGCGGAAGCCGATCTTGAGCAGCGAAGGAATTTGCATGGCGAGCTGTGCTGCACCGCCGATGAGGGTTCCGATCGACATTCCGATGATGGCCCACTGAGACGCGTCGTTTGGAACCGTCAAACGATCGTGCGAGGCCGCCCATCCACCGCCGCTCAGCCAATAGGCGACGCCCAGGCCAAATATTATTGAGACGATATTGAAAACCGTGGAGGCCGAGGCTGGGATGCCGAAGATGCCCTTTGTATTCAGGACGCCCATAGCGACCGCGGCAAGGGCGACGAGCAGGATGAACGGGAACATTATCTGCGTCATCGTCGTCGCGAGGGCCGCTTTTTCGGGCGAAAATCCGCCCGCGATCAATCCGACGAATTGCTTAGAGAAAATGACGCCGACAATGCAGATCACGCTCAGGATCACCGCTAGCAGGTTAAAGACCATACTCGCGAGCCGCCACGCCTCTTTCTCGCTCTTGTTGATCTGATAGTCGGTAAAGACTTTTACGAACGCGACCGATAACGCTCCCTCGGCGAAAAGGTCGCGCAGGACGTTCGGTATTCGGAACGCGACGACATACGCGTCCATCAGGAAGCCCGCACCGAAATACCGCGCGAATACCATCTCGCGCACCAAGCCCAACAGGCGCGAAAACATCACGGCGATCGAGACAATGCCTGCCGAGCGCGCGACGCTCGTCTGCTTGGTGGTTTGAGGTGCCGCAGGCTGGTCCGGGTCGGTAAGTCCCTCGGGCGTGTTGGGAGGCGTGTCCTGATCGGGCTGATTCATGTGATCAAACGCGAAATTATCGCACGCCCGCTTGGCAAAAGAAAAAAGCCGCCATTCGGCGGCCTTTACCTAATGCATTGATGTTTGACTACTCCTCTGTGTATCCGCGGCCGTGTGGGTAGCTGATACGCGTTCGGGCGAGCCGGGTCTCGAGTGAAACGGCGTCATATTTCATTGGCACCGCTCCGCCGAATTGTCCCTGGACAAGCGAGACGAACATGTTTTGAAAGCTTCTGAATTTTGCGACGCTGCCGCGTTGATTAAAGATCACAAAAAGCAGGTGTCCATTCCGAGTATTGACCTCGCCGGCAAGGGCGCTGGCCCCGCCGTCCGTGTTGCCCAGCGTACCGGTTTTGCCGACAACGCTGCCTCGCGAAAAGTCACTGTCAAATCTGCCCTCGAGCGTCCCCTTGTCGACGCCTGCGACCGGCATGATGTCCATGTAGGTCATCCGGTAATGGGCGAGGTCATTTCGTAACGCCCTCATCAGCTTCATCATTGCGTTTGGCGTTACGCGGTTGTATCCGAGACCGCTCGACGTCTGGAGCGAGAATTCGGTCGGCTCAACGCCTGCATTTAACTGTACAAGCCGAGCGACCGCGTAAGGTCCGCCAAGCATGTCGCCGAGACGCTCGGCGAGGAAGTTGTTTGAGTAGCAAAGAGTCGCCTTTAGGATCTCGCGCATCGGCGTCGACTCGTGCGTGAAAAGCAGATGAAGATTATTCGGTATCGCCGTCACAAAAGCCTGTCCCGCAAAACTAACCGACGGAACTCCCGGGACCTTGCCAAACTGTCCGGAATACGAGAGATGATTGAGCCAGACTCGTGTCGCCGCGGGCGAGCGCTTTGCCAAGTCCAGCGTGTTGAGCATGGTCTGGCCAGAACCGGCGGGCGATGCCGAATAGTTCATTGCGAAATCGCTGGTTATGTATAGATTTCCGGTGACGCTGCGGATGCCTAGCTTATTCAGCTCGTTGGCGACAGTCACGGCGTGCTGATAGCCGAACATCGGATCCTTACCCGACACATAAACATTGCCCGTGAGCGTGCCTGTCGCAGGGTCGACGGAGCCGTCCGTGTAGACGTTCGTCTGAAAGCGAAAATCGGGCCCAAAGGTCTTGAGCACGGCAAAGGCGGTTGCGATCTTTACATTCGACGCCGGGTTGAAACCCAGCTCGGCGTTGCTCTCAAGGACGACGTTTCCGTCCATCGACTCTACTAGCACGCCGGAGTAGCCGGGGATCGTCAGGTCGGCCAGGGCCGGGAAAAGCGTCCTGATCGGATTACGGGCCGCGACGAGCGAGGGCTCGGAGCTGCCTGTCTTCTGGATGAGCTGCGGTGTCTCCGATGCTGTCGGCACGACCGCGATGTCCTGAAGCAGCGGCTGTCGCCCCGGTTGGGCCGAGACATTCACCGCCATAGACAGGAAAGCGAAGACGGCAAAAAGCCAACTTAACTTTTGGGGCGAGGTCTTCATCGATCTTTTAGAAATTTTAAAAGGGTTGGCTTCAGGCGGCACCGAGAAGCGTTGCAGTTGAGAACTATAGCACATTTGCAAGGTCCGGAAGGTCAGCTTTTTGACCTCACGGGGAAGCAGCTTTTGGATGTAGGGCGGTATTGCGTAAGATGCCCAGGCGGTAAGGCCCTCTTATAGGGGCCATTGAAAACGATTATACATTATCCTCACGTGAGAGGGAAGTTTTTCCGTCGTCGCCCCGATCCAGATACTTGACCATCACAAGGCGGGTGCCGTCATCGGTCTCCTCGATCCTCACGTCATCCATTAGGCCTCGAATGAGCTTGAGGCCCCATCCGCGACGGGTTTCCTCTGTATTTGCAGCCGTTGACGGGATGCGGTCAATCAGGCGAACGCCGCGATTCGAGGTCGCGATCCGCATGCGGTCATGGAAGATCTGAAACTTAAGCTCTACTCGACGGTCCGGGCTTAGACTGTGTTCCGCTGCGTTAATGAGAGCCTCGACCAATGCGGTCTTGATCTGCGTAGCGGTCCTTTTCGCTATGCCGTGTTTTGCTGCGATATCGTCGACGGTCCGCGTCGCGGCGATCTCACCGTCATCGCCCATAGGCACCGTGATCTCGTATTCCGCCAATGGCGCTTCGGGCTCTGCGGAGACCGGATGTGCGAGCAATTCTTTGAGAAGCTCGATCTGTTTGCGGCTTGAGCCGTAGGCTCCGCGCTCATTGAGAAGCTCCAGCGACGGTTCATCAAAGCCCTCAGGAGCGATCAGCCAGATACGACACGTATGGAGACCGGAATTCAACGCGGCCATTTCGAGTCGGTCACACCAGAATTCAGTCGTTTCGGCATCGACCTCAAGCTTTGAGTCGATCTCGGCGGCGATCCAAGCGTCACCCGAGTCGGTCAACCCGACGGCGGTACGGTCGCGGTCGCAAAACTCCAGAAGCGGCGGATAAAACGCGGATGTGTGAGCGGTGTAGACAATACGCGGAAGGTCGATCCGGTCCTGCGTTCCCCGCAGGGCAGCCAGTACCGCGTCGTCGCCCTGACCTCTGAGACTGCTTTTGAAAGGTGCGTTGTCCAGCGCGGCGATCGCCACCGATTGTCCATCGAATTTGGAAAGCACTTGGCGAAGGCCGATCGCGGCGGCATTGCGATAAAACTCTGTCATCAGTCGAGGAGCATTTGCCGTATGCCGAGCGATGGCCTCGCCGACCGCAATTGCGCGCGGTTTATCTGGGCTCTGTAGCGCGGACCGCGAATTCAAATAATCGCGCATGGCACGCCCGCCGGATCGCGTATCGATGAGGTCGCCGTCGACAGATACAAACTCCGCGACGTGTAGTTGGGCGAGGAGCGCTCGGGCCCGCACCGGATCGTCAAAAGAGCGCACCCAGTTTTCAACCGATATCCGTTCTTCTCGCGTGCCGCCGAGCAATCGAATGATAATCGCCTCGTCGCTCGCGGCATCAGTAACCTCGCTCAGTATCGCGCCATAACGACGGGCTATGCTGCCGCCAAAGATCGAGTCGGTGTAAACCCGTTCGACGCTCTTGAAATCGTTTAGCGGCCGGCCCTGGTCGGCTGCGTCGCGAAGCAGGCTAGCGATGTCGGTTGCCTTCGACTCGAGTTGGACGGCCATGAGATCGCGTGTTGGACCGCTGATCGCGACGCTGTGCTCACCCGCCAGTGATTGGACCAGACGTCCCGCATCTTCAAAGGCGAGCGGATCGACACGCATTTGTGCCCAGGGAAACTTGCCGTAGAGCCACCTTCGCAGACCGGCGACAACAAACTTGCTCGCGCCACTTTTTAAAAGATCGAAAAACCTGTCGGCGTCCTCCCATTCCGCCGCGAGATGGATATTATCCAGGAATACGACATGCCGCTTGGCCGCTCTATCTGGCAGGCTCAGGGAAAAAGAGAGGTCGTCGTCGCCTCGACCGACAGCCTCTATCGCGGCATCGACCCATCGCCCATCCTCGGGAAGTGCGAGACGCGCTATCTCATTAAGCGTCGGCGAAGTACCGATAATACCCGCGTCACGACGGCGAAATGCGATCGACAGGGTAAGAAATTCGCGGGCAAAACGGCGAGCTGCGGCGGCGGCTGAACCGTCGCTTCGGCGGAGCTCAAAATAGACCGGAATTACGTCTTGAGAATGGAAAAAAAACTTGTCGAAGGCGTGTCGCAGCAACTCGGAGGTGCCGGCGCCGGGAGCACCGAGAACGGCGAGACTTTTGCTGCTCCTAGCCGCAGCGACAAGACGGTCACGTTCCGCTTCGCGGCCGACAAACGGATACAACGCAGAAAAGATGCGGTTTTCATCGCGGGTCAATGCGTGAGGTCCTCGAATTCAAGAACGCGGTTTCGGCCGCGGCGTTTTGCCTCGTAAAGGGCTCGGTCCGCTGCGGCGACCAGGTCGGCAGATACGCAGAGGTCCGCGGAACAGCTTGCGACGCCGATGCTGGCGGTGACCTGTCGATGGGCGAAATCGGCCGTCTCGATATTGTGACGAATGCGTTCGGCGATGGCGACAGCCTCTTCGCCGGTCGTTTGCGGCAGCAGGATCGCAAATTCCTCGCCGCCAAAACGTGCAGCGACATCCGCGCCTCTGAGGGTTTCGCGGATCACATGGCCGACCAGCTTTAGGGCCTCGTCGCCTGCCGGATGGCCGAATGAATCGTTATAAGATTTGAACTGATCGACGTCGAGCATCATGAAGCCCATCGGGAATCCGTGACGCGTCGATCGCTTGATCTCCTCCGTAAGACGGGCCTCGATGTAGCGGCGGTTGAGCAGACCCGTTAGCGAGTCGGTCACGGACAACTGCTCAAATTCACCGGCTTTTTCTTTTAGAAGCGCACGGTCTATTGCGACCGCTAGCTGCGGCGCGATCGCCAGAAAAAGATCCAGCGTCGCCTTATCAAATATCCTGCCGCCGGCACGGTCGGTAAAATTCATTACGCCGATCGTTCGTCCGGCTATCGAGATCGGCGAGCTTAGGAATGAAACGGTCTTGTATCCGCGGTCCTCCGCTGCGGGCGGCAGGCCAGTCCGCGTGACGTCGGTGATCACGGCGGGCTCGCCCTTGTAAAAAACGACCTGAGAGACACGTCGGCCCGTGTCGGCATCGTCGGGAACTTTGTGCCGCGAGCCGATCATCGCCTTGATCTCTAGGCGGTCCTCGCGTTCGTCATAGACGAGCAGTGATGCCCGCTCGGCATCGAGCATCTGAGCTGCGTGCTGCGTGAGATTTAGCCACAGGTCGTCAGCGTCGATCTTTCGCATGCTGCGGCTAAACCCGCGAACGGCGGCCGCGAGCGACTCGCGCCTTGCGACCTCGCTGCGAAGGCGCAGGATCTCGAGCTGTGGCGCGAGCGAGTGGCATAGGCGGACGAGATGTTGGTCGACCTCATCCGACTGGCTCTGGTCCAGCACAGCGATCGCTGCCGTAATATCGGCACTGACCGCGATCGGAAAGAGTGAAAGCGTTCGGTTCGGTGCGACGCCCTCGCGAGACTTTTCTCCGAGACGAAGCGGGTTGTCGTTCTGCAGAGCGTCTAAGAGCCGCGGGTCCTCCGGCGAAATGCGAAGCCGCACGCCGCGACCCTTCAATTCGCCATAGCTTGCGGTCGTTTCAAACGCGGTGCCGCGCCGGTCGAGCCAGATCAACGCACTCAGCCCGTACTGTTGCGCGATAAACTCAAGTATCGAGTCCGCAGCCTTGCCGTAATCGGTCTTGAGCAGCGAGCCAAAGAAAGATCGCCATGCGCGGGCCTCGACGGCCCGTCCGCTCGGTGCATTTTTCTGTGCGGTTATTTTTTGCTTCGAGGGCACTGGGATCTCGGGCTGCTCCTGTTCTTGGATAGGTTTTTGCAGCGCCGCGCCGCCCACGACGTTCTCGACGCGTCCGGTTGCGTTATCCAATGTCTCTTCTGCGCCTGTTATCAACACGTTCTCAAAGAATCTTGTCGGCGGATGCACCTTCCAGTCGCCGCTTAAGGCCCGTTCGCTCGCACGGCGATAATTCTCGGCCTTGAGGAACGTGCGGCCGACGATCGCGACAAGTGGCTGGTCCTCGCTTTTCATCGGCAAAGCCCTGCATTCGAGACCAGCGTGACAAGTATATGAAACGCGTGAGCCGACCTCGAGCACCTCCTCGAGGGCCGTTCCGCAAAAGGCCTTACAGGGGCCGATAAACTCGCCGTCCGGGTTGAGTGTCCGGCAGATGGAGTTATTGTTTGCGGCATACAGCTCGTGCGGCCCGTCGCATACGGCGATCGCTACACCGGTCTCCTCCGCGATAGACAAGAGTCCGGCCGTGTCCAGGTTGTCGGGGACCTTGCTCATGCGGCTCTAAAGAACAGAATTATCGCTGCCCGCCACAAGCGGACCAGCCGAGATCCATCCAAGTACAAAATACTTGCACCACGCAAAAACGACGAATGACGAGGCATTTTCACCAAATAATGAGCATTTTCCGTGTGTTAGAAGGGCGGGCCGTTGAGAGAAAGTGCCGGCTTTGTCGGATAACATACCTTTCCCTACGATCTTCCACGTTAGCCTGTCCTTCACAAGACCAGCATTCTTGGAGGAAGTAATAATATGATCAACGATTATGAAGCAACAGAACCTATCACCAGCGACGCCAATCCCATGCCGACAGCGGCGGGGACGGGTGATCATGCCATTTCGAATGACGACGTGATCTCAACCCTTAACGGCCTCATCGAGACCTGCCGCGACGGAGCCGACGGGTTTAAGTCCGCGGCCGAGAGCGTCGAGCGCTCGGACCTCAAGACCGCATTTTATGAATTCTCACAGCAAAGAGCGCAGTTCTCCGCCGTGCTGCAGGAGCTGGTGCGAGAGCTTGGCGGTGACCCTGAGAGTACCGGCAGCGTCTCGGGTGCGGTGCATCGCGGCTGGATGGACCTTAAGGCGGCGATCACAGGCGGCGACGAGCAGTCGATCCTCAACGAATGCGAGCGCGGCGAGGACTATGCAAAGGACGCCTATCGCGACGCCCTCGAAAAAAATCTACCGGCCAACATCGCCGACGTCGTCCGTCAGCAATCACAATCCGTACAGGCGGCCCACAATCGCGTAAAAGAGCTGCGCAACGCCGAGAAAGGCACTTCGGCAACATCGTCCAGCTAAAACCTCGATATTTCGTGTAAAAGAAGAAGGCTCCTCGTGGAGCCTTTCTTTCGTTATTGGGTGCTCGCACGCGGCGGAGACCAGGTGCTGTCGATACTGATATTCCTGACCGAGACGCTGTTGAGGCCGGTGATCTGGAGGCCGTGGACGTAGGGCTTTACGAGCGAGTAGGCGGTCGGCGAGTAGAGCGGGATCGCATAGAGCTGGTAGAGAGCGTCGCCTGCGCTCGCGACCATCTCGCCCGGCTGAGGAGCTGGGAAGCTCCTGTCGGGCAGCGACGGTGTCGCGTGTGCATTTAGCTGAGACTCGGGCCGCGTGGGACCGGAATTGGATTCCGGCGGCGCGAAAGGATCGGTCTGGCCCTGGCCGGCGATATCGCCAAAGGAATGAAATATCGCCACGAAGCTCGCGCTCTCGTCCATCGTTGGCAGCACGACGCCCCGCCGAACGAGGTCGTATTCGCCCGAGCCTCGAATGGCATCCATCTCATTCACCTCTTTGACGACGATCTGTGTGTCGACGTTGAGGTTTTGCTTCCACATGCGGGCGACGAGACGAGCGACACGCTGCTGGGCGTCGTTGCGGTTGATGAGCAGGCGAATCGGCGGAAACCCCCGGCCACCGGGGAAACCGGCGTTCTCGAGCAGCTCCCGGGCACGCTCGACATCCAGCGAGAGCGTCTCGGCGCTCTTTGCCATCGGCACAAAATCCACGGCGGGCTCGGCCGTCCCGTCGAACTCAGTCTCGACGATGCGGTCTCGGTCGATCGCAATCGCCAACGCCTCTCGGACGCGACGATCGCTAAAGGGAGCGTTTCGTGTGTTGAATTCGTAAAGGTTCAAAGCATTGTGCGTTGTCTGACGAAAGTCGCCGTACGGGCTCAGGATCTTTAATGCCAACGGCTCGAAATCCGAATTAGTGATCGCATCGATCTCGCCGCGTTTGTAGGCCGCAAGCGCGGCCTCGGCATTCTCCGCCGGTACAAAGCGTATCCGTTCCAGCTTGATAGCCGCACGATCCCGATATGTGTCTGAGCGGGTGAGAACTACGCCCTCCTTTCCGGCTTCGGCAACCGTGAATGGTCCATTGGTCGGGCGAGACGCTTCCTGGTCGGTGCCGTCGCCAACTATCGGCCGAAAGATCGGATCGGAAAGAAGCTTTGGAAGGTCAGGGTCGGGACGCACCAGCGAGATCCGCAGCGTAAGGTCGTCTACCGCCTCCACGTCCGCATCGGCCTTTGTGGGCCTATTTTTGTCGGGAATCGCTGCCGTCGCCGTATTCTCATCGGACGGGTCGCTCGGGCCTTTTCCACGAGGCGGAAGCGGCTCATCATCCGCGAATGGAGCAGGTGTCGGCGTCGGGGTCGCCGCGTGTTTTGAACGTTGCAAAGCAAGCCCGACGATATTCTCGAGTAATTCCGGGTGGGCCGCTTCGCTGCCCATCGCCGCCGCTCGCTTCCAAGACGCAACAAAATCCCCCGCCGTTACTCGTTTCCCATTCGACCAGCGGGCATCTTTTCTGAGGTGGAATGTCCACGTTTTGCCGTCCTCGGATGTTGTCCATTTCTCAGCCGCCGCAGGCACGGCTTCGAGGGTCGCTGGGTCGATCTCGCTTAGGCCCTCGTAAAGCGCACAAACGATGTCGCTCTCGGGCGATGCGGCCGCGCGGGCCGGATCGAGGCTTTTCGGAGCCTTGCCGTTGCTCCAGCGAAGCTCCTGCCGCTCGGGCGGAGCCGTCGCCGCGTAATACGGCTCAGGAACAGGTTTCTGGATCTGGGCACATGAGGAGAACAGGCAGACGCTGAGTCCGGCCGCGATCATCGCCGCTAACCTACCGATCTGTCGTTTCGCGTGGAGTTGCATCTGCTGTGGATAAAGACCGTAATTCATTGACGAGTTCCAGCGTTTGCCGCCGTGTGTCGTCAAATCCATTCGAAGTGTCGATCAGAAAATCGGCATACCGCTTTTTCTCGTCCTGCGGCATCTGTGCGGCGATCCGCTTTTTGGCCTCGTCCTCGTCGAGGCCGCTGCGGGCTATAAGACGAGCCAATTGTAGCCCAGCTTCGCACCACACAACAATCAACTTGTCGAAGCGTCGGTAACCGCCCGACTCGATCATAAGTGTGGCGTCGATCACCGCTATGCCGCCGGGGTCATCTGTTTCGCAGGCGCTTATCCAGTTGTCCTGCTCCTCGATAACTAAAGGATGCACGATGGAATTGAGGAGTTTTCTTTGGGCCTCATCCGCGAAGACGATCGATGCCATTTTGCCGCGGTCCAAGCTGCCATCGGGCTTCAGAACCTCAGTGCCGAATACGGTCGCTATGTCGGCAAGACCCTCTGTTCCCGGAGCTACCACATCGCGAGCAGTTTGGTCCGCGTCAAGGACATGCACGCCCATCTCGCGCAGCACATCGCAGACAAAAGATTTGCCGACGGCGATCGAGCCTGTGAGACCAACCTTCAGCATCATCTGCCATGCCGTTTTGCGAGCTTGTCGACATTGTATTCAGCGATCTCGGTTAGCGTCAGGCCAAGTTCATCGGCACAGGCTGAGATGTACCAGAGAACGTCGCCGAGCTCGTCCTTGAGCTTGCCGCGGATCTCGTCATTGATAACGCCGCCGTGATCACGCTGGATCTTTTTGACGATATTCGCGACCTCACCGGCTTCGCCGGCGAGCCCGAGCGTCGGATATTCGAGATTGCTCATCCGCCGCGGATAAAGGGCCGTTACGCTTGCCTCGGATTGATATTCTTCGAATTTCATATTTTTCGCCGCAGTCTCGCTGCGGTAACTGTGTTTTTCATCAGCATCGCGACCGTTAATAGGCCGACGCCGCCGGGAACGGGTGAGAGAAACGCGGCTTTTTCGACCGCCTCTTTGTAATTTACGTCGCCGACTAGCGTCGCACCGCGTTTGTCGATCGCAGCGGTACGCCTGTCTAAATCTTCGCCGTCAAACAATGCCGGCAGCATCGACGCGTCGCTGACGCTATTGATGCCGACGTCGAGAACGGCCGCGCCATCACGAATGTGCTCTCCGCGAATAAAACCGGGACGGCCGATCGCGGCAACGAGAATGTCCGCCTGTTGGCAGACCGCTCCCAGATCGTGCGTTTTGGAGTGACAGATCGTGACCGTCGCATTCTCATTGAGCAGGAGCATTGCCATCGGCTTGCCGACGATGTTGCTGCGGCCGACCACGACGGCATTGCGCCCGGCGATCTCGATGCCCGAGCGCTTGAGGATCTCGATCACACCTGCCGGTGTGCAGGGTACGAGCGCAGCATTGCCCTGCATCAGACGACCGGCGTTTACGGGATGAAAGCCATCGACATCCTTCGTCGGATCGATACGCTCGAGGACCGTTCTCTCGTCGATCTGTTTTGGCAGCGGTAACTGGACCAGAATGCCGTCGACATTGTCGCGGCTGTTGAGTTCGTCAACGACGGCGAGCAATTCCTCCTGACTTGTGTCGGCCGGCAGGTGGATATGCTCGGAGCGTATTCCGAGCTCCTCAGCGGTACGCACTTTGCTGCCGACGTAAACGGACGATGCCGCGTCCTCGCCGACGCGCACGACCGTTAGGCCGGGCACGAATGAGAGACCGGCGATCTCCGCTGCGACCTCTCGTCTGATCGAGTCCGCGACTGTTTTTCCGTTGAGGATCTGGGCTGGCATTGATGTCCGGTGCTGATTTTACTCGAATTGATGCACCTTTGCTAAAATCCTGTTGATGAAACGTTTAGCGGCGACGATCGGGTTGGTGTTGGCTGCATGGGGCGTTTCAACCGCACAGACGCAACGCGTCAGCCCGGCACTCGACTCCACAGATCCGGTCGTGCGGGCGTATGCCTCGGCTCACCTTTCTCGAATAGCACACTCGACCGGGAATCTCGTTCTGGAGCAGCTCCTGCTGCGGCGCGTCATCCTGGACGGTCCGGACGCGATCGCAAGCGGTGCCCGACATCGCCTTGCTGAAAACGCGATCGAAACCGGTAACTATTCTGAGGCCATTCGCCTGCTGACCGCGAGCGGAACGGCCCCGGTCTCAAATATATCTGATGCGCAAATACGAAATGATCGAGCTATCCTGGCCGACGCGTACCGATTGGCCGGGGACAATGCGAAAGCGCTCGCGATCCTCAACGATCTGCTCGCGAGAACGCCTAACCCTGAACAGCCCGACGACGCGGACCTCGCAGCCGTCAGGTCTCTCGATGCGATCGATGGCGGCAGCGACCTCGGGGACGCCCAGCATCTGCGGCGGGCGAACGTCTATCAATTCAATAGATATTGGGTTGAGGCGAGACGGCATTTTGAGGTCATCCAAACGCCGCCGTTCGCAGCAGACGCGATGTTTCAGATCAGCCGCGGCTATTCTCAGTCGCTGGGCTTTGTCGAGGCGATAACGTGGTACGAGCGCGTCATCGAGCAGTTTCCCGACACGTCCGCGGGAAAGGACGCTCTTCTTCAGCTCGCATCCGCCTACGCTCGTGTCGGTAAGACGAAAGAGGCGTTTAGCCGCTATCAGGCCTTCATCGACAAGTATCCGCTGGACGAAAAAGTCGATCGCGCATACCTGAATATCGTCGACATTCGCCGCGACCTCGGCGACGACAGCGAGGCCATAAAGTGGTGCGGTAAGACCGAGGATGCGTTTCGGGGAAAGCGGGCCGAGGCACAGGCCGTCTTTGCAGAGGCTCGCATCTACGCCTCAAAAGAGGAATGGTCAAATGCCATTGCCGCGCTTGATCGGCTCAAACAAATGCCGGATGTCGGCGGAGCCACTGTTCCTGGGGGAACGACGCAGGCCGAGGTTGCATTTATGCGCGCCTATGCGTTGGAACGGCTTGGACGCAAAGATGATGCTGTGTCGGGCTATCTCGCCATCGCCGACGGACGCGCTGAGTATTACGGCTGGCGCGCGACCGAGAGGCTGGGAGAGCTCGGGGTTAGCCGCCCGAAGCTCGAAAGGATCAAGCTGCCACCCTTACCTCCGCTCGCCCATGAGTCACCGCTTTCCGCTGTCGCCTCCCGCCTGTCCGACATCGGTCTTTTTGAAGAATCTGCGATCGAATCTGAAGATAAGGGTCCGAGCTCACTTCTCCTCAAGGCGAACAAGGCCGATCGCATTTTTGCCGGGATCGAACCGCTCTGGAAAAAGGTTCCCGCCGACTATCCGATCGAGCTGTTGCTGGGAGAGCCGCTGCGGCAGCTCTATCCCGCACCGTTCGCGGGCGAGCTATTGAGATACGCCAAGCCGCGCAGTGTCGATCCGCGACTGCTGCTTGCGATCATGCGGCAGGAATCGCGATTTCGGCCCGACGCTCGCTCGGCGGCCGCGGCTCGCGGCCTGATGCAGTTCATACATCCTGCTTCGCAAAAGATCGCGTCCGAGCTCGGATGGGACGGCCTCGACGATCAGGAGCTTTACTCCCCCGGCGCGGCACTACTTTTTGGTTCGCAGTACATCGCGGATCTCAACGCACTATTTCCCGGGCAGCCCGAGGCCGTGGTCGCGGCTTACAACGGGGGCGAGGACAACGTGAAGCGATGGCTCGTCCGCTCACGCTCAAGCGAACCGGATCGTTATGTGCCCGAGCTTGTCTATGGCCAGACGAAGGATTATGTGCAGCGGGTGATGACGAACTATCGAATGTACCAGCTTATCTACGACGAAGAGCTGAAGCCGAGATGACAAACCCGCTGACGTCTTTCATCATTTATAAATATGCGTTTTCTTATACTGCTTTGTTTTAGTTCATTGCTGTTCATCGGCTGCCAAAAGCCCGCCGCCAACGTCCCCGTCGCGTCGCCAAACGCCAAACGATATTCCCTAAAAGGCACGGTCGTCGCCGTCGATAAGGCCGCAAAAAAGGCCACGATCAAACATGAGGCGGTCGAGGGGTACATGGAGGGCATGACGATGGACTTTCCGATCCACGCCGACTACGTCTGGAACGAGCTGACGGTTGGCAGCGATATCAAGGGGGATCTCGTCGTCGACAGCGGTTCACCGGAACCGTACTGGCTAGAGAACATCCAGATCGTCGCCCCCGCACGACCCGATCAGGCAAATGTCCCGGTCAATGACGCGTTCGCGCAGGTCGGCCACGATGTGCCGGACTTTTCGCTCACTAACCAGGACGGCAAGCGGATCTCGATCAAGGACTTTCGCGGCAAGGCACTCGCTATCACATTCATTTATGCCAAGTGTCCGCTGCCGGATTATTGCATCAGAATGTCGACAAATTTTAGCGACGCCGCGATGCAGCTTGAGAAAGACCCGGAATGGAAAGACAAGGTCCGGCTCCTGAGCATTTCGTTCGACCCGGCAAACGATACGCCCGAGAAACTAAAAGCGTATGGCATCGGTTACATGGGGAACGACCCAAAAACGAAGTTCGAGGTTTGGCAGCTTGCGGTCGGCAAGGACGCCGAGGTCAAGAAGATCGCCGATTTCTTTGGCCTGCAATACGAGGTCGACCCCAACGACAAGGCCAAGATAAACCACAGCCTGCGGACGGCCGTAATAGACCCGAGCGGGAAGGTAACCAAGATCTTTACTGGTAATGAGTGGACGCCTGCACAGCTCCTTACCGAGCTCAAGGCCGCCGCGGCCGCCGGCAAATAAGTACGCAAATCCGGCCAAAGCTTGCAAAGTAGCATTTTATTCGTCACTAACTTCTGCTACGGTTTTTGACGCGCGGGCGGTCTGCCTCCAGCATCCCGTTCGCTCTTTAGATAGGGTTGAAAAGTTTTTTTAAAAAAGTGGGAATTCAGGCTGTTTCGCAGCCATAACTCCAATCGTTTCAGTGGTTTCCCTGTCCCACGCACCCGTGGGACAAGCTTGGGACAAGTGGTACAAGATCGTCGTCGTTTGATGCTAAACGTATGAAAAAGCACAAGTTAGTAGTTCTCATCGCTCTGATCGTTTCTATCGCCGTCACCGGTGCTGCGCAGAAGCGGAGTATCACCGAGAAAGATATGTTCGATTTCGCGTGGGTCGGCGACCCGCAGATCTCGCCCGACGGGAATACGGTTGCCTTTGTAAAGGTGACGGTCAACGGGGCAAAGACTAACTACGACACCTCGATCTGGGCTGTGCCGACGACAGGATCGGACGAGCCTCATCGGCTGACCAGCGGGACGAGAGACACTACGCCCAGATGGTCGCCGGACGGGAAGTTCCTTACCTTCGTCCGCGGATCCGAAACGCCGGGACCAAACGCCGCACCTCAGCTCTTCATGCTCTCGATGGCGGGTGGTGATTCGTGGGCTTATACTTCGCTGCCGCGTGGTGCGGGTGGGCCGGGATGGTCGCCGGACGGGAAATGGATCGTTTTTGGCAACAGTCAAAACGCCGACGAGGTCGCACGCGGGCCAAAGCCGGCTCCGACACCGGCCGACGGCCACGAAAGCGATGTCCGTGTGATCAATAGAGCCGTCTATCGCTCAGACGGCGGCGGCTATGTCGATAACGGTCATCCCGGCCATCTTTGGGTCGTCGCGGCACCAAAAAGTCCCGACGAGAAAGTTACACCAAGGCAACTGACGAGCGGAGCATTTAATGAGGGCGGCGCGGTCTGGTCCAACGACAGCACAAAGATCTATTACCAGACGAACCACAATCCCGAGCCCTACTACGAGCTTGGCTCGACTGAGATCTACTCGGTCGATGTCGCCGGCGGCTCTCCGCAGCTTCTGACTAAGGTCGACATCAGCGTTGGCGGGATGAGCCTGAGCCCGGACGGCAAACGGTTTGCCTTCACAGCGTCGGTAAATGAGCCGGTCCTATCCTATACGGAGCCGGACCTATTCGTCCTCGATATCGCGCCAAACGCACAGCCGCGCAACTTGACCGCAAATCTAGGCGTCGAAGTCGGCGGCGGCATCGGCGGTGACCAGTCCCCGCCGCGCGCGGGGGGCGGCGGCGGTGTTATATGGTCCGCCGACGGAAAGTCGTTGATCGTTCGCTACGCCAAGGAAGGCAGGGCCAACCTGGTCAGCCTCGATGCCGTGACCGGCAAAATGGGCATGGACGTTACGAGCGGTAACCAGACCGTGCTTAGCTATCGCGCGACAAATGACACCCGACGGCTCGTTTACACGGTCTCGACACCGACCAGGCTGACCGACCTTTACGTCCTTGACCGAAATGGTGGTTCACCGAAACAACTTACCCACATTAATGACGCCCTTTGGGCGAAACTCAAGCTCACTGAGCCCGAGGAGATCTGGTACAAGAGCTTTGACGGGAAGATGATACAGACGTGGGTGCAGAAGCCGCCCGATTTTGACCCGTCGAAAAAATACCCGCTCATTCTTAACATCCACGGTGGCCCGCACTCGGCTTATGGTTACGTCTTCGATCACGAATTCCAATGGATGGCGGCCAAGGGTTATGTCGTTCTCTATCCAAATCCGCGCGGCAGTACGAGCTATGGCCAAGAGTTTGGGAACATCATCCAGTACAAATATCCGGGTGACGACTATAAAGATCTCATGGCCGGCGTCGACGAGCTGATCAAACGCGGTTACATCGATGACCAAAAACTCGGCGTCACCGGCGGCAGCGGCGGCGGACTTCTTACGGACTGGACCGTTACGCAGACGCAGAGGTTCAAGGCAGCCGTTGCTCAGCGTGATATCTCGAATTGGGCCGATTGGTGGTATTCGGCGGACTTTCGGCAGTTTCAGCCGGCGTGGTTCCGCGGTGCCCCGTTTGAGGAGTCAGATGACTTTAAGGCGCGCTCACCTATTACTTTCGTCAAAAATGTAACGACGCCGATGATGTTCATCCTCGGCGAGGCCGATTATCGAACACCGCCCGGTGCAGGTGGCGAGCAGATGTTCGTAGCTCTGAAATATCGCAAGATACCGGCCGTGATGGTGCGGTTTCCGAACGAGGGGCATGAGCTGTCTCGTTCCGGTCAGCCGTGGCATCGTATCGAGCGGCTTCAGCACATCGTCGGCTGGTTTGATAAGTGGCTGATGGGCGTTCAAAAGCCTGAATACGATGTCCGCTGACATACAAATAAAACGCGCGTTTTAGGCTATTATCGTCATCGAAGTAGTGATATGCCGCGACCAGCGGCGTTAATCTAAGGAGGCAATGATCATGCGTTTTAGGGGAATATTAGGATCCATTTTTTCGGTAATGCTGCTTTTAGGCGTCGTCGGGATATCGAGCTCAACCGCACACGCTCAGTGGGACGGCTATCCGAATTGGGGCGGCTCATCTGACTTGCGACAGACGGCGTTGAACGCCGGCTTCAATGACGGCACGAGCGCCGGCCAAAAGGACAGCCAGAACCGGCGGCGCTCCAACTACAACGATTTCAGCCAGTACAAATCGGCAAACCACGATTACAATTCGCGGTTTGGCGATCGCTCGCTCTACTCACGCTATTACCGCATCGCGTTCGAGCACGGTTATGACGCCAAGATGGGCACGTCAAATAACGGTGGTTGGAACAACGGCAATAATAACAACGGCGGTTGGAACAACGGTAATAACAACAACAACAACAACGGCGGCTGGAACAACGGCAACAACAATAACAACAACAACGGCGGCTGGAATAACAATGGCGGCACCTGGAACAATGGAAACAACCGCTCGCGTGGGCGCAACTGGGGCCAGTACGGCAACTACGGCGGTAATTCAAACTTTCGTCAGACGGGGCTCAATGCCGGGTATAACGAAGGGATCAAAGAAGGCCGTAAAGACCGCAATCGCGGGCCGCGAAATCTTAACAATTTCAGCGCTTATCAGAACGCGAATAAAGACTACAATTCGCGGGAAGGCAATCTCCAGCTTTACCAGCGTTATTACCGCGAGGGATTTGAGAATGGCTACTACGATGGCCTGAACGGCTATTAAGCTTTTGTGATCTAGTGATCAAGGGCATCGCTCAAAAAGCGATGCCCTTTTTGCTTATTAGCTAGAGGGCTTGGGCCGCCGCGTAGATGATATTCCCGGCGACCATGGTCATTTGGACGTCCCGAGCGTTGGAGGCGAAAACAAGCGCGGCGTGAACGTCGTTGATCGGCTGCTGGGCGACGTTCGCGAGCGAGACGACTGCGATATCGGCTTGCTTGCCGACATCGAGCGTGCCTATCAGGTTCTCGAGCCCAAGCGCCCGGGCGCCTCCAAGAGTGACGATCTCGAGCGAATCGCGGGCAGAAATAAACCGGCGCGAGCCAAGGCGATTTCGCGCCGCGAGGGAAGCAAACCTAGCCTCCTCCAAAAGATCGCACACATTGTTGCTCGCCACCGAATCGCTGCCCAGTCCGACGGCAATGCCGCGATCCAGAAACTCCTCTAACGGCGCGGTGCCGTGACCAAATTTCGCGTTGGATTTTGGACAGTGCGCGATCGTGGCTCCATTCGCAGCGATCTTTTCGATGTCGCTCTGCGAAGCTAGAACGCAATGGGCGAGGAGGGGACGTGCGGCGAGGACGCCGAGACGTTCAAGATACTCAATGGGCGTGCAATGCGGACTGGACCACTCGACCCCGTACTTCTCATAAACGTCCGTAAAGAAACCGGTGCCCTTTGTGAGCAGCTCGTGTTCACTTGCCGATTCGGCGGCATGGATCGATATCGGAACGCCGGCAAGGATCGCGTGCTGGGCGATCATCTCGAATAGTCGCGAGCTAACAGTGTACGGCGAATGTGGCGACAGCCCGATCCGGACAAGCGGCGTTTCACCGTTTCGGAGCATGTTGAATTTCTCGATCAGCTTCCGGAAGTCGGCCTCCGCCGTAGCGTTGTCGGGTGAGAATTCGGTCTCCTGATAGACGATCCCTCTCAGGCCGACTTCCTTGAGGGCATGGATACCGGCAAACGCCATTCGCCCGATGTCCGCGAAGCATGTAACGCCTGCCGCCGCGCCTTCTCGGGCGCCTGCGACCGCGGCAGCGATGATGTCGTCGTCCGATAGCTCTGCACGCAGTCCATTTAGATGCAGGAGCCAAGTCGAGAAGTCATGCTCGACGTCGTCGAGAGCGCCGCGCATTGTCGTTAGCTCAAGGTGGGAATGACAGTTTACAAATCCAGGCAGGATCGCGGCGGCGCCGAAGTCCGACACCTCCACGTCGGGGTACACAGCGGCGAGGTGGTCGCGGCGGCCGACGGCCTTGATCTCGGGACCGTCGACGACGACCGCGCCGTTGTCGATCGGATCGGAGGATATGGGCAGGACGTGTCGAGCGGTTAGGAGCTTCATTGTGGTCCCTGCGACTTTCTATAGCGCGCAAGGATCGATGTAACGTAAGCCCTCGTCGACGGAATGCCGATGCGGGATATGAATTCATCTTCCGTCATCGAGGTCTGGTCGATGTCGCGTGTCCAGTCCTCAACGCGGCTTGGACCGGCGTTGTAAGCCGCAAGGGTCATTGCTGTCTCGGCAGGGCGTCCGCGATATTCTTCACGGAGCTTCTGTAGATACCAGCAGCCAGCCTGCAGATTGCGCTCGGGGTCGATAAGAAATTGCTCGACATTCTCCGCCGTCTGTCTCTCGTAATCCTTCAACCCTGTCTCGTGCGCCCAATCGCGGGCGACGACAGGGGTGACCTGCATTAGCCCGACCTCTTGCGCGGCCCCGATCTTCCACGCCCGAAAGTAGGTTTCCTCGTAGATAAGGCTCCAGACGAGCTTCTCGTCCAACCGGTAGACACGCGCTTGCCGGGCGATCAGATCGTCATAGCGATGCGTCCAGTAGCTTGGAAAGAAGAGTGCCGCCGAGCCGGCGATGACCGCAAGGACGAAAAGGAATGAGATTAAGTATCGGCGCATCAGAAAGACGTCGTGAAAGAACGCTAATCTTTTACCACGTCGCTCTTTACCGTTTCACTGACTGCCTCTGATTGGACCTCGTCGATCACAGCTCCGTCAACTCGAGTTACCGTTCGGTGGTGCACCGAGATCGGCGAGCCCGTCCGTATCATTTCTACGAAGGCGACGATGTCGTTACCCGCCTCGAGAGACATCGCGGATCGGATGTCGAGCAGGACGTCAAGGAATTTGGGTCGCCGATACATAGTGTCAGTGAAGACCATTGTTCACTTTCACGTCGGCGTTCGTCAACCGATATACCCTTGCCTCTGGATCATTGAAGGACAGACACTGTCGACACGTCCTGGAATTGCGGAGCGTTTATCTTGCGGTCGGAGGCTACGAATGCCTCCAGATCGGCAAACCGCATCGGCCGGGCAAATAGATAGCCTTGCGCGCTTTCGCAACCCAGCTCCTTCAGTACTTCCAACTGCGTCGGTGTTTCGACACCCTCAGCCGTGACGCGAAGTCCCAGGTTGCGTGCGAGCGTGATGATGGCTCGCACGATCTGATCGTTATTACCCTGATCATCGATCATTGAAACGAAACTGCGGTCGATCTTTAGAGTTGAGACAGGCAGCCTCGTCAAATAACCGAGATTCGAGTAACCCGTGCCGAAGTCATCGATATCGATCTCGATACCATCGTCTCGAAGCTGATTGAGCATCGCGATAGCACGGTCCTGATGCTCGAAGAAGACAGACTCGGTGATCTCTAGCTTGAGATTCTCACCGGAGAAACCGGTCTCGTCGAGAATAGATTCAAGATTTTGAACGAGGGCCTTCTGACTAAACTGCTTGCAGGACAGATTGAGACTGAACGAGTTGCGTCTGCCGCTTGCCTTGTCGTTCAAAGATCCGATCTCACGGCACGCGCGCCGCATCACCTGCTCGCAAAGGCGATCGATGAGGCCGATCTCTTCTGCAAGGGGGATGAACTTCGCCGGCTTTATTCGGCCCAACTCGGGATGCGTCCAACGGGCAAGGGACTCGAAGCACTCGATCTCGCCTGTCGTCAATGAGTAGATAGGCTGATAATAGACCTCGATCTCCTCGCGCTCGACTGCACGACGTAAGTCGGTCTCAAGACGCAGGATCTCCTTTGCCGCGTCGTGCATGTTTTCGTCAAATACCTCGTGACAAGCCTTGCCGGCACGCTTTGCCTGATACATTGCCGTGTCCGCATCGCGCATCACATCCTCTGAGGTAAGGTGCTTGTCGGATGCATTTAATATACCTATGCTTGCCGAGCTGTAAACCTCGTGCCCGAGCAGATCAAACGCAACGCCGAATTTTTGTTGGATCCGTTCCGCTATGCGGCCGACCTCAGCAATGTCGAAACGCCCCTCGACGAGTATCGTGAATTCATCTCCGCCGAGTCTCGCGACCAGGTCGGAAGGACGCATACAATCCTGTAACCGTAGCGCGATCGCTTTCAAAAGCTCGTCACCAATAAGGTGTCCGAGACTGTCGTTAACGTACTTGAATCGATCGAGATCGATAAAAAGGACGGTCACCTTGTAGCCTGTGATCTCGCGCGACTTTGCGAGGGCCTCACTGAGACGCGTCATGAAATACGCCCGATTCGGGAGCCCTGTCAGCGCATCGTGGGTCGCCTCATGGTGAAGCTGTTCTTCGGCACGCTTCTTATCCGTTATGTCCTGTATTTGAAGGATAAGATTCGGCTGCTTGAGTTTTACATCTGTCGCGGTCGATACACTCCAGGATGTCCATACGGTACGGCCGGTCTTGTGTACGTAACGCTGCTCCATCTGGCAGCTGCCGCGCTTGCCAGCCAGTAGCTCGTGGACCTTGATAAGCGTTAGACCGAGATCATCGGGGAATGTCAGGGACTGAAAATCGGTCGCGAGAAATTCCTCCTCGGTATAGCCGAGGATCTCGGTAAGTGCAAAATTGACCTTCAACCACTTTCCCGTTGCCGATACAAGTCCAATGCCGATCGGTGCGTGGTCAAACGCACTCCGGAATCGCTCCTCGGACTCCCGCAATGCATCAGATTGAGACTCAAGGATCCTTGCGTACTGTTCAGCCTGCTCAGCCTGCTGCACCGATATCTCAACGTTCTTTAGGTACATGCGGTACGAAATGAAAACGAAGAAGATCACG
>DASYKW010000184.1:0-3985 GCA_035995005.1 Pyrinomonadaceae bacterium
GACGATCGCGCGGTTCTCGCCGGTCAGATTCATCACGTCGGCGACGGTTCCTATCGCGGCGATCTTGAGGAAGCTCGGCACCTCGTGCTCGAGGCCGTGCTCCCTGAGCAGAGCGTGAGCAAGCTTGAACGCCACGCCGACGCCCGCGAGATTCTTGTCGGGATACTCGCAGCCGGTCTGGTTGGGATTTACGATCGCGATAGCGGGAGGATTGCCGCGAACTTCGTCGGTCAGATGATGATCGGTGACGATGACATCGAGCCCATGATCACGCGACCATTCAAGCGGCTCGAAGCTGCGGATGCCGCAATCAACGCTGATGACGAGGCTGTAGCCGTCTTTTTGAGCCTCCTCGAGGGCCGGAATGTTGATCCCATAACCCTCGGTAAAACGGTTCGGGACGTGAAAGCCCGTCTCGACGCCTAGCAGCCTAAACATTTTCCGCAGTAGCACCGTGCCGGTTGTGCCGTCGACGTCGTAATCGCCCCAGATCAGGACCTTTTCCTTGTTGGTTATGGCTTGCTCTATCCGGGCTACAGCCTCACGCATGCCCTTCAAGAGAAAGGGCTCGTGTAGATGTTCGGGACTTGGGTTGAGGAAGGTCTTAGCAAGCTCAAGCGAATCGTGTCCGCGGACGATAAGAAGCGCGGCGATCAACGGCGGCACATTCAGCTCTTTAGCGAGAGCCGTCACCGCGGCCTGATCATGCTTTCGTAAGACCCAGCGTTTTTGCATGGAACGCGGCCGATCTTGGTCGCTGGTTCTAGGAGATCACCGGGCTGATGATGCCGCGCCAGAGCAAGACGAGGATGATCGTTCCGAGAATTATGCGATAGATGATAAAAACGGTTGTCGTGTGGCGTTTCAGGTAATTCAGTAGAAACCAGATCGAAAGGTATCCGATGATCCCCGCGATGATCGTGCCGACGACAAGGTTGGTCATGGCCTCGTGCGGTAGGATCTTCAACGCCTTTCTCAGCTCCAGGAGACCGCTCGCAGTGATCGCCGGGATCGAGAGCAGGAACGAGAACCTAGCCGCCGTCTCGCGCTTTTCTCCCGCAAAGAGACCGCCCATGATCGTCGAACCCGAGCGGCTCGCACCGGGCATCAACGCCAGCACCTGACAGAAACCCTGTACTAAAGAATCCCAGATGCCGAGATGCCGAATGTCCTTTCGCTGCGAAGCAAATGCCTCGGCCAACGCGAGACCGAGGGCAATAACGATCATCATCACCGCGATCGTCCAAAGATTCTTGGTGCCCGTTCCCTCGATAAAGTCTTTCGCCAAAAAGCCGATCAGGCCGATAGGTATCGACCCCAGAATGACAAGCCAACCAAGCCACGACTCCTCGCTCAGCCAAAGTGGCCTAACGCCGTCCGTGCCGGAGAACCGCATTTTTCGCTTATTGAACAGCAGATTCCAGTGATCTCTGACGAAGGCCGATGAGATACCCCAAATATCAGGCGCAAAGTAGACGAACACGGCCGCCAGCGTCCCCAATTGAATGACCGCCATCGTCGCTGTCGTCATCTCGGCGTCGCCGCCGTAAAGATTAAGATAGCGGCTCGCAAACACAAGATGCGCCGTCGAGCTGATCGGTATGAACTCCGTCAGCCCCTGCACAATGCCGAGGATGATTGCTTGTAAAAGGTCCATTGGTCAGGCGTGGAAGACGAGCTAGTCCGAACTAAAATGAGAATTTAGCACAGAGAGTCGGACGTGCCTATTCGCGAAACTTCGCACGTCCGGCGATCTTGTCATACATCCAGGCAGGCATAACTCTGGCGAGCCGCACTAAGGTCGCGAGCGGCCAGGGAAAGGCGGCAAATCGTTTCTTCCGTTCGATCGCTCGGCGAAAGTACGGTACCGCGTCATCGAGATACATGAGGAAAGGCATTTTTGCCTCACGGCCGGCCGTAAGCGGCGTGCGAATGAAGCCGGGCTGGATGATCGTCACGGCGATGCCACTACTCTGCACGTCCAATCTGACACTTTCAAAATACGCCGTCATCGCTGCCTTGCTCGCCGAGTACGCTGCCGACCTTGGCAACCCGCGAAACCCCGCGAGACTTGATATCGCGACCAAATGTCCAGATCCGCGTTCGAGCATCTCGGGCAGCACGGCACCGACGGCGTTAACCGCCCCCATCAAGTTCGTGTCGATGACCTGCTTTACGGCGGCCGGGACGAGCTCGCGAGTTTCTTTGGACTTTCCGCTGATACCCGCGTTAGCGATCATCACGTCGATCTGGCCAAACTCGCCCCGGAATGCGTCCGCCGCCGTTCTCAGCGCCTCAGAATCGACAACATCCGCGGCAAAGGCTCTCGCCTTACCGCCCACGGCGTCGCATCTTGATACCAGTTCATCGAGAAGCTCCTGCCGACGAGCAACAAGGCCGAGAACCGCGCCGCGCTTCGCGAGGTCGAGCGCCAAGGCCTCGCCGATACCGCTCGATGCTCCGGTCAGGAAGATACGTTTTCTAGTCCAATCCATTGCGCCGATGATAGCTGCTTTTGAAGATCGCGGGAACCGGACCACGCAAATTCGTCGATGGCCGCACTAGTTCTCAAATCGAGCAATTCAAGCCGATACAGTCTCTGTGTTCAACGATCGTTGTTCCGATCGACGGCGTTCCCGCCAAACGTACCACTGAGGAACGAGCATCATCACTATATAGTTAAGTATGTAGGCCTGTTTAAGGAAGGTGATAGATCCCAGCTGAGTAGCTGAGAACAGGAGCATCAGCCGCCTGAGCCAATACTCACGATCAAGCAGCAGCACGGGACCAAGCAGCATTCCAACATACCATCCATTGAGCTTACTGCTCCCAACGAAGATCAGCAGAAAGAGGCACAACGCAGAATACTTGACAAAGCGAGTCTCATCGACGTTCTTCAAGAATCGCAGTAGCAGCCACATCATCGTTAGCAGGGTGGCAACTCTGAGGGCGATCGCTATTGCAGAGCTCGCTGCGTCGTGAAAGATATCCATTTGGGGCACGAACTTTGATACAAGCTCATAAAAGTGGATAAGGAATGAGTGTAGAGAGTTATCGATGAGGACCGCATTGTCCCGTATGTCCTCGAGCCTGAAGGACCGCCAGTCGCCGATGTATGGCAAGGAGGCCAGCGCAGCCAGCACGACGGCAAACAGGCAACTCCCGGCCGCCCTCAGACTTCCGACCTTTCTCCAAACAAGACCCACGGCAAATGGGAGCATTACAATCGGCGCATATTTGATCAAAACGCCCATGACGACGAACGGAATTATCCAGAAATACACCCTGCGCAACGCCAGGTAGAAGCTCATAAGTACGAGCATCCCGACTATAAGGTCGTTATGTCCGTTCGCAAGGTTATGGACCAAAATGATCGGGTTCCATAGGAAGAGATATAACGGGCCCTCGGCGTGCTCCCGGCCCAAAGCTTTCGTGCCCAGCCATACCAACACACCGGTGCAAGCGTACGCCAAAACATTGACGAACTTTATGATCAGGAGCGTCACCCACCAGTTACCCTGTCCTAACCAGCACGCGACGTAGCTAATACCCGTGAACAGAAATCCGTAAGGCGATGGATTGTAGATCCAGTGCTCGCGTAGCATGGGATCCCCCGCTCTGTTTGATATCTCCGATACGGTATGTACGTACGGATCCTGCCCATAATGGAGCTGCTGCCATCCGCGATTCACGTAACCGAAGACGTCGGTCGAGTGGTAAGGCGTCGTGAAAAGCGCGATCAAACAAAAGACCGCTGCAAAGATGATGAGCAATCGCACGATGCTCGGTTCGGAATGGGATAGGTTGACGATCTGCCAGCCTCGCCAAAGGAGAGGGATCAACGCGATCACGGTTACCCATGAGAAGACTTCCCGCGCTGTGCGCGATCGAGCCTCAGGCCCGTTCCAATAGAAGACGAGGCCAGCGAAATACACTGCGGCGGCCCCGATGCCGACCAACGTGAGTTGTTGAAAAGGCCTTTGGC
>DASYKW010000185.1:0-8654 GCA_035995005.1 Pyrinomonadaceae bacterium
GCAAAAAGGGGTTCCCATGAAAAAAACAGCGACATCATTCTTAACATTCACATTTATTTTACTTGCCGGAATGGCCGCCTTCGGCCAGAAAAGGACGCTCGATGACACCAGCTGGAAGCTTGCCGAGGCCAACGGCCGGCGAATCACAAAGACCGCGGCGTCCATAAGTTTTAACGAGGGCGTGACGTCTTTTGGCGGCAATACGGGTTGTAACTCGATGTCCGGAACGGTTGACGTCCGCGGCAAAAATATCGACTTTGGCCCGGCCCGCACGACAAAACGTGCATGCAAGTTGATGGCCGGTAATGTGGATGAGGGCACCTTTCTCAACGGGATCGAAAAGACTTGGAGGTACGACGTTTCGGGCGATGTGCTCCGACTTTACGACCATCGCGGACGGACGCTGCTCACGTTCAAGCGAGAGGCTGCGGAACAGGGCGACCTTCGCCTTGAGGACAAGAAATGGGTGCTTGAGCAGATCAAGGGACGCCAGACGTTCGTGCCGCTGCCGTACGCGTTTCTCAATTTTGACGCAAAAAGACATTCGGCCGGCGGCAACGACAGCTGCAACTCTTTCGGCGGGACTTACTTAGTGACCGGCGAGCGGATAGCCTTCACTCACATCATTCACACGATGATGGCGTGCACCAAGGACGACCGGACGTCGGTGGAGCGTGACATGCTCGACGGCCTGCAGCGTGCCGACAGATTCGAGATCCGTGATGGACGCCTCATGCTTTATCGCGGCAGCGAGATCCTGCTTACGTTCCGGCCGGAACAGAAGTAGAGAGAAAGGTCGGTACTAAAGGGCTCGTTCCGTCGGGAGCGGGCCCTTCGCATTTTGATTGAGAGCCGTACCGGCGTGTTAGAATTCGCCTTTATAGATGATGGAAGAAAAGGACCTAGATCGCGAAAACGCTCGGCTCGCATACACGATAATCCAGTCGCTCCTCGACGGACACGAGGCCTTGAGCGACTTACTTGTTCTTATGTCACATGCGCTCGACGCAGACGTGCTCAAGGCCCTCACCCTCACAAACGAGTGGGAAAAATATCTTGAGTCAAAACGACAACTCGAATCGACGCACGTTCAGATCGAAAAACTCACCGAAGCACTGAAAACACTCGACAATGCTTGATCTCCTCATCATCGGGGCCGGTCCTGCGGGCATCATGGCGGCGTACGAGGCCAAAAAGGCCGGGCTCAAATATGTTGTCATCGAAAAGGGCCTGATCGGCAATACGATCTACCACTATCCGGTCGGCCTGACGGTCTTTTCGACGCTCAATGAGCTTGAATTCGGAGACGGTGGTCTCGACCCTGCCCGTGAGAAGCCAACGCGCGAAGAGTTGCTTTCCTACTACGTTCGGTTCGTTCTTGATAACGATCTGAATGTGCAGACCGAGGAAAAGGTCCTTGGCGTGAAGAACGTTCCTGCGACGCAAAGCCACCAAGAAAGCTTTCGGATAACGACCGACAAAAACGTTTACGACGCTCGCGCGGTGCTATTCGCCGTCGGAGCAATGGATTATCCGCGCAAGCTGAACGTTCCGGGCGAGAATTTGCCGCATGTTCACGACCACTTTCGCGAGACATATCCGTGGGTCAAGAAAAAGGCGCTGATCGTCGGCGGCGGCAATTCGGCTGGTGAGGCTGCTCTCTTCCTCGCTCAGGAGGGTGCCGAGACGACACTCGCGGTTTTTCGCAGTGACTGGGAAAACAATGATCCGAAGCAGGGCTGTATCAAGTATTGGGTCAAAGAGCCGCTCGAGCAGGAGCTCAAAGAACACTGTCTTAATCTTTTCTTTCTTGGCAAAGTGATCGAGATACGTGAGGGTGAGATCGAGCTTGAAAACGAGAAAGGCGACCGAGTCGTGCTTCAGAACGATGTTGTCTTCGTGCTGATAGGGTCCGATGCGGACCTGACAATGCTAAAAGGCCTCGGTGTTGAGACCGAGACCGGAAAAGCGGGCGAGGTTCCGGTTTACAATCCAGAAACGTTTGAGACGAATGTCGCGGGCGTCTATGTCGCCGGTCATTTCACTCACCAACGTCACATAAAGGGCGCGATCGATGCCGCAAAGGCGCTTGTTCCGAGAATGGCAACAAAATTAACCACAGAGAGCACCGAGGGTTCAATTGCATGACCCTCAGTGCTCTCTGTGATCTTCTGCGTTAAAGATCTTCTACCTTTACTGCGAATCGGGCTTTTTCATTCGGACAATCACTTTCTGGTTCTGAAATTTATCCGCAATATTCGCCGGATTGACGTCGTAGTTCGCAACGTCAAATGACTCACTCGCCCCGCCGCCGATCTGCTCCCAATGGAATGGGAACTGTACGCCGCTAACGACGCGATAATCGGAAAACTTCACGGTGACCTCAGCCATCGATTCCGGACCCGGAACTCGATTGAACATCACGACGTCCTTTTCGCCCTCTGCGGGTGCGGGCAGCTTGTGCTCAAATCGGGCGATTGACGGCATGGCTATTCCCGTAAATGTCATCGCCGCCGGCAGGCTCGTCGCACTGTCTAAAAAGAGTTTAAAGCTCTGCTCGCCGACCGAGGCGTTCACGACGTCGCAGTTTCGGCCGTCGATGCTCGACTCGCCACCGTATGTGTAGGCGACGTCAACGTCCTTTGGAGCAGAGAGAAGCAGACTGAGCGTCAAACGCAAAAGCTCATTGTGCTCACCATGTCCGTGCCCGCCGCCGATGCGCCTCAACATCACATGATCGCCATCCACCTTGAATTTCATATCGCCCTCAGGGTGATGCAGTTCGATGAATTTCTCGGCGTCGGTGCCTGCCATCTCTTGCGTTGTGCCGTCGTCTTTCTTGATGACGATCTTGTGCCGGATCTCAGCGCCGTCGCTCGGATGCTCGACAATGGACTTGTCTGCGTCGGCACCCGTGTATTCCTGGGTCGTCCCGTCATCTTTGGTAATGACAATCTTCTTGGTCATCCGCTTGCCTTCGCCCGGGCCGTCGCCCGCATCTACGCGAACCTTCATCGGCAGTCCATTCGGATCCGCAACGCGGACGTCGATCTGCCGGTCTTCCACAGCCTCGCCCGATCCGTCGTCCTGACCGATCTTTGTCATCCTGGAGATCTTGTCAGGCAGCTGAAGAGCGATCTCGGTGTCTCCCTCCGCGGTCTTCGCCGTACCGCCGACGCTAAATGTCCGAGTGGTCTTGCCGGTGACGACAAGGCTCTGGACATTTGCGATAGCCACGTCCCCGCCGAGGGCGGCTCGCGCCTTGGCGATCAACGCGAGGGCCTTGTCGTCGGACTTGATGCTCGCGCCGGTGCGCTCGATGAGTGCGCCGATCCCGAGGAAGAAAACCGTGACGGCGATTATTGAGATAGAAAAGCGTTTCATTGTATTAGCCTCCGTATTTATTGCTTCAACTGTTTGATCCAGTCCCTGACCATCATTCCGGGTGCTTCTGCACTCGGCGGGTCAAAATTAGAGAGAACGACGATCGTATAGCCGGTCTTCGGGTTTGACATGAGGATGCCGTTAATTCCCTCGGAACCGCCGGCGAAACCGAAGCCCTTGAATTCTGTCGGCAATGTGCCGTCGTCATTCGGAACGACGAGCTTGTTCGCCGTCAGGGCCGCGACGAAGCGGAGCAGATCGTCAGCCGTCGAGTAGCCGCCGCCGGCCGAACTGCCTCGGCCGGGCAGTGCAGGCGGATTTGGAACGCGCTCAGGCGTCCCTTTTTTCATATAGCCTGTTGCCGTATTCGCGGGCAGCTTGTCGATCTCGTAAGAGTCGGAGTCTCGCATGCCCGCCGGCGCAAAGACATTCTCGCGAACGTAATCGTAGTAGCTCTTGCCCGACAATTTTTCGATCACGATGCCGAGTACGACGTAACCGGCGTTCGAGTATCGATTCGACGTACCCGGCTCGAACTCCAACGGCTTGTCGGCAAAGAGCGGCAGATAATCCTTGAGCGAGCGTACCTTGTGGCCGTCCATCGCGAAGTAGCTATCGGTGAATATGTCGCCGAGGCCGGACGTCATCGTGACGATCTGGCCGATCGTTATTTTCTCGGCGACGTCGCGATTCGGGTAATCGGGGAGCACTTTGATCAGCTTGTCGCTGAAGGACAATTTGCCGGCCTTTACCATCTGTCCGATCGCGACGCGAGTGAACATCTTGTTGATCGACCCGAGATTGAACTTTGTATCGAGTCGATTTGGGACCTTGTTCGCGATGTCGGCTAGACCGTACGCCCTGTTAAAGAGAGGCTTGCCGTCTTTTGCTACGAGAACCACGCCGGAGAATTCACCGGACCTCGCCAGACCGCCGAAAAGATCCTCAAGAGATGCTGACAGGTCGGCTGCTGTCGCCGGTGCGGCAGCCGCCTGCGTGACAGCGGGTGAAGCAGCGGACTCCGCTCCCGGATCGATCGTCATAGACGCGATCTTTCCGTCTACCGAGAGCTGGAACGCGTAGTCGATCAAGGCACCGTTTCCGGCCTTCCCCTGGACCTTGATCTCGCCGGCCGTGACGCTGATGACCTTTGAGATCTTGATCGATCCGAAGTCCGATCTGACCCGACGGTGAAAGGCGAGCCTCGGCTCGACTGGCCGCTGTTTTAACGAGTCCGCGGCAACATTATCGGCAAAGAACTTACCCAGGGTCCCATCGTCGCCAGAGTTGTAAGCGTCAAAATAAGCGATCACGCGCTTGCCGGCATCGGTCTTTTGAAGAGCGGCCGCGTCGGGCACCTGTGCGAGGGCCGTAACGCCAATTAGGACCATGACCGCCAGTATCGAGAAGCATTTCATGGTGTGAAGTATGTCCCGGTAACACAGGCAAGTGATTAAGAGGACGCAAAGAAATTGTTAAGGATGTAAAATCATTCGAAAATCGTGGACAGCCTTCGACGGTAAATGGAGAATAAACTCGGCGTAACGATATGAAGCGTTCCTGGTTCACATTCTCAATAGTCGGTGGGGCAGTGCTGCTGCTCCTCTCTCTCGGTGCATTGCAGTATCGCTGGCTGTCGCGGATCAGCGCGACGGATGGCGAAAGGGCTCACCAGCACGTAAGCGAGCAGGCCGAGCGATTTGCGGCGGATTTTAATCGCGCGATCCAGAACGCATATTTCAACTTTCAGGTCGGGGCAGAGACGTTCGACAACGGGAATTGGGCACCCTTCAACGAGCGATATGATTTTTGGAAGGCAAAGGCGGCGTATCCGACACTGATCTCAGAGGTCCATTTTTTTCCGGCCGATGGATCGTCACAACCGCTGCGATACGATGTAACGTCGCGGTCATTCGTCCCGGCTGATGAGACGCCGGATGTCGCCGCGATACGGACCAAGACGGCGGATAAGAAGCACTTCACGCCTTTTGACGAGGCAACTCTAACGCTGTTACTGCCTATAAGTCCGTCTGAACCAACGATCAGACATGTAATGCTCAGGTCCCCGATCCCGCCGGATCCCGAGCCAATGCGAATGCCCGAGGCGTTTGGTTTTCTCGCGATCAAGCTCGATGAGGCAACGATAAAAGACCACATTATTCCCGACCTCAGGAACAAATATTTTCCGCACGATGAGTTTCGAGTCGGCGTTAGAAACGGTTTGGGCGATAACGTTATTGCCGGCTTAGTAGGTAAGACCGTCGACGCTGAGGCTCCCCTCTTCGATCTATCTCCCGACAACATCATCTTTTACGCGAACAAGGACCTTGTAAATGCCGTGGAGGGCGAAAGGCATGAGGAGCCGGGGCTTCAAATGGAACACCGGACCTTTAGTGAGATCCGCACCGAGAGCTCAAACTCTAACGGCACCATGCAGGTCGAGATCAAGCGTGCCGAGCCCGGCCATTCCAAGATCTTTACAGCTATGACGACAGATGGCGAAGGTCGCGGTCCGTGGCGTCTTGAGGTCCAGCACGTTGACGGTTCGATCGACGACCACGTTGCGTCTGCACTGCGGCAAAACCTAGCTGGCGGTTTTGGCTTGCTGGCACTGCTTGCCGGAGCTATCGGTGCGATCGTGATCTCATCGATGCGCGCGAGGACGCTGGCACGGCATCAGATCGAATTTGTCTCGAGCGTTTCTCACGAGTTTCGTACACCACTCGCCGTGATCTACTCGGCAGGTGAGAACCTCGCGGACGGCGTTGCAAAGGACGATTCACAGGTTTCTCGCTACGGCGATCTGATAAAGGGTGAGGGACGAAAGCTGTCCTCGATGGTCGAGCAGATCCTCGATTTTGCCGGTGCAAACTCGGGTAAGCGGAGATTCAATTTTGCTCAGGTCGATATCAAAAGCGTGGTCGAGTCGGCCCTTCGCGACTGCGAACCGGTGCTTGGGGACAGCGATGTCGAGACGAGCATCGCCGACCTGCCGCCTATCACGGGCGATCGCGTTGCGCTTAGCCAAGCACTTCAAAACTTGCTCGCGAACGCCGTCAAATACGGCAACGGTCGCGGATGGCTGCGTGTTACCGCGTCGAATGGCAACGGGAGCATTCGCGTCACGGTCGAGGACCGAGGCATCGGTATTTCAAAAGCTGACCTGTCAAAGATCTTTCAGCCTTTCTTCCGCTCGCGCGAGGTCGTCGACGCTCAGATCCACGGCAACGGCCTCGGCCTCAGTATCGTAAAGCAGATCGTCGAGTCTCATGGTGGCACCGTTTCGGCGACGAGTGAGATGGGAAAAGGCAGTACATTTACTATCGAGCTGCCTCAAACGCCCAAATGAGAATCCTCCTTGTCGAAGACGAAGAAGGTCTGATCCTCACTCTCACCGATCGTCTGGAGAGCGAGGGCTTTGAGGTCGTTTCCGCCGCCGACGGGAAGCTTGGTCTTGACCTCGCGACGACGGAAAAGTTTGACCTCATTCTCCTCGATGTCATGCTGCCAAAAAAGAACGGCTACGACGTTGCTCGCGACCTCAGACAAAAGGGGATCCAAACGCCGATCCTGATGTTGACGGCAAAAGGCGAGACGATCGACAAGGTGCTGGGCCTAAAGCTCGGTGCCGACGATTACCTGACAAAGCCATTCGAGGTGATGGAGCTCCTTGCGAGGATCGAGGCGTTGCTGCGGCGCTCACCCGTGACGAGCGAGCCGGCGCCGAACGGCCTTTTTCGCTTTGGCGAGATCGGCGTGGATTTCAAGCGTGCCGAGGTCACTCGCAACGCGCAGCCGCTCGAGCTCTCGGCGATGGAGTTCCGGCTTCTGCAGTTCTTTATCGAGAACCGCGGCACCGTTCATTCACGCGACGACCTTCTCGACGCCGTTTGGGGTTACGACTCGATGCCGACGACCCGCACCGTCGATGTTCACGTCGCGTGGCTCAGGCAAAAGCTCGAGGAGAATCCTCGCCATCCGCAATATATCCAGACCGTGCACGGAATGGGTTACAAATTCGTCGTCTGAAGCTCAGCGAGGACCCGTTGAAATCGCTCAGCATCCTGCCGCATCGTGATGTTGTTAAAAAAGACGTAGGCTAGACGGTCGTGCGGGACGATCGTCGCCAGCTCGTCGAGCTCCGGGTCCTCGTAGGTATATCGCCAACGCGGACGCCCGTGCAGGCGGTAATAGCATTTGTCAGGCGTCACGGTCGGCCGGTCGAACGGATTTACGCAGTGCCACAGATCCAACTCTTCGCAGATCTCGCGAATGACGTCGTCCTCCCACAGCTTGCCGCGAGGCTCCCAAGCGCAATTTAGGCCCGTACGGTCAAAGCTGTTAAAGAACGCCTTCATGTTGAGGATATTCTCGGGCAGGGGCTGAAATTTTGCGGGACATTGGAAGAGTATCGTTCGAGCGTCTAACGCCTTGGCGCATTCGAGCGTTAGCTCAAGTGCCTCGCGAACCGTGTCGGTCGGTTTGAAAAAACCGGCTTCCTCCGTTTCCTTGTCTGTCAGCGGACGCTTGAGCCGCTTGTAGGTCGGGCTCGAACCCTCGTGCGTGATCATCTGAAACGCCTTGAGTGTGCATTCCAGTGTCTTCGGCAGGTCGCGCCGCCATTTCTCGAGCGTCTTGATCTGCGGCGGCTCGTAGAACGTATGCTGGATCTCGACGACCGGAAACAGCTCGACGTAATCCGGCCGTTTCACCCGGCCAAATCCGCAAGTTCCAACTTTGACAGAGCTTTCCACTGTCACGATAAGAACATGAGAGCTGAGAACGTACCGTCAGGCCGAATACATGGCTTCTAGACTCGCGAATGCGGCATTAAATAGCCGACGATCGCGATGTAATGGAGAATGCTGCCGCCGAGGACAAAGACGTGAAAGATCGCGTGATTGTGCTTGATGCTGTGCCACCCGAAAAAGATCATTCCGAGCGTGTAGCTGATACCGCCGCCCGCGACGAGGGCGGTAGCGACGGGGCCGAGAGCGTAATAGATCGGCACGATCCCAAGTACGCCTGCCCAACCCATGAGGAGGTAAAAGACGATCCCGAGCGCGTTGAGGCGATCGCGAAAGAATACCTTTAGCAGGATCCCTACAACTGCGAAACTCCAAACGATAATGAGAGCCGTCCAGCCGCCCAGCTCGCGAAGCACGGTCAACAGGAACGGCGTGTACGTGCCCGCAATAAGCAGATAGATACAGCAATGGTCGAGCAATTGGAGAAAGCGTTTGCGATGCGGTGTAACCGACGTGTGATAG
>DASYKW010000186.1:0-18542 GCA_035995005.1 Pyrinomonadaceae bacterium
CAAGGTTTTTTTCGCCGGAAAAATACAGTAGGGTACGGGATCCGGAAATTTACAACTACTTACCTGAGAAAAACAGGCGAGCGGTAGTAGTAGCACGACGCCAAGTCCGAGAAAGAACCTCAACACTTTCACTTTGCCATCGCGTCCGTCACTTTGATCTTGCCCGAAATGATATCCGCCTTCGCCTGCTCGACCTTGGCCTTCACATCATCTGGCACAAGGGATCTGTGGTTATCGTCGACATTAAACTCGTCCATCGCATAGGCCACACCGTCCTTGTCGAGGCCAAACGCGTGAAATCCGCCGTCGAACTTACCGTCAAGAACCTCTTTTACAACGTCATAGACGGCGTTATCCACCCGCTTGACCATAGACGTGAGCACAAAGCCGGGCTTGACCATATTCTGGTTGGAATCGACACCGATAACGAACTTGTTAGCCTGGCCGTTGGCCTTTCCATACTGCTCGACCGCGTCAAAAGCCCCGAGACCAGAATTTCCCGCCGCCGTAAAGATCACGTCCGCGCCCTTGTCGATCTGTGCAAGCGACAGCTCCTTGCCTTTGCCGGGATTGTTCCACGCACCATCCGTTACGCCAACGTAGTTATCGATGATCTTGATATTCGGATTGACGGCTTTCGCACCCTCGGCATAGCCGGTCTCGAATTTGTGGATGAGGGGAATGTCCATTCCACCCAGAAACCCGAGAACGCCGGTCTTCGATTTTGACGCAGCGATCATCCCGACGAGGTACGAGCCCTCGTGTTCGCGAAAGACCAGATCCGCTACATTCGCCAGCGGCTTGCCGTCTTTGTCCACTATCACGCCGTCAACGATCGCAAATTTGATCTTTGGATAATCGGTCGCTACCTTTTGCATGATCGGGCCCTGTGCAAAGCCAACGCCTATCACAAGATCGAAATCACGCTCGGCAAAGGCTCGCATCGCCGGCTCGATCGATGTTGGATTCCCCGGCTCGACATCATATAGGCATATCGGCAGGTCCGCTTTTGCTCGCTTTACGCCTTCCCAGGCGGCGGCATTGAACGAACGGTCGTTCTTTCCACCAATATCGAAGACGATACCGACGTTGATCTTGCACCGATCGTCGCGAGCGATGGCATTCTGGCTGCACGAGGTCGTTAGAAAGGAGGCAGTTGCGGCGAGCAGCGCAAGTAGAATGACGCGATATCTCATACGTTTCTTAGACCGTGGTCCGTATCAGCTTGGTTGTCTTGGGCTTTTCCGACGATATTTTATACGCGCTTTGGAGTTTTTCGCTAATCTTCGCGGCTTGCCTGGAGGTGCGGCAATAAATGACGCCCAATTCATCGCCGGAGCGGACCTTATCCCCGAGCCTTACGGAGCACGAATAGCCGACAGCATGATCGATCTTGTCCGCGGCTTTGACGCGTCCGCCGCCGAGATCGCCGACGCATTGGCCGATACAGGACGTGTTGATCGAAGAGATGAATCCGCCGCTAGCGGCCGTGACCGAGATCTTTCCGAGACTCTTTTCGATGAGGCTTTCCGGCCGGTCGCAAACACTCGCGTCACCGCCCTGTAGGTCGATGTTTCGGCGAAAGCGTTCCAAGGCGTCGCCCGAAGCGAGAGCTTTCTTCAAACGGTCGTGCGCCGCAGCTTCAGTTTTCTCTACCTTGGTAAGGAGCAGCATTTGAGCGGTCAGCTCGATCGAGAGATCAAGCGTCGATTGCATCGCCGGCTCGATCTCACCGCGGAGTATCTTTACGCACTCATACACCTCGAAGGCATTGCCGACATATTTGCCGAGCGGCTGGCTCATGTCCGTAATGAGAGCGCGCGTCTTGACTCCAAAGGAGCGGCCGGTCTCGGTCAATGCCTTGGCGAGCTTGACGGTCTCGCTGTATTTGTCGATGAAGGCGCCCGAGCCGGTCTTAACGTCAAGCACGAGCGCATCGAGACCCTCGGCGAGCTTCTTCGACATGATCGACGCGACTATCAGCGGAATGCAGGGCACCGTCGCCGTCGCGTCCCGCAGGGCGTAAAGCTTGCGGTCTGCCGGCGCGATATGTCGTGTCTGGCCTGCCAAAGCGAGGCCGCAATCTTTAAGGATTCTTTTGAACTTTGGAAACGTGAGCCGGACGTTAAATCCCGGGATCGACTCAAGCTTGTCGAGCGTCCCGCCGGTGTGGCCGAGCCCGCGGCCTGAGATCATGGGGACGGCGATACCGCACGCGGCGGCAAGCGGAGCGATGATGAGCGAGGTCTTGTCGCCAACGCCGCCCGTGGAATGTTTGTCAGCCTTTGGAGCGTCGATATCGGAGAGGTCCATGACCGTACCCGAATGAAGCATCGCGCTCGTAATCGCGTGCTGCTCGCCCTTATTCAGCCCGCGGATGAACATCGCCATCACGAGCGCCGTGATCTGGTAATCCGCCCACGCGCCATTCGTGACGCCGTCGACGAACGACTGTATCTCGGTCTCGGTGAGAACACGTCCGTCCCGTTTTCGCTCGATTATCTCTTGTGGGCGCATCGCTAGAGGGATTTTACCAGCACCATCGCCTGGGCCCGAACCGCCCGCCTTTCGCCGACCGCATCCACGCCCTCGCCGGTCTTAGCTTTGATGGAGACCCGGTCGATCTCGACACCGAGCGCCGAAGCAAGATTCGCCCGCATCGCGTCTATGTGCGGCCGCAGCTTTGGCTGTTCAAGATCGACGACCGCGTCGAGATTGACAATCTCAAAACCACGCTCGCGAATCAGGTCGACGGCATATGCAAGAAATTGCGAGCTTTCAGCATTCTGCCAACGCTCCTCGTCATTTGGAAAGTGCATCCCGAGATCGCCGAGCGCAAGCGAACCGAGCACCGCATCAGCCGCCGCGTGTATTAGCACATCCGCATCCGAATGCCCGTCGGCGCCCAGATCTGACTCGATCGTCACGCCGCCGATAACGAGCGGACGTCCGGCGACGAGGCGATGAATGTCTGTCCCAAAACCGACGCGCATCATTCTTTTCTCAAAAACGCTTCCGCAATTACAAGATCGTCCTCGCGCGTGATCTTGATGTTCCGCGAGCTTCCCTCGACGCACGCGATCTCTTTGCCAAGCTTCTCCACAAGATAGCATTCATCGGTGATCGATCCGTCGAGATCGGCACGCTCGAACGCGCGTCGCAGAATGTCGTATCTAAATGCCTGCGGCGTCAAAGCTCGTCGCAGCGTTGCGCGGTCGACCGTTCGTTTTATCAATCCCTTCTCGACCTGTTTGACGGTATCGGTAACCTCAGCGACGAGGCACGCGGCACTGGCTTCTACCGCCTTTTCTATAGTTCGTGTGATCTCGTCTACGGTCACAAGCGGCCGCGCGCCATCGTGAACCGCGACGATCTCACAGTCCGTATCGATGGCATCGAGACCGTTCTTTACAGATTCCGCACGCGTCGCTCCGCCGGTCACGATCTTTGAAAGCTTGTCAAATGATCGCCCCGCCTTCTCAAAAAATTCCCGTCCGTCCCCGCTTAGCACAAGAATGATCTCGTCCACCACCGGACACGCCTGAAACTTCTCCAGCGTGTGGACGATAATGGGCTTGCCAGTAAGCTCGACAAACTGTTTTGGTATTTCGCCGCTGAATCGTGAGCCGCTGCCCGCGGCGACAATGATCGCGGTATTCAGGAGTCGATCTCCTCGATGATCGTCGTCTGCCGCAGCTCGCGTGTTGCCTTTCGAAATCCGAGCGAGCGCGAATCGTGGACACTAAGATGTGAATTCTCGCCGTTACCGAGGTTCGTGCCGCTCGTGCTGCCGATCTGATCTTCTTTCTCTTCCCACAGCCGGCCGAATATCATCTTGCCGGCGGTCGTCTGCAGAACGCTCGTGACGGCGATATCGGCCGTCTTGCCGATCAGGCGGCGGGCGTTGTCGATCACTACCATCGTGCCGTCGTCGAGATATGCGACACCCTGGTTGTATTCCTTGCCTTCCTTGAGGACAAAGACCCTCATGGCCTCGCCGGGCAGAACGACGGGTTTTACCGCATTCGCCAGCTCATTGATATTCAAAACCTCAACACCGCGAAGCTGCGACACTTTGTTGAGGTTAAAGTCGTTCGTCACGATGACCGCGTCAAGCTGCTGGCCGAGCTCGATAAGTTTAAGGTCGACCTCTTTTACCTGCGGGAAATCGGTCTCGATGATCTGTACGTCGAGCTTGCTGCTGTTCCTCAGCCTCTGAAGCATATCGAGGCCACGCCGGCCGCGCTGACGCTTTGACGAATCAGGCGAATCCGCGACCTGCTGCAGCTCGGTCAGGATAAATTGTGGAATGATGAGCGTTCCGCCCAGGAATCCCGTCTCTGCGACGTCGGCGATCCTGCCGTCGATGATCACGGACGTATCGAGGATCTTGTAATCCCGCTTTGCCGTCTTGTCGCTAAAAAGCCCGCCGAGGGCTGAGAGATCGAGATAATCGCCTTTCGCCGCACCGACCATCAGGCCGATATAGCCCATAAAAAAGGCGAGCGAGATCGTCAGGAAGGTCTGCATCTCGGCCGAGACCGCGGCTTCTTTTTGAATGGAGATCAGGACTCCGATGAGGAACGCACCCGTGATCCCAAGGATAGATCCGATCGCCGCACCGATCAACGTCTTGAGGCTCGCGCGTCTAACGCGCATCTCAAAGCCGATGATCAGCAGCGAGATCGCAAAGGCAAGCAGCGTGGACAAAACCCTGCGGGTCTCCTCACTCCCCAGATTGCCAAGGCCAAATCGCTGGGTCCTCTCAAAAGGATTCAACAAATAGCCCAGCAGGAGCAACAACCCGACAAACGCGACCCTCAGAATGAGAATGTCCACTTTCATCGCATCAGGATTTTAGCACGGTTTCCGTATCCGCGGAACGACCGATCTTTACCATCGCCAAACCAAAAAACGCGTATCTCAGCCTCATTTTCAGACAAAACCCCAAGTGTTGTATTCTTTGCACACTCATGGCCAAACAACCCGCCACGATCTATGTCTGCCAAGGCTGCGGCTCGCAGTCCCGCAAATGGCTCGGCCAATGTCCCGACTGCCAGGAGTGGAACACCTTTGTCGAGGAGCGTTTCCGGCCGACCGCAGCCGCGGCCGGCGCCGCGAGCGGTGGCTTTAGCGGCTATCGTCCATCGCAACCGATCGCTTACACGAGCGTCGAGGCACAGGACGACGCACGCACGCCATCCGGCATCGACGAGCTGGATCGCGTGCTCGGCGGCGGCATCGTTCCCGGCTCGCTCGTGCTGATCGGCGGTGCTCCGGGCATCGGCAAATCCACCATCGTGATGCAAATGGCCGACAAGCTCGGCCGCAACGGCACAAAGGTCCTGTACGTCTCAGGTGAGGAGTCCGAACGGCAGATCAAGATGCGCGGCGAGCGTCTTGGCGTCGTGGCCGGGAATCTTTTCCTGCTGCCTGAGACCAACCTTCAGGCGATCCTCGGCGAGACCGAGAAGCTGCGGCCCGACTTTGTGATAGTCGACTCGATCCAGACCGTTTTCAGCGACCGCATCGAGTCCGCTCCTGGCAGCGTCTCGCAGGTCCGCGATGTCGCGGCCCAGTTCATGACGTTCGCCAAGCAGACAGGAACACCGGTTTTCCTCACGGGCCATGTCACAAAGGAAGGCTCGATCGCCGGACCGAAAACCCTCGAGCACATCGTCGACACTGTGCTCTACTTTGAGGGTGACCGGCATCACAATCACCGCATCATCCGCGCAACAAAGAACCGCTTTGGAGCGGCAAACGAGATCGGCGTATTTGAGATGACCAATGCGGGCCTCGTTCCCGTCGGCAACCCGTCGGAGCTTTTCTTACAAGAGAGACCCGACAACGCGACCGGCTCGGTCGTCACAGTTTGTATGGAAGGCACGCGTCCAATGCTCGTTGAAATTCAAGGGCTCGTGTCGTCGACGAAGTTTGGGTCAGGTCGCAGGATGACACAGGGCTTCGACCAGAATCGCACGGCGTTGCTGATAGCGGTGATGGAGAAGCGTCTTGGAATGCAGCTCGCCGGCGACGATGTCTTTGTCAACGTCGCTGGCGGCATGGAGATCGATGAGCCAGCCGCCGACCTCGGCGTCGTTGCATCGATAGCCTCCAGCTTCCGTAACCTGCCGGTCCCGCCCGAGACGGCGGTATTCGGCGAGGTCGGCCTCACCGGCGAGGTCCGCGGCGTCCTTCAAGCCGGAGCCCGCGCCCGCGAGGCTCAAACGCTGGGCTTCAAGAAGCTAATTCTGCCGGAATCAAACAAGAAAGGCCTCGAAAAGCTTCTCGGCATCCGCGTTGTCGGAGTAAAGAACCTGGAGCAGGCATTGGATGAGCTGTTTGGGTGATAACGTCTACGCGACGTCGGTCGACATGATCTTCTCGAGGATACGATCGCGTTTAGCTCGGATCTCGTCGAGTCTTGGACTCGGATCATCATTTACAAAGGTCGGCGGAACGCTAAACGGATCGATCTGCAGCGGCACGCCCTCGACCTCGAGCTTGTGAGCGATGATCCGTGTGATCAACTGCTGCTCGAATCGCGACACGTCGGTGAACCTCACCCCGATTCCCGTATGGTCAAATCGGTACAGCGCTTTGCAGGCCAGTGGCAGGTAATTGCCGTTCGGCAGCTCGATCTCGATGCGGAATTCGTCGCCGATAAAGATATTCTCTTCCCAGCCCGTAAAACAGCCGCCGATACTGATCTGCTGCAACTGTGTCTCCTGACGCTCACCCGACTTCAGATGAATGATCGCCGGGATATCGAGCGAAAATCGGATGTGCTGACGCTGGTTGATGGACATTTTGCGGACGAACGGCGGCCGAGAGACATTGGCTGCGCGTCTTTATATCTTAACCGCCATCGCCGCCCGCGGGCAATAGTTGATTTTGCCAAGCGGAGCGAAGAAAAAGCCGCTCGATGAGCGGCCCTTCTCAAGATCATTAGTTCGATGAACTTAGCTGCTCGCAGCCTCGGTCTTTGTGCAGACCTCGTCAAAAGCAGCGGTCAATTCCTGAGCGATCGTCGATGGGTGACGACCCTCGAGATCACGACGCTCGAACATCTTAACTAGCTCGCCATTCTTCAAAAAGCCTATCGCAGGCGACGACGGAGCATAACCAGTGAAATACGCGCGTGCAGTGTCGGTTGCGTCGATGTCAGCTCCGGCGAAGACGGTTATTGTCTTGTCGGGCTTATTCTCGGTGTTCTGTAGGGCCATCGCGATGCCCGGCCGGACACCGCCGGCGGCACATCCGCAGACCGAGTTGACCACGACCATCACGGTTCCGTCAGTGCCTTTCACGGCCTCATCGACCGATTCCGGGGTTTTTGTCGCCTCAAAGCCGAGCTGCTCGAGTTCCTGTCTCATTCCTTGAATCATCATCTCTGGATATGGCATAGGTTACGTAAAATATCTCCTTTCAATAAAACTTTACCTTTTCGTCAAGTATCGAATATCGGCGATCTTTAGTCAAGCTCTCGCCCCGACCGACGAGGTAGTTGCCGTCACCCTCAACCTCACCTAAACTAGACCTCAATAATGGCCGTTGAGATCGAAAAAAAATACCTCCTGGACAAGAAAAGGATCGTTGAGCTGACCGCAAAGCTCGGCGAACTCGGTGCAACATTCTCCTACGAAACGTTCGAGGAGAATTACCTCCATCGCGGAGGCCTGCTTGACGGCCGCCAGGCCGTCCTTCGCCTAAGAAAGACCGAGTCCAGAACCCTGCTCACCTACAAGGAGAAGCTTGGTAACGAAAAGGATTTCAAACAACAGATCGAATTTGAGACCGAGGTCTCGGACGTAGACGCGATGGAGAGTATCATCGGCAAGCTTGGCTACAAGCTCTCGGTCGTCTACGAAAAACATCGCAAATCATGGCATCTCGGCAACGTTGAGGTCGTTCTCGACGAACTCCCGTTTGGCTACTACATGGAGATCGAGGGCGAGATCAAAGACATCCTCAAGGTCGAGAAAATGCTCGGCGCTGACGATCTCGCTGTTGAGGCCCGCGGCTATCCGCGTCTTACCCTGCGTTACGGCAAGGATCGAAAGGGCGTGATCGAGTCGCGTTTCGAGATAAAGACGGCCGCCTAGGCCAGCGTCTCTTTGCCTACAAAAAACATCTGCGAATCGAACCTGCCTGAGTCACGAGAGGTTGGTTTTTCGTACGTGCCATCCGGCAAGAGGAGATGAGTATTGACCTCGTCGGAAAGGTATGCGGGCAGAACGACGTCCCGAATATAAGCCGCGATCTCCAAGTCACGGACCGGCATTGTTACCTCGACGCGGCGGTCAAAATTACGGTGCATCAGGTCGGAGCTTCCGATGTAGATCTCCTCGTCCTCTCCGCCGCCATTCGCAAAATACCAGATTCGGCTATGCTCGAGAAATCGCCCGATCACTGAGCGGACGTGAATGTTCTCGGACATGCCCTTAACACCCGGCCGCAGACAGCAAATGCCGCGGACGATCAGATCGATCTCCACACCAGCTTGCGAGGCGGCGTAAAGCTCATTACAAACATCGACGTCAGTGATGCTGTTGCATTTAATAATGATGCGCGATTTCTTGTCGCCCTTCTTATGTTTCGTTTCGCGGCGGATCAGCTCCAGCAAGCGGCGGCGAAGATTCAGCGGTGCAACCAGGAGGCGTTTGTATTGATCGTGCTGTGAATAACCGGTAAGAAAGTTAAAAAGGCTCGTCGCATCCTCACCGATCTCCTCGTCCGCGGTCAGAACGCCGAGATCCGTATAGATCCGGGAGGTCATGCGGTTGTAGTTGCCCGTGGCAAGGTGCACATATCGCGCAAGCTTCGATTTCTCGCGACGGACGACCAGCAGCAGTTTCGAATGAGTTTTCAGCGTACTGATGCCGTAAACCACATGGACGCCCTCATTCTCAAGCCGCCGGGCCCACTCGATGTTATTCTCCTCATCGAACCGCGCCTTTAGCTCGACAAGAGCCGTGACCTGCTTGCCCATGCGCACAGCTCGGATCAGCGAGTCCACGATCGGCGAGTCTTTGCCCGTGCGATAAAGGCAGATCTTGATCGCCTGTACATCAGGGTCCTCGGCCGCCGCCGCAATAAAGTCCGTCACTGCGCTGAACGACGTATACGGATGATGCAGCAAGATGTCCTGCTTTTTAATTACGTCGAAGATGTTGTCCTCTTTTCTCAGCCGTGCCGGGATGACCAATGCTATCGGCTTCTCTTTCAGTGTCGGCCGATCAAGAGCGTAAAGCTGCATCAGGTCCGGAATATCGAGAAACCCGTCGACTCGACAGATATCCTGATTATCAACGCCAATACCCGCGGAGAGCAGCTTGACCATCTTCTCTGGCATAGCCGCCGCGACCTCCAGTCGCACCGCGAGACGGTCATGACGTCGCTGCAGTTCCAACTCCAACGTGCGAAGGAGATCGCCCGCTTCGTCCTCGCGAAGCTCGATGTCCGCGTCTCGCGTAACCCTGAAGAGGAAGGCCTCGCTCGTCTTCATGTTCGGGAAAAGATCACGCACGTTTGCGGCGATCACTTCTTCAAGCAACGCAAACGCGCCTGGCTTGCCGCTTATTGCAATGAGGCGGGGCACGGTCGGCGGTAGTTTGATCCGGGTGAAGCGCTTCTGACGAAAGAGGTGCTTTAGCGCAGGGTTCTTCATCGCGCGGTCCGGCTCGATGTAGAGTCCCAGATTCAGACTAAGGTTCGATATATACGGGAAAGGATGACTCGAGTCGACAGCTTGCGGCGTCAATATCGGGAACAGATTTTCGCGAAAGTATTTGTCGAGTCGTTTCTTTTCCTTTGACGATAGGCTCGAATAAGGCTCGATCGTGATCCCATCCTTGGCGAGAGCAGGAAAGACGTTGTCTTGCAAATATGAACTTTGCAGTTCGAGCATTGGCTTGAGGCGGGTGTAAAGCTCATCAAGCTGTTCGCCTGCCGTCATTCCGTCAGGCGAAACGCCGCCGACGCCCTCAGAGATCTGCTCCTTGAGACCGGAGACGCGGATCATGAAAAACTCGTCAAGATTGGTCGAAAAGATAGACAGGAATTTGAGCCTTTCTAAGACGGGCAGAGTGTCGTCGGTCGCCTCGCCGAGCACTCGCCGATTGAAATTGAGCCAGCTTAACTCGCGATTAAAGAGGCGCGGGCCATCCACGACGCCTTTTTTATGGCGAACGTCGGGGACGGCGGCGCTTTCGCCTTGCGAGGCTTTTGGGCTGTCGAGTGTCATATAAGGGCTACTGAATTATAGTGGAAAGGCCGCTCCTTCCCCAAGATTTTTGATGTTAATTTTCGCATCGCCGTTGGGCGGTTAAGGCTGAATGATGACCTTCATGCCCGTAAATGCTGCTTCATACAGCTCTCGCATCTCATCGCTGCGTACCGCGATGCAGCCATCGGTCCAGTCGCCGTCGCATCCGCCGCCGTGGATGTAGATCCGGCCGCCAAGCGGCGTTTCCTGCGGTATCCATTGCTTGGCCTGAATGTCATTGACGATCTGGTCGTGAGTTTCCTGGTCGATCACGCCATTCTGAACGCCGCGGCGTGCGGCGCCGACGTCGGGATAGCTGATCGCAAGCGAAAGCTCATGACGGCTCTCCGGATTCCTGGCAAAGATAAAAAATTCACCCTCAGGTGTCTTGCCGTCGCCCTCGCGGATCTTGTCGCCGACGGGTTCAAAACCAAGCGCGATGTTAAAGCTGCGAACGATCGTCTCGGCTCGAAGCAGGTCGAGTCGGCGCTCGGCTTTCTGGATGACCATGCGAAGATCATCGCCCGAGCCACCGCCTTTTGACACTGTGATACTTCGAGGCTCCTCGCCATCGCCGTCGATGGCGACCTTGACGATGTTCCCCGGCAGCTTTGCGTCGCCCAAACGCTCCGCCCACTCGATTATGACGGCCGAATTCTCCGCCTCCAGGATCTCATCGAGCCCAACCGAAGTGACCGCATCGTGGCCCTCCTCGATGCGCCAGAGATCGATGTGATAAACGTTCAACTTCGGCGTTTTGTAGAGATTGACCAACGTAAAGCTTGGGCTCGTGACCTCATCGACATCGTATTCGAGAGCGTCCAGAACACCCTTTGTCAGCAGCGTCTTCCCCGCTCCGAGTCCGCCGTAGAGCAGAACAACATCGCCCGCCCGCAACGACTCTCCAAGCTCGCGGCCAAGCTCAAATGTTTCCTCGGGGGTTGCTGAAGTACGGTTCATTTCTCGCCGAGCTCCTCAAATACCTCGACCAAACAATCCCTTACATCCGAGGCCGTCATCACGCGTTTACCGTATTTCTTTTCCGCAACATCGCCGGCCATTCCGGCGATGTAGACGGCCGCGACGACGGTCTCGAAGATGTCGATCTTCATCTGCACCGCCTGCGCGACAAAGCCCGCGATGATACCGGTCAGCGTGTCGCCATTCCCAGCCTTGCCGAGGCCCGAATTCCCTGTCGGATTGACCACCACACGGCCGTCAGGACAGCCGATCAAAGCCCGCTCACCCTTGAGCACGAGAAGGACGTTGTGCTTCGTCGCAAAATCGCGGACGGCCTGCACGCGATCCTTGAGCATCTCTTTCGCCTCATCGCCCTCGACGCCGAGAAGCCTTTTGAACTCCCCCTCGTGCGGTGTGAGTATGATCTCTGGAGGGCGAGCATCCCTGCTCGCCTCGCCGGTAGCAGCGACTGCACTCACATCCCACGGCGACAACGCTGTCAGCCCATCCGCATCAACGACCACCGACGTTCGACGCTCAACGACGACCCGCCGCACAAATGCCTTTGTCTCGTCTTCTTTAGACGAGAGCCCACTGCCGATCGCGACAGCGTCGACATTCTTCAGGAACCCTTTGATCTCGTCAGCCGCCTTCTCCGCCGCAGAGCCCTCAGGCGTTTGCGATATCCCGCGGACCATCACCTCCGGCGAAACTCGCGCAACGATGCCATCGCGCGAGCTCTCCGGCGTCGCGATAGTTACCAATCCACATCCCGACCTGATCGCCGCATTCCCCGCCAGCACCGCCGCTCCGGTGTAGTCCTTCGATCCAGCGATCAGCAGTGCGTGGCCGCGTTTGTTTTTGTAGGAGGCGTTGGTAAATTTAGATGCCTCGAGCCAGTCTGCCGCGTCGCTGGCCTGGGCAAAATAGAGTTGCGACTCCTGTTCCTCGATCAGATCGTCGGGCGAACCGATCTCGGCGACAACCAGCTCACCATTGTAGCTGACTGCTCCTGGAAGGATGTTGCCCGGCTTTGGGGCTGAAAACGTCACCGTTACGTCGGCTTCCAAAGCAATATCAAGCCTTGCGCCGGAATCTGCACTCAGCCCCGAGGGTATATCGACGCCAATTCGCAGGCGTTTTCGCTGAGGATCGTCATTCAGGAAATTGATCTCATGGATGATGTTGTAGACCCATATCTCGAGCGGTCTTGTTAGACCGGTGCCGAATATCGCATCAACGATAACATCAACATGAGCGTTAAGTACCTGGAGTTGGATGCTATTCCACCCGTCCTTCGACGTGACCTCGCGAAGCTCGCAAAAGGCGCTTGAGTAGACGTCTTCAAAGGTGAAATCCTCAGAGCAAAGGACGCCGAAATTCGTCCTCGCATCGCCCCTAGTCTCCTTGATGCATCCGAGGAGCACGACGTCAACGAACGCTCCGTCCAGACCGAGTAGCCGTGCCAATGCCGCGCCGTCGCCACCATTGTTGCCGGGGCCGCAGAGGATGAGGATCGATTTTCCTTTGACCGAGCCGCCGAGCTTCTCAATGATCACGCGGGCAACGGCATGGGCGGCGTTTTCCATCAGGAGGATGGATGGGATGCCGTAGCGCTCGGTCGTCAGGCGATCGACCTCTCGCATTTGGGCGGCTGTAAGGACCTTTAGCATCTATTAATTTGTAACACCTCGTTGGGACAATGCCCGAAAACACTGGGCTGTCCCACGGTGTCCCAGGCCTGTCCCACGCGCCCAGTGGGACACGTAACCTGCCATTTTTATTGATCTTACAGGATTTTCCACATGCGTTTTTATCACTTTTCAGAAAACATTTTTTCGACCGGTCGTTATCGAGTTTCCAAAGGGCAATTCCCGCTCGGAATGCGGGTCAAATACTATAGCACGTCTGTAGCACATATGCAACATATTTCTATATATGGAACACCCCACAATAAAGAAAGACCGCATTGCTCGCTTAAACAATGCGGTCGAAAGGACTGTGAACCATAGCTAACGCCTGGGAGCGGCATTCAAAATGTTTGCCACTGTGCTCTTACACGCTATTCTTCCGTTCACTTAATAGAAACTGTCATTGGTCGGCGAGTTCCAAAAAGGTGGTGATCCCGGCTGGATTCGAACCAGCGACCTCTCACTTAGGAGGCGAGCGCTCTATCCAACTGAGCTACGGGACCGGAACCATGGACAACTGCTTCTCGAAATATTGTTCACTGTCATCTGCCCACTGTCCACTTTATGAGCTGTAGTGTATCAGCGACCTGACGTCGTGGCCGTCAAATTTGCTGCGGCCGCCAAGGAAATCAAGCTCGACGACGAATAACAACGCCGGGACGATGCCGCCTGCTCCCTCTACCAGGTCTGTAACCGCTCGGGCGGTGCCGCCGGTCGCGAGCAGATCGTCGACGATAAGGACGTTGTGGCCCTTGCCGACAGCGTCCTTGTGCATCTCGAGCGTATCGGTGCCGTATTCGAGCTCATATGAGACCGAGACGCACTCGGCTGGCAGCTTTTTCGGCTTGCGCACGGGAATAAAGCCGGCTCCGAGTTGATATGCGAGCGGCGCGGCAAAGATAAAGCCTCGCGACTCGACGCCGATAACGGTATCGACCTGCAGGCCGCGGCACTGCTCGGTCAGCGCGTCGATCGTCTGCTCAAATCCCTCGGGGTCCTTGAGCAAGGTGGTGATGTCATAAAAATTGATGCCCGGTTTTGGAAAATCGGGCACCTCTCTGATGAGTTTTTTCAAATGGTCCATATTTTATCGTTCGATCCTAAAACTTGAATAGTGTCCCGTCGGCTCGACGACGATCTCCTCGACGTGTGTCACACGCGAGTGTGCCGGTCCGGCGGCGAGATCGAGGCCAAATTCGGCGACGGCTTTTGTGTTCCCCTCGGCAAAAACCTCGACTCGTCCGTCGGCGAGATTCTTCACATACCCGCGAACCTGATGCCGGGCGGACGAGCGCTGTGCAAAGTACCTGAATCCAACGCCCTGCACCTCGCCGCTAATGTAAAAGCGTCGGGCGATACTATCCAAGGGCATCCAAACACTCCATCAGCGGCCGCTGCCGGCAGGTATATACCGGCATCCCGCGTAACGTCAGCTTGCTCGCGACCGTCTCTCGCAGCTCCTCGGCAAGCGAAAGAAAATCGCGCGGCTCATCCGTCTCAAATGAGATCAGGTACTCGTGATCGTTAAACCCGAAAGCGTGCGTCAGGTGAATTTTGATGTTCGGGAACTTTTGGCCGACCATAAAGTTCTCCTTGATCATCGTGTCGCGCTCCTCGGCAGGCATCTCGAACCACTCCGGATTTTTCGCACACGGGTAGACAAAATGATACCGCGTTGTGCCCGCCTCGACATGCGAGCGATCGGTCGGCTGCCCGCCGACAAACATCATTCGCTTTGTCACGGACAAATAATTTGCGGCGGTCTCAAGATAGCTACCGAGCTCAGTGCGATAAAGCTTTGCGGTCATTTCCTGCACAAGATCCAGCGACGTGCCGACCCGCCAGAGCATCAGATCGGCCTTTGAATCAAAGCCAACAAGCGAGTAACTGTAAAGCAGGAAATCGCTGCGAAATCCGTCGAAGACGTCTCGAAATTCCGTCTTGCAGGCCTGTTTCTTATCAGGACCGAGCTTTCGCCATTCTGGATCTGTACGCAAAAAGAGGAAGTTGACGAATTGCTTCTCGATCTCGGGCTTTTCGGTCAGTTCGCCGGCGTCCGGCACCAGCCGTAAACCGCTCTCGCCCTGCTCTTTTTGAAAGGTAGTAATGCTCACGATGGTTACGGTCTCATTGTGGCAAGAATGTTGAGGCAAGCGCAAACGGGTGGTGAATGATGATTTACAAACCCGGGCGTTAGTGCCAGAATGGCTCGTATGAAACGCGTCGCCGTGAGCTTTTTGATCGCCCTCTGTGCATGTGCTTGTGCATTTGCACAGCAGCGGCCGTTGCTCACCGACGACGTGGACATAACGCCACCCGGAGCTTTTGAGATCGCTGCCGGTGTGGATTTTTTTCAAAGTGCAAAATTCCCTTTATCAGGCATCAACGGCGATCTCACGCGAGTCGGCGACATCCGTCTAAAGACGGGATTCGCTCCGAATGTCGAGTTTCAGATCGAGGGCGTCCTGCAAAATTACGTCGCGGTCAATTCACGCGGCGTTTCGGCGATCCCGCTTGGTTTTACCGGCAACTCGACCAACGACTTTGGCGATTTTACGATCTCGACGAAGATCAAGATCCGCAACGAGTCGCGTGCGTTGCCGGCATTGGGATTTAAGGTCGGCTTTGAGATGCCTAATTCCAATCAGGGCAATGGCATCGGCACGAATCAGATCAATGTTTTTGGCAAAGTGCTGCTGCAGAAGAAGTTTGGCAGTTATGTTGGCAGGACACCGCGGCTTAACCTGATGGGCAATCTCGGAATCGAGATAATGACCGCTCCGATCGAGCGTTTTACGCAAAACGATCTTTTTCTCTACGGCCTCGCCGGCATCTTTCGCGTTACCGATCACGTCAATATCGCAAGCGAGATCAACGGCCGGATGAATACGCGAAAAGGCTCGGCTCCGCTCGGCACCGAGAGCGTTGGACAGTTTCGGATCGGTACTCAGGTCCGAGCCTCAGGCTTGAGATTTGACGCCGCAGCAGCCTTCGGATTGACCAAATTCAGCCCCAAAACAGGCGTCATCTTTGGCGTCACCTACCAGACACCGACCATCTTCGCTCCAGCGAAATAGCTTTCAGATATTTATTGGTGAATGCCCGTGCCCAAGCATCGGCGCGGTACGGATAGCGTTTGTGACAAAGTCCTTTGCCGTCTGCACGGACTCGCGGAGGCCTTTCCCAAGCGCTAAATTTGCCGCGATCGCGGACGATAGCACACAGCCCGTTCCATGCGTCGCCGTCGTATCGATGTATTCAGAACTGAACTCAAATAATTGACCGTCGACAAACAATCGATCTACAGCTTTCGCCTTTCGCCTTTCGGCTTCACCCTTCAAGAGGTGTCCGCCCTTAATGAGCACATTTCGCGCACCCATCGAGCGCATCAAGGACGCCGCTCGTTGGATATCGTCGGCAGACTTAATGGTAATGCCAGTGATGCGCTCGGCTTCGAGAAGGTTAGGCGTGACGAGATCAGCAAGCGGAAAAAGCTTCTCGATCAAAGCTCGTAAGGCCGCATTGTCGATCAAATCGAATCCGGACGTAGAACGAACCACCGGATCGACAACGATATTTCGAAGCTCGCGCTTCTTTATGATATCGGCGACACGATCGATGATCTCACCGGTTGGCAGCATTCCCGTCTTAACGGCTGCAACATCATAGTCGTCGAGGACGGCATCGATCTGCCGGGCGACGGTATCGGGGGTTTGATGGACCGACCCAAAAACGCCCGTCGTATTCTGAAAGGTCAGCGACGTAACGGCGGCGGCGGCAAAACATCCGAACGCCGTGAATGTTTTGACGTCGGCGATCACACCCGCGCCGCCCGACGGGTCAAGGCCCGCGATCGTCAGACAGACGGGTTTCTTCGTGTTGGTCATCCTCGCAGCTCCTGCATTATCCGCCGCATGGGATCGATGTTATTCATCGCACGGATCGCGGCAAAGCCGCTCGCTCCGGCATCGAGGACGCTGCGGTAATTACTCTCATCGGTACCGCCGATCGCAAGCACAGGAAGATCGCCGCCAGCCGCGCACGCCTCGGAAAGCGCGCCGAGACCGACGCCATCGCCTTTCTCGGGCGTTGCGAATACAGGCCCGAATACCGCAAAGTCCGCACCTTGCACGCTAGCGTCTAAAATATCACTTGAGGTATGGGTCGAGACGCCTATAAGAAAGCCAGCCGGAGTGTGCTCTCGTACGGTCGCCGCGGGTAGCGATGCAGAGGTCAAGTGCACTCCATCCGCATGCGCCATCATTGCGATATCAAAACGGTCATTTACAAGCAATCTTGTCGGCGAATCACGAGTAACGCGACCGACGATCCGGGTCAGCTCGAAGAGCAACTTACCTGTCAGACGTTTTTCTCTTATCTGAATGAGGTCGACGCCCGAGTCGACGGCCGCTGTCGCGATCTCGACGACCCGCCGGCTCGAATCTTCGAAATTCGTCGCATCGCATCTGCCGTCCGTTATCAGATAAACGATCGGCTGAGCAAGATCGAGCCTCACTTCTTTTCCGACGCGCCGCCTTGCAGCATTTTGACGCTTTGTTTGAAATGGGCGATCTCCCAAAAGGCGATGAGGAGATTCATCACGCCGAGGCCGGTCACGGCACCGCGAAACCACGTAGACGCTACGGCGCGTTGTATGACGGGAGCACCGGCCTTATCGGAAACGTAGACAAGCAGGGCGTTCTCACCCCACGGGCCAAAGAGCGCATCCCAAGGCGACAGGATCAGATAGACCCCGAGCAAAAGGCATAAAAGTACAAAAAAAACGACGGTCAGGCGTTCAACCATTCCCGTCAGTATAACCTTTTTTAGCCTTGGCTAAGGCTGCTTCAGCGGCTTGGCACGTGCACCTTTACGCGGTCGCCAACGTCGCGAAAATCGACGTTCTCGGCGTAGATCTTTTCGAAGAATCCTGTGGAGCTCTCTTCATCGCCATTCGCTTCGTGTGCGAGTGCGAGCTCATACCAAACGCCGTGCTGCTCCTCGTCCGAGAGATCGGTATTCTCAAGCGCCCGCTCAAGCCACGTGATCGAGTGATGGGCTTTGCCGTTCGCCAAGAAACAGTGGCCGAGAAGGTTTGCACATTGAAAGAAGCGGCGCTCGGTCGGCGAGACAAGATTCACGGCGTCCTGGAATTCACGGATCGCGTCCTCCATGAGTCCCATCTCCTGATATGCAACGCCCATTTGATAGTGCGTGTCATAGTCGCCTGCGGCCGTGTCGTCACCGCCCTCAAGGCCGAATTCAGAACGGATCTCGTCAATGCCGAACGCGTTTGCTGTCACCTCGACCTGAACTTCGGCAACATCCTCGATCAGCTCCGCCACCTCGGGCGGCTCCTGACCGATGCGCTTTCGCAGTTCGCTGATCTCAGGCCGCTCGCCAAATTCACTGGCGATCTCGTCGAGAGCTTTTTCGGCGAGTTCGTTGTAATCGTTCTCAATGTAGAACGAAATGCTGTCGAGCTCCTTATTCAACTTCTCAACGTCGGCGTGCGAAAGCTCACGTTCCTTATGGCCGTTAGACCCCTGAGCGGACTCGACCGCCGCATTGACGGTCTGGCCCTCGACGACATGTGCATTCGACTCGGGATCGGACGTAGC
>DASYKW010000187.1:0-19400 GCA_035995005.1 Pyrinomonadaceae bacterium
GACGGCCAACGCAAACTATCAGCAGGCACTCGCCGAGCAGAAGCAGGCCGAGGCGAACGAAAAGCGCTATCGCGAGTTGACCGAAACCGGCGACGTCGCGATGGCAACCTATGAGACCTATCGCACCGCTCGCGATACGGCACGTGCTAAAACGAACGCGGCGAAAGAGCAGCTAGCTGCCGCCGTCAACACCGCAAAACAGAGCAATCAGGCCATCGCCGCGGCTCGGGCAAATGTCGAGGCGGCGCAGAATCAAGTAGCCGAGGCTCAGAAGGCAATTCTCGATACCGTCGTCTTTGCGCCATTCGCAGGTTACGTCAGCGTACGGGCAGTCGCCGTTGGCGAGTTTGTGTCGTCGTCCACGCCGATCATCACGCTCCTGCGGACAAATCCGATCAAGGCGCAGATCCAGGTGGCCGAGGCCGATGTTCCGAGTGTGATCGTCGGACGCGGAGTATCTCTGCAGGTTGACGCGTACAAAGACCGCAATTTTGCCGGCACCGTTTCCGCGGTGAACCCCGCGGTCGATATCAATTCGCGGTCGGCGATAGTAGAGGCTCTGATCGAGAATGGAGATAACGCTCTTCGCCCGGGGATGTTCGCCACCGCGAATATCACTCGTGAGGGCGGCACGCAGGGCGTTTTTGTTCCAAAGGCCGCGGTCGCAAGCGATGCGACGACAAATTCATTCAAGGTATTTGTAGTTCAGGATGGCGTTGCAAAACTCCGCGTCGTGCAGCTTGGCCCCGAAGAGGGCGATTATCAGCAGATCATTTCAGGCGTTGCGGGCGACGAGGTAATCGCGATAAGCAATCTCGACCAGCTTTTCGAGGGGGCAAAGGTAGTTTTTTAGTAGATGCAATGGCTGGCTGAGATCTGTGTACACCGTCCGGTCTTTGCGACCGTGATCGTCATGTTCTTGACGGTCGTTGGCGGTTTTAGCTTTTTCACGCTCGGCGTTGATCGCTTTCCCAAGATCGATCTGCCGACCATCTCCGTTTCGACAAGTAATCCGGGGGCGGCTCCCGCCGAGATGGAGACCGAGGTTACTGACCCGATCGAAGGGGCGTTGAACACGGTGCCGGGCATCGACGAGATGCGATCGTCATCGTCTCGCGGCGGATCGAACATAACGCTTACCTTCAACCTTGAAAAGAATCCCGACCAGGCATTCCAGGAGGTCCAGCAAAAACTAAGCACGGTCATCAATCGCCTGCCTGAGGACGCCGATCCGCCGATCGCCCGAAAAAGCGACCCGGATTCCTCGCCTGTCCTGATGTATTCCGTCAGCGCTCCGCGTGATGTGATCGAGCTGAGCGACATGGTCCAGACGCTCATCGCGGACAGGATCGAGTCCGCTGACGGCGTTGGCGAGGTGATCATCTTCGGCGGACGGCCAAAGCAGATCAAGCTCTACATAGACCCAGACCGTTTGCGTGCCTACGGACTCTCGGTCACGCAGGTGACAGCGGCGGTCACGGCCCAAAACCAGGAATCACCAGGCGGCACGCTGCAGGAAGGGGGCAAGACGGTCGGCCTTCGCACGATAAGTAAGCTAACCAAGGTCGAGGAATTCAGCAACATCGTTATTGCAACGAAGAACGATTTCTCGATCAAGCTCAAGGACATCGGCCGTGTCGAGCAGAGCGGGGCCGACCCATCCAACACTTTATCTCTCGACGGGAATCCAGCGGTCGCTGTCGGCATCAGGAAGCAATCCGGTGCTAACACCGTCGCGCTCATCCGCAACGTCAAGGATCGAATGGCGCAGATCATCCCGACGCTGCCCAAGGACTTCAAGATCGCTATCGTCCGTGATCAGTCGGAATTTATCGAGACGTCATTGCGAGCCATCGAGGAGCACCTTGTTCTTGGCGCAATATTTGCGGCGATCGTTGTTTTTCTTTTCCTGTGGAACATCCGTACAACGGTGATTGCCGCTCTAGCGATCCCGACGTCGATCATCGCGGCATTCGCCCTCATCGCGGCGCTCGGTTACTCGCTCAATCAGATGACGATGCTTGCGTTGACACTGATGGTCGGCATTGTCATCGACGACGCGATAGTTGTGCTCGAGAATATCTACCGCTTTGTCGAGGAAAAGGGTATGGACCCGTTTCGCGCGGCCGTCGAGGGCACCCGTGAGATCGGCCTCGCGGTCCTGGCGACAACGCTGGCCCTGCTTGCAGTTTTTATTCCGGTCGGCTTTATGACCGGGATCGTCGGGCGCTTTATGTCGAGCTTTGGGCTCACGTCGGCGGCGGCTATCGCCGTTTCGCTGATCGTTAGCTTTACGCTGACGCCGATGCTCGCCGCGCGGTGGATCAAGCGGCCAGCCCATGAAACGCCCGTACCCACGGTCGCTGATCCGCATTCGGAGATCGACACAAGTCTCGAGCGTCATCGCGCCGACGATTCCGTAACTCTTACGGACGAACCCACCGGGGAAGAGCACGGCTCAAAGTCGGGCTGGTTTCACTACATAGAAAGCACCTATACCTGGCTGCTGCGCCTCGCAATGCGGTTCCGGTGGGCGGTCGTCCTTATCTGCCTCGTTACGGTTGCGTCGATCGTGCCGTTATACAAATTTGTCGGTATGGCTTTCCTGCCGGATGAGGACGAGTCGATCTTTCAGATCAACGTCCGCGGCCCGCAAGGGACGTCGCTCGCCGCGACGCAGTCGATACTTGACCGTATCGCTCGAGATGTTCGTCAACGAATGCCAGGCCTCAGGAATACGGTCGTGAACGCGGGAGGATTCGGCGGGGGTGGCGGGGGCAATTCCGGCAGCGTCTCCGTAAGTCTTGTGCCGGTTAGCGACCGAAAACAGGGACAGGCAGAGCTTATCAATATTGCCAGAGGGCTCGTCAAGCCATATCAGAACGCGGATTGGCGCATCAACGTCTCGGCTTCGTCGTCGATCGCCCAGGGTATCGGCCTCGGTCGTGGTGGTTCAGGTATCGGTTACTACATATCCGGGCCGGACATGGACGCACTCAACAAGTATGCAGATCAGCTTGTCGACCGGATGAAGCAGGACCCCACGTTTCGCGATCCCGACAATTCGGTAGATGTCGGCACGCCCGAGGTGCAGTTCGTGATCGACCGCACTAAGGCCGCGGATCTCGGCGTGCAGGCGGCGGACATCTCTCGGGCGTTGAACATTGCCGCTGCGGGGCAGCGGGTCTCGACCTTCAACGAAGGCACGCAGCAGTACGACGTCGTAGTGCAGGCGGACGAACCTTTTCGCCGAACCCGTGAGAATTTGTCGTACTTTACCGTTTCCTCGTCAAAAGGTACGCCGGTCGATCTATCGCAGGTAGTAACGATCCATGAGGCACGGAGTCCGTCGTCGATCGCCCGTCTCAACCGTCAACGCGTTGTCACGATCTCGTCGAGCCTGCCGCCGAATTCGTCGGAATCTGATGCTCTTACCAAGCTTCAAGGCTATGTCAAGGACCTCAACCTGCCGCCGGAATACACGAGCGGCGTGCAAGGTCAGTCAAAGGAGCTGCAGCGGGCGTACACCTCGTTCCTGCTGGCATTTTTGCTGTCGTTCGTATTCATGTACCTGATCCTTGCGGCGCAGTTCGAGAGCTTTATTCACCCTGTGACGATCTTGCTTACGCTGCCGCTCTCAGTGCCATTTGCGTTGATCTCGACCGCTATCGCCGGGCAGACGCTCAACATCTTTTCGGCGCTGGGAATATTGCTCCTCTTCGGCATCGTGAAGAAGAACGCTATTTTACAGATCGATCACACGAACACACTCCGCTCGCACGGAATGAGCCGTTATGACGCGATCATTCAGGCGAATCGGGATCGATTGCGACCTATTCTAATGACGACGATCGCACTCGTCGCGGGCATGATGCCGCTCGTTGTCGGCAGCGGAGCAGGTGCGGCGACAAACCGCTCGATCGGGATCCTCGTTGTTGGCGGACAATCGCTCTGTTTGCTGCTGACGTTGCTCGCGGTGCCGGTGTTCTATTCGCTCTTCGACGACGCAAAGGAATTTCGTTATTTCCGTGGCATCGCTAACGCGGGCGAGAAGTTTTGGAACCTGATCCGCAGGCGAAAAGCTGCGGACGACGACGTCGAGGGCTCACAGGACCCGGCGTAGTTTGAATTGATGATCTTGTCAAAAAGCAGTATCTACCTAACAAGATCCCTGCCGCTCGCCGCGGCGGTTCTTTTCTTGTGCACGTTTTGCGTCGTCGGACAAACGCCGACACCGACGCCAACGCCTGGCCCGGACTATCAAATTCCGTCAAATGAGCCGTTGCCGACGCAGCCGTCATTCGCAAAGCCCCTGCCGCCGATGCCCGATCAATCACGGATCGGAGTAGAGACTGGAACTGAATTGTCTCTAACGCTGCAGGACGCGATAGAGATGGCGCTCAAGAACAACAACGATATCGACGCATCTCGGCAGAGCGTCCATATCGCGGATTTCGCGTGGCGGGCGGCCCGGGGGATCTACGATCCGTTCGTGAATTCGCAAACGTTTTATGAGACCCGTACGACGCCCACGGCATCGACGATCGGCGGCGCGGTAAACGGGTCCGTGACGCAGAAGCAGGTCTTTAATGATCTAGGCGTGTCCGGATTCGTGCCAAAATTTGGCGGTTCATACGACGTGGTCTTTAACCAGGCCCGTACAAACACGAGCAACCGCAACGCGACCCTCAACCCGCAATTTCCGACAAATCTTGTCGCAACATTCACACAGCCCCTCTGGCGAAATCGCAGTATCGATGCGAATCGGCGGAACATTATGATCGCGGGCAAGAACGTGAATATTTCCGAGTCGCAGCTTCGTCAGCGGGCGATGGATATCATCTCAACGGCCGAGCAGGCGTATTGGGACCTATACTTTGCCCTGCGAAACCTGCAAGTGCAGGTCGATACCCTTAAGCAGGCTCGCGACCAGCTTGAGAGCAATAAACGGCAGGCTGATAAGGGCGTGCTGGCACCGATCGATATCGTGCAGGCGCAGGCTCAGGTCTCGACCTTTGAGCAGAATGTTTACGCTGCTCAAGAGACGGTAACGCGTAACGAGAACACGTTGAAGACGCTGCTTCTCGCCGATCGCAGCTCGCCCGAGTGGTCACGGCCGCTGACGCCTATCACGCCGGCCGAACTCGAGGTGCCGCAACTGGCACTCGAACTCGCGACGGCCGAGGCCATAAAGAGCCGGCCCGAGATCGAGCAACTGGAGATTAACCAGGACATCAACCGGATCGATCAAAAGTTTTACCGCAATCAGACAAAACCGCAGATCGACCTCGTTTCGTCCTATACGTCAGCAGGGCTTGCGGGCACGCCAAACCCGCTGTCAAGCGGTTCCGCGTCCGTACCCGATCTCCTGCGCGGAGGTTACACGCGATCGATTACAAATCTCTTGCAAAACCAATTTCCGACTTACCGTGCCGGCATTCAGATCGGTTTCCCCATCTTTAACCGCACCGCCAAGGCAAATCTCGGCAGCTCGATCGTCCGAGGGCAGCAGCTTGAGAATAATCGTGCCCAGGCTGAGTTGAATATTGAGGCCGAGGTTCGCAACAGCCTTCAGGCATTGCGTTCTGCAGAATCACGCCTGCGAGCCGCGACCGACGGCCGCGAGGCCGCTGAGCAGATCTACGAGAGTGAGCAAAGGCAGTTTCGCGGCGGCCTCACGACCTACTTTCTGGTCCTGCAACGTCAGACCGAGCTAGCCACCGCGCGCGGCCGCGAGGTTCAGGCCCGTACCGATCTCAACAAGGCTATCTCCGAATTCAACCGTTCGATCGGCCGCACACTTGCCGCAAACAGCGTCGAAGTGTCGAAATAGACAGAATACTCGTTTCCCGTTTTTCAGACCTAGATCTCGGTACTATCACCCGTTGCTGAGACTCATCGCGGTAGTTTTTCTGTACTTTTTTCCGTGACAAAGGTCCACCATAACAATTTTTTGGACCAGGTCCGGTGGCGCTTTCCGGATGGGCGGTCGCGGTGGCGCCAAACCACCCACGGTCTCGCCAGATGACAGGAACGCCCGCCTGTCCAAAGACAAGCGGGCGTTCCCTTGGGAGTGAGAACGCGGCGTTAAGCCGGGCCTCAAACTTGTTCAAGGCACCATTACGGTGTGTCGACGCTGGCCGGGGCTGTCGCGGTAATGCGAAACTCCGTTCCGGTCGCAAGCTCGAGATTGTCTCGCCCCTGAAGGACGACGCTGCCCGCACCGGCACCCGCACCGACTGCGGCCCCGATCGCCGCACCAGAACCGCCGCCCGCGATCGCACCGATGATGGCCCCGAGGGCCGCACCGATGCCGGTCCGCGTGACGGTCTTGTTGGTCTGAGAGTTGTCGCGAACTACACCCTCGTTATTGACGCTTACCGTTTCGCCGCCAGCCGTGCGGACGCCGTCGACGATACCGGCAAACTTATACGTCTGTCCGTTGCGAAGCTGGATCGTGTCAAAGTTGAGCGACATATTCGCCCGTCCGGTGACCGATCCCGAGCGAGTGCCTGAGGCCGTTCCGCGGATGATCGCACCCGAATATTGCCCCGGTGAATTTACCGTCATCTGAAACGCATCGCCGTCGCGGACGGTCCGCGTCGAGAGCGGCGTGTCGAGCGTTGCGATCAACGATGTGTTGTTCGGTATGACGAAGGTGCCACCGTTGTTTACAACTCCGCCGTTGTATCCGCCGCCGTTGTTTGTATACGTGATCGAGTCCCAACGAGCCGCCTCGTCGGTCTTGTCGTAGAAGCTAGTGACCGTAACCTGCTGATTCTGGCCCTCGAGATAAACGCGACGGACAACCGTCAGACCCTGGCCTGCTGGCGTGAAGCTGACATAAAAGTCGTTCGCACGATCGCCTTCATAGTTGATCGTGATGTCGCGACCCGCAGAGGTGACACTTGTCGTGACCGAGCGGCCGTTAGGCGAAGTCTCGGTCCGTTTGGTGCCGTCAGCGTTGAGCGTAACTTGGGGTGCGTTCGACGACGCCATCGTGATGTCGTTACCGCGTTTTTCGATAACTATCATGTCAGGCGAGGCGAGGCGACGCTCGAGGAAGCGATGCTGGCGGTCACGCTGGGTCGCGTCATATGACGTGCCAAGCGTGCGGTCGATCACGTCCGAGACTACATCGCTTCGCGAGGTATTGAGCCGGTAGGTGCCTGTGATCATCGCGTCAAAGCCGCGTCCGCCACGGCCGCCGCCGTTATTCCAACCTCCGCCGCCTCGGGTGTCGTTGTCCCAGCGGGGCGTCTGCCAATCCCAGTTATTCATTCCGTAATAACCGGTCAGCGTATTGATGTCCGTGCGGATGAGTCCCCAACGGCTCGTTAGGTCGGCGTTGGCGCGGTTGGCCTTCATATAAGCGTCGATCGCCGATGCCGGACGCAGGATGGAGTCGAGGTCGCGCCCGGTCGTGCCGGTGTAAGCCCCGCCGTAAGCATTAAGTGCCGCGTCGAGCTCGGCTACCGAGGTTGCGATCTCGTTGCTGTTGTTTACGCCCGAGAAAACGCCGGTTCGGCGGCTGTTCCACCTGTCGAAGCCCTGCTTGAATGACGTTGAGCGGAATCGCAACCGGTTCACGAGCGTCCGCATGTCGCGATCGTTGGCCGTATAAGGGTTATTTCCCCAACCGCGGCCCGCGGGCGTTACGATGACGCCGGTACCCGTGCCGTAGCCCGAATTCCAGTCCGAACGAATACTGTAATAACCTGCGAGCGTGTCGAGGTCCGTGCGGATCAGCGACCAGTCGCTTGTCGCCGCCGTCGAAAGCCTGTTGTTCCTCACCAATCGATCGACGAGAACTGCCTTATTGAGGACGTCTTGCACATCGGCCGCGGTCGAGCGGCGCGAGTTGAAGTTCGTCGTCAAACGGTCGGTCGACGTCTCGAAGTTAGCGATCACCTGATTCATCGAGTCTTCGCGGTTGGTCCCGTTCCAGACACTGCGGTCGAGCGAGCGCTCGGCAGCGGCTTTAAATGAATTGGTCCGTGTCTCGATTCGAGTAAAGAGAGCACGTACGTCGGTGTCGCGCGCGGTGTAAACGCGGGGCTGGGCGGAAGCCGTGAAAGCTCCCGCCAGTACCATAACAATGGTCAGTAATCTGAATTGAATAGATAACGTTTTCATATTTCTCCTCCTGTGGAGTGGATCGGGGGGCCTGAGTCAGGTCGTGTCGATGCCCCACGGGGAGAGGCTGTCGCTGACGTGCTGCAAATGCTTTTCCCATCCCAAACGGGGCAGGGAAACCATTGGCAACATTGCGGTTAGATGCGTGGAACGCCGCATTTCCCGGATTTAAAATTTTATTCTCCTGGTCGGCCCCGTGCCGGGGACACGGGGCTCGAATGTCGTCGTCTATGGGCGGATCTTAAAATCCGGTCGAGGACGATTTGCCACTACCTTTTTCCTTACCGCCGGTCGTGCCGGTATCAGACATTGCTCCGTCCGAAAGGCCCTCGAGCAATTCGCCGTCGCCATTCGGAAGCTTGCCGGCCATATCGAGAACATTGCTCTCGACCTTGCTTGCGAGACCGCCGGTGTACTGATCGGCCTTGTCCTTAAGGCTTGAGTAGATATCCTTTGACTGGTCGACGACCTTGCCGGTGAGATCGCGCGTTCGGTCCAGGCCAAGCTGTGCGGCCGTCGAAATATCACCGCGAAGCTCGCTGCCGGATTTTGGTGCGAAAAGCAAAGCGAGTCCGGCGCCGATGCCGCCGCCGATCAAAAGGTAAGAGAGGCTTGAGCTCCAACTGCCGCCGTTGCCCTTATTAGTAGCGCTGAGACCGTGTATCGGAGCGTCCGTCGCCCTGTCGATGGATGCCTGTGTCATCTGATTCATTATGATTTCCTCCGTATGATTGGTTATTGGTCGCTGCCCGCGACCGGGGTGTGAGCGGGCGCTGGCAAGGATAGGGGTAGCATGACAGACGTTAGGTCGAAGCTGTGTCTTCTGGCATACTGAGCCACCTTTTGCGGCCGTTTGGACGCTGGAAATACCTCGATAATAAGGAGTTAGCTGGACTTTGACGGACTACTTTGTCGTGAGGCGGGCAACGGTCTCGACATGGTGAGTTTGCGGAAAGAGGTCGAGAGCGGTCAGGTTTTCGATCTTGTAACCCGAATCAAGCAGCTCGCGGAGGTCGCGGGCGAGGATAGAAGGGTCGCACGAGACATATGAGATAGCTTTCGGTTTTAGCTTAGCGATCGCGGCGATCACGCCTTTTTCGGTGCCGGCACGCGGCGGATCGAGGAGAACGAGATCGACATTGGTCGTACGGTTGTCGGCGAGAAACGATTGGACACTGCGGGTGACGGCCTTTGCATTTGTTAGGCCAGCGTTCTCGAGGTTTTGCTTTGCAAATGCAGCGGCGGCCGCGTGCTCCTCGACGCCTATCACGCGTTCAAAGGCCCTTGCCAGCGGCAACGTGAAGAGACCGACACCGCTATATAGATCGAAGGCTGTTCCTCCTTTTGCTCCGCCGATCGCCGCGTCGATAAGCTGCGGTACCAGAAGCTTATTTGCCTGAAAAAAGGTTTCGGCGGTAAATGCGTACGTTTCGCCTCCTGAGCTCCACGAGACCTCAGCCGCCGGCTCGTTGCCCTCGCTGCTGCGGATCGACACGTCGCCGGTCCCGCCGCTAACTGCCTGGATCTCAAGACGGTCCGACCAAACCGTCGCCAAGTCTATCGTGTTCCTGAGACTCGCGAGCACCGCATTCAACTCGGGCGTGAGCTTTGGACAAGCCTCAACGTTGACGACCTCGTGCGAGTTGCGTTTGAAATAGCCAAAGTTGCGTGTCTCGCGGTCTACCTGCCAACGGACGCGCGAGCGATAGGCGAGCGGCGAGCTCGAAATGATCGGGATATCGTTTGCAAATTCGATCTTACCGATCCGGGCGAGCGAGTCGCGAATAATGGCAACTTTAGCGTCCAGCTGCGCCTGATACGCGAGCTGCTGAAAGTCACATCCGCCGCATGTGCCGAAATACTGACACGGCGGAGCGACACGATCTTTGCCGGGCGACAGGACCTCGACGATCTCGGCAAAAGCAAGGCGTTTCTTGATCTCGCGGATCACGACGCGAAGCTCGTCGCCGGGAGCGGCGAGCGGGATCAGAACGGTAAGCTTTTCCGCGAAGGCCAAGCCAAAGCCGCGCGGCACGATCTTCTCAACGTGGACGTCAAGAACGTCGCCGACTGAATATTGTTTACTCACAAGTAGAGCTATTGTAGCTTGAAGTTGCCGGCGGCGAGGACGCTGCGAAGCGTCTCAAGGTCCGGAGCATCGGTGTAGGAGATGGTAAACAGTACCGCGACGCCTTTACTTACGGTGACATAGAGACGCTTTTTGCCGTCTTTAGAAGAGGTGTCGATATAACCGAATTGATGTGCACCAAGCTTCTCGGCTCCGGTTTCCGTGTACTTAAAGTCTGCGGGCAGCCGCATCGTCCCGTACATTGTGCGGACCGCGTCGAGATAATCGACTGCGTCCTTGATCTGCGGGTTGGCTGCAAGGTCCTCTGCCGAGATGCGCACGATCGCGTTGTCGGCCATTCCGGGCATCGAGCGGTAGGCAGTCAGCAGGACCTGTACCTTTTTTAACGCCGCGTTGACCTTTGTCTTTGAAGCCGGCGGCAGCGAATCGGGGGCTTTCAGGCTCAGGTCAAAGCCCTGCGACTTCATGTACGTCTCAAAATCGTCGTCGGGAATGAGCCAGGTGTCGGGGAAAGTGACTTCAAAGCCCAGGCTATGGTTTGTGTAGGTGCGGCCCGAGACCTCGCCCTTTTCCCACGCAAACGTCTTGTCGACGGCGGTCGTGCCGGGCTTGACGGGAACGCCTGCGGGAAGTTTCGCCGGCGTCGAACGCGGCCGGGGCTTTGGCTGCGAGAGTGCGGCCGTGGACGCGAGCGACAGGACGACAACAGCGAGTACGAGAAACTTCTTCATAAATAAAAAAGACCGAGCCTAGGGATGCCGGCCTCCTCTCGAAGCCGTTTGAGCAGCATCAGCTCATAGGTGTTGCGATATGCCTCGGGCTCCATCTCGGCTTTGTAGGCACGCAGCTCGCCGGCTATCCCTTTCTCAATTACCTTTAGATGCTGCTTGTCCCAATTTGTCAGCATGGCCCGGTCGAGAAGTTTTTCGATGTCGCCGAGTGTGCCGTCGATGGACTCCATGTTGCCGGTGAGATCCGCGGCGAGCTCCTCGAGCCGCCCTGTCGCGCGAGCGAGATCCTCGGCCAGGCTCTGGTTAGCGTTCGACTGAAGTTTTTCGATCGCGTTCCTGACGTGAGCGGCGATAGACTCGGCCGGGAAGACGGCTTTGTCGTTGGTGTCCTCCGTCGAACCAACGCGTGACGTAAGCCACTCGTTATACTGCGCCTCGATCTCCTCGCGACAGTAGAAAAGACTCTTGATCGTCCGCGTGCCAATAGGCTGACGGTCAAAGACGTCGAAGACCGATTCGATCGACCGGATAACGATGTGCAGCGGTATTCCGCGCTCCTTCCATCCGTCGATCAGGGCCCAGTCCAGCGGGCTTAAAAAGAGATGCCTGCCGCGACGGCGGACAAACGTATCCTCGATCTCCGTGAAGTAGTTGTAGTAGTTCACTCATGCTAGTCTATCGCCAATGGCAGAGCGTCGCGAGTCGTTCAAAACTTCATCAGGCATTGAGCTTCCGGCCGATATCAACCCAGATAATGCTGAGCCTGTAGATTACGAAAAGGATCTCGGTGCGCCGGGCCAGTTTCCGTACACTCGCGGCGTCCGCGCCAGCATGTACCGCGGCAAATTTTGGACGATGCGGCAGTACGCCGGGTTTGCGACCGCCGAGGAGTCGAACGAGCGATACAAATATCTACTTTCCCAAGGAACGACGGGATTGAGCGTCGCCTTTGACCTGCCGACGCAGATCGGACTCGATTCCGACGATCCGCTCGCGGTGGGCGAGGTTGGGAAGGTCGGCGTCGCGATCGACAGCCTTGACGATATGTCGACACTGCTCGACGGCATTCCGCTCGATAAGGTGTCGACATCGATGACGATCAATGCGACCGCGTCGACATTGTTGGCGCTTTATCTCGCGGTCGCGCGTAGACAGGGCGTGCCTTTCGAAAAGGTCTCGGGCACGATCCAGAACGACATTCTCAAGGAATACATCGCCCGCGGCACTTATATATACCCGCCAAAACCTAGCTTACGGCTTATAACAGATACGTTCGCGTTTTGTGCCGCCGAGGTGCCGAATTGGAACACGATCTCGATCTCGGGCTATCACATTCGCGAGGCTGGCTCGACCGCCGCACAGGAGATCGCGTTCACGCTCGCGGATGGTATTGCTTATGTTCAGGCTGCGGTTGAGGTTGGTCTTGCGGTCGATGAGTTCGCGCCGCGGTTATCTTTCTTCTTCAACTCGCATAACCAACTGCTCGAGGAGATTGCAAAATTCCGTGCCGCGCGTCGTCTGTGGGCACGAATAATGAAGGACCGCTTTGGCGCCAAAGATCCGCGCTCGATGATGCTGCGGTTTCACACGCAGACGGCCGGCTCCACGCTTACGGCACAGCAGCCCGAGGTCAACATCGTTCGGACGACCATTCAAGCCCTAGCCGCCGTGCTGGGCGGCACGCAGAGCCTGCATACCAACTCGATGGATGAGGCGTTGGGTCTGCCGACCGAGAACGCGGCTCGGATCGCGCTTCGTACGCAGCAGGTTATCGCTCACGAATCCGGCGTCGCCGATACGGTCGATCCTTTCGCCGGCAGTTATGCTATCGAGGAATTGACGACCCAACTCGAAAAACTCGCGCTCGACTATATAGAAAAGATCGACGCGATGGGCGGAATGCTTCGCGCGATCGAGACAGGTTACGTCCAGCAGGAGATCCAGGATGCGGCCTACGAGTACCAGCGCGCCGTCGAGACCCAGGACGCAGTCGTCGTGGGCGTGAACAAATTCCAGATCGAAGAAGAAATTCCGATTCCGATCCAGAAGATCGACGAGCGCATTGAGCGCGAACAGGTCGCTCGCCTGCATTCTGTCCGGGCAAAACGTGACGCCACAGCGGCCGAGGCGGCTTTAGCGTCGATTGAAGAGGCTGCGAAAGGTACCGAAAATCTTATTCCACGCATTCTCACGGCGGTCGAAGCCCACGTCACCGTTGGCGAGATCAGTCATCGTTTGCGTTCTATCTGGGGCGAGTACCGCGAATCCGTGACCGTTTGACCCGCACAAAACACGTGACAAACATTGTTTGCCTATGTTAATTTAACAATTGAGCCAGATCAGGCTCGTCTACTCCGCACTTTGTCTCGTCTCCACTTTTTCGCTGCCGCTCGAAGCGCGGCCCGGCTGCCCCACGTATGGAAAGGTTAAACGATTACCTGCAAAAACTGCTTTCATCCTGCAGCGACGAGCTGCGGCTGGAGCCGAATAAAAATCCCTATCTCGTCGCCGAGAATAGCACGTCAGACGTTGGTCAGGTGCCGCTCATGGGCACGCAGATCAGCACGATGGTCTTTCCGATCATTCCGCCGCAGGCAAAGTCCGAGCTGCCGCACAGTAACGAAATAGAGTTTGTTCACGCGCACGAACTCGGCAATTTTAACTTTACGGTGCAAAAGTCGTCGGCCGGATTTATCGTCGCCATTCGTCCGGTGATCGGGGAGAATTCGGGCCCCTCCATAAACGTGCCGCAGCCGCTGCCTGACGTTCCACCAGCATATTTGGCCGAGTCGGCATCCGAGTTCGCTCCCGAGCCGCAGCCGGAGTACGATCCAGCACCCGCGTACGAGCCTGCACCTGTTTATCAGGCAGAAGCGGCGTTTGAGACGAGTGTGCCGTCATATGATCAGGTTGCGTTTGAGCTCGAGAGCTCATCATCAGCCTACGATCTGAACTCGCAGCACACCTATGAAACATCGACTATCCCGGAGCTGATGGTTGATGAGCCCGCGCAGGAATACGTGCCCAGCGGCGGCCCGGAGATCGAGATCATAGACGTCAACGACCCGAGCTACCAAACCGTTTTCTCAGATACTGCTCCCGACCCACCACTTCGCCGCCGCTCGGACTTTCTGGGTGAAGAAATACCTTCGCGCCCGGTCACCGACCTTGAGATCGAGTTTTCGGACCCGCCTAACCGTATGGAACATCCGTCTTTGCCCCCCATCGAGACATTCGTCCCGCCGCCTGCACCGGCGGCCGCACCGCCACCGGCCGCTCCTACGGCGTATATTCCTGAGCCGCCCGCCGAGGCAGCATTTGTAGCCGCTCCGGCAAATTCCGCGATGGCGTCGCGGATGGACGCACTCTTTCAGTCGATGGCGGAGCTCGGTGCGTCGGATCTGCATTTGTCCGTGTCGATGCCACCTATGATTCGCAAGGACGGCAAGATGAAGCAGCTTCAACAGGGCGACAACGCGTTGACCGCCGAGACGATGCGCGACCTGCTGACGTCGATCATGCCGCCAAGAAACCAGGAAGAATTTGCCGCGAGAAGTGACACGGACTTCGCATACGAGATCCCTGGCCTAGCGCGTTTTCGGTGCAATATTTTTGAGGACAGGAAAGGAATGGGAGCGGTTTTCCGCATCATTCCGTCAAAGATCCTGACCGCAGAGCAGCTTGGATTATCCAAGGCCATCATGGATCTTTGCGGCTTGTCGAAAGGTCTTGTCGTTGTCACCGGGCCGACCGGTTCCGGCAAATCGACGACGCTCTGCGCGATGGTCGACTCGATCAACAAACAGCGTGAAGACCACATAATAACGATCGAGGACCCGATCGAGTTTGTCCACGACAATCACAAATGCCTCGTAAATCAGCGTGAGGTTCACAATCACACGGATTCGTTCAAAGACGCATTACGTGCCGCACTTCGCGAAGACCCTGACATCGTTCTCGTCGGCGAAATGCGCGATCTTGAGACCATCTCGATCGCGATCGAGACGGCTGAGACGGGTCACCTTGTTTTCGGAACTTTGCACACGACGACGGCGGCGTCGACCGTAGATCGCATCATCGATCAGTTCCCGGCGGACCGTCAGCAACAGATCCGCGTGATGTTATCCGAGTCCTTGAAAGGCGTGATAGCTCAAACGCTTTTGCCCAAGAAAGGCGGCGGCCGCGTCGCGGCCCTCGAAGTCCTGATCGTCACGCCCGCGATCTCGAATCTCATTCGCGAAGGGAAGACCTTCCAGATCCCATCGACGATGCAGACGGGCAAGAATCATGGAATGGTGATGCTCAATGATGCGCTTTTTGCTCATGTGCAGGCCGGAGTCGTAGAGCCTCTCGACGCTTACATAAAGAGCGTGGACAAGACTGGCTTTGAGACGATGCTCACGCGCGGCGGATTCAAGCTGTAGACCGTTGCTCATTTCACACTCAAGAAAGGCTGCCTCGGCAGCCTTTCTTTATTCCAGTTTCATCGTTTCCGGTCTACACTGTGTCCATGACAGCAGACGAGTTTCGCGCTATCGCGCTCGGTTTTCCGGGAGCGGAAGAGAAGTCGCACATGAATCATCCCGATTTCCGCGTTGGAAATAAGATCTTCGCAACGCTGAACGACGATCTGACAAAAGGAATGGCGCAGTTCGACGCCGAACGGCAAGAGGAATACATCGCACTCGATCCGTCCTTCCATCCCGCCGCGGGCGCGTGGGGACGCAATGGCTCGACGATGATCACGCTCGCGACGGCGAATTCAGACGTCGTCCGCAGCGCCCTGGCGACTGCGTGGGATATCCGCTCAAAAAAGAAGTAGCGAAAGTTGCAGAGGCCCGCACGTTCTCGCGGGGCCCCGCCGGAGCAGCTCCGAGCGGGGTGCAAAAGTAAGGGCACCCGTTGAACTTCTCACCCGCGATTTCGTTACTACCTCTGAACCAAATAGAATTCTGTTATGCCATCACGCAAAAAGCCGCCCCAACCTGAGCAGCCCGGCGAAGAGTTAACTAAATCGCACTCCGTAAAATGCCGTTTTTGCGGCCAGGTAAACAAAGTCCGCGAGGACTATGTGAACGGCGCCGCGAATTGCGGACGCTGCAAGCTGCCGCTCTCTAACGAGCCGCACAAAAAATTTCACGAGCTGCACAAGGATGAATACATCCATCCTGCGGACGCCAAGGCCCTTGCGGCATTAAAGGCAATTCCGGGCGTCGATTCGGCGCTCAAGAAACTGCTCACTTGGACAGGCGAGGCGGCCATCCGCGTGTCTTTTATGGCCTCGGCCGTAAAGGTCACGCCAAAGCAGTGTCCCGATCTCTATGCAAAGCTCGAGATCGCATGCAACACGCTTGGGCTCAAAGAAATGCCGGACATGTTCGTCCAGCAAAATCCGCTGGTAAATGCCTTTACCGGCGGCGTCGAGAAACCGATAATCGTGCTTTTTTCGGGTCTCGTCGAGCGTCTCAATGACGAGGAGACTCTCGCCGTCATCTCCCACGAGGTCGGTCACATCCACGCGGAGCACGTGCTCTACATCACCGCCGCACGTCTGATCGAATTCGCCTTAAATCGCTCAGTCGCGGCCCTCTTGCCCGGCTCCGAGATAATTAAGTTGATCGTCTCGCTTGGAATTGCGAGCGCCTTGCTGGCGTGGGCGCGCCGTGCGGAATTGTCCTGCGACCGGGCCGCACTGCTCGTCACGCAGGATCCGCATGTCATCGGCCGCACGATGATGAAGCTCGCGGGCGGCACCTTTGCCTCAAAGATCGATTACGAGCTTTTTCTCGAGCAGGGCCGCGAATTCAAGCGTAACTACGACTCCAGTCGCCTCGACCGCTTCTGGGCCGATGTCATGAATGCAGGCCTCTCGCACCCATTCCCCGTCTGGCGCGTCGCCGAGATCCTCGAGTGGGTCGAAAGCGGTCAGTACCAGCACTTGATGGAGAAAAAGTAGCGGTCAATGAATGACGAAGCCGAGGAACTCGCGAGGTGGGTCTGTGACACGGATCTATGGCGCAATTTCCGCGACTCGGAATCCGCTCGATATACACGAGGTTCACGGGCGGCTTTCCATTTGATAGTCGCGACTTCCGTCGTTGCCGTTGTACTCGTGGGACTGATCGTGGGCATCAACTCATTTGTTCTAGGGGGGACATTTGCCGAAGCGGTTTCCCCGTCGATCGCTGTCCTTGGGATAGCGTCTATATGTGTTGCGGTGGGTGCACTCACTTTGGCTGTTCGCCGACAGAAGGATGCGGCATTTTCCCGCGAGACGGGTGAGGTAGTGATCCGCACTACTGGAGTCGCACTGAACGGCGTAGGTTTCGAGTGGACATTGGACGGCCGTTCGCCTCGGTTGCTTGCGTGTCGTCGTGCGAGTGTCAGCGGCAGGGTGGGCTCAAGCTTCGACGTCATAGATTTTGAATCCCGTATCGAGGTGCCGAGCCGCCGCACACCACTCGTCGATGTCGTTCACTTGAGGGTCCCCATACCAGTCGACCGCATCGCAAAAGCCGACTCTGTCATCCTAAGGCTAAACTCTCTCGCCCAGGGCATGGCCCGTAGCAATGAAGTGGAGTAAGGGGGTGCTTCTTGCCTCGACTGGATAGAGACCGCCAATATCAGGACCTAATCGAAAGACAATAACTATCCCGACACAAAAGCCGTATTAGAGGCCTGTTTAGTGGCAGGCCTCTTCATATTTTTGTTCAGTATTGTGATAATTGTAGGCAAATACACCGAGGTCGATCCGAATGACTAAACAATTTCGCTTCTTACTGCCCACCGCGCTGGTCGGCCTAACCCTTTTTGTTGGCGTCGCGATCACACAGACGGTCGCCGATAACTTGTTTGCGGGGCTTCGATGGCGAAACATCGGGCCGTTTCATGGCGGCCGGATCTCGGCCGTTACGGGAGCGATCGGCGATGGCCGTCAGCAGGGTGTCTTTTATGTCGGGACGCCGGCCGGGGGTGTTTGGAAGACGACGAGCGGCGGCGTAACGTGGTTCCCGATCTTCGATCAATTCCAAAACGTCGACAGCATCGGCGCGGTGCAGGTCGCACCATCGGACCCAAACATCGTCTACGTGGGGACCGGCGATTCCGTCCAGGGGTCGTCGGGAGACGGGATGTACAAGTCGGTCGATGCCGGCCAGAGCTTTGTGAACGTAGGCCTCGACGAGACGACAAAGATCAACAAGATCTGTGTCGACCCAAAAGATCCCGACAAGGTTGTCGTTTCAACGCAAGGCGATGCGAAACATGCCGGGCAGGGAATCTACCGCACCACCGACGGAGGCAAGACGTGGGAAAACACACTTCGGCCCGAGAACGCCAACGGCACACGAGATCTCGAGTATGCGTTCGACAAGCCGAGCGTCATGTTTGCCACCTCGCAGGGTGCGGGCGGCGGTTTTGGCGGCGGTTTTGGCGGCGGTTTCGGGGGTCTGCCGCAAGGGCCAAACGGCACGGCACTCTTCAAATCGACTGACAGCGGTAAGACGTGGAAAAAGATCGACACGCTTCCAAACTACGCGGGACGCATCAGCGTGGCGATCGCGATGCACACCGACGGGAAGCGCGTGTACGTTATCGGCAATCCGCCGCAGCCGGGCGGCCCGTCAGGACTCTATCGCTCGGATGATCAGGGCGATACGTGGCAGCACATGGCGGTAGGAGACACGCGGGTCGGGAATGGCCAGGGCGCATTCAGCTCGGGTGTTTGGGTCGACTCACAAAACCCAGACGTCCTCTACGTGGTCACGACCTACGTTACTCAGTCGAAGGACGGCGGAAAGACTTTTAATGTCTACAAAGGCGGGCCCGGCGGCGAGGACCCGCACGATATTTGGATCGATCCGACGAATGGTCATCGAATGTTGTTCGGCTTCGATCAGGGACCGGCTATCACGCTCGACGACGGCCATACATGGAGCGGCTATTATCAGATCCCGATCGCCCAGCTCTATAAGGTCGCTACAGATTCGCGATATCCATATTGGGTGTTGGGGTCCCAACAGGACACGGGCGGAGTCATGACCCGCAGCCGGGGCGATCTGGGTCAGATCACGAATCTCGATTGGTACCCGCTGCAGACATCCGAATTCGGGACCGCCGTGCCAGACCGGACGAAGCCGACCACGGTCTACGGTGTCGGCTACGGCCTCGGGCAAGGCAACGGCATGATCAAGATCGATACCGAGACGGGGCAATGGGGAAACGTCGCGCCAAATTTCGGTATCGACCGGAATATGTATGCCGAGGGCCGCGATTTTTGGAAGCGGTTTGATACGGCATTTGAGCCCGGCGCTATGTACGTGGGCTATGACTGCATCGTTGTGACGCGCGATCGCGGGGAGACCTTTAAGACCTTTAGCCCCAACTTGACCACGGCAAAGGGACAGTCAATGCAGCCATGCGGCGTCGCGCCTGCTCCGGCAGCT